>JBBQFU010000173.1:0-19788 GCA_038322185.1 Haliangiales bacterium
GGTTTGCGCCCTCATCATCGCGGCGGACCATAGTCCAGAATAGTTGGAAGTTGAAGTCCCAACTTTGGTCGGACCGGCCTGTCTCAGCCCAGCGAGAGCTTGAACCGCAGATACGCGTAGACGTAGGGCGCGATGAACAGCACCGCGTCGATGCGATCGAGGATGCCGCCATGACCGGGCAGTAGCGAGCCCGAGTCCTTCACGCCCGTCGAGCGCTTGATCAGCGACTCCGCGAGATCCCCCATCTGGCCGAGCAGGCAGCCGGGAATCGACAGCGCGAACACGTCGAACCAGGTCAGCCACTCCGCGAAGAACAGCTTGAGCACGATCACGCCGACGACCGCGCCGGCGATGCCGCCCCACAGGCCGGCCCACGTCTTCTTCGGGCTGACGGCCTCGTAGAGCTTGCCCTTGCCGAGGAAGCGACCGGCGAAGTAGCCACCGGTGTCGGCGACCCACGCGATGATCAGGACGATCACCACGGTGTCGCCGCCCTGGTTCGGATCGATGCGCTTGAGAAACGCGAGGAACGTGGTGAGGAAGCCCGCGTAGACGATGCCCGACACCGTCGCGGCGAACCGGCCCGCGACGCTCGGGATGTCGCGGAAGCGGAACAGGTAGTAGAGGCCGGGCACGATCACCGCGAGGATCAGCGTGATCGACGAGCCCGCCATGACTGCACCACGCAGGACCTGTGATGCCGGCGCGTAGTGAAGCGAGAACGGGTCGAGCCAGTAGAACGCCGCCGACGCGAGGCCGCCCATCACGAGCGCGGGCCCGCGATCTTCGGCGGGCAACGTCATGCCGAAGAACTCCCGCATCGCGAGGAGCGACGCGATGAAGATGACCGCCCACGTCGGCTCGGGCCGATGATAGTGGAGCAGAAGGAGGAGGACTGGGACCGCGACGACCGCGACCAGGAACCGCTGCGCGAGGTTGCCGAGGGCCAAGGCCTGGAGCTAACTACACGTCCGAGGTGTCGGCAAGCTGTGCGGACGTCATCCCGAAGCGGCGCTCACGGGTGGCGTAGTCTTCGAGGCACTTGTAGAGATGCTCGCGGCGAAACTCCGGCCACATGATGTCGACGAACATCAGCTCGGCGTACGCGATCTCCCACAGCATGAAGTTCGAGACGCGGCGCTCGCCGCTGGTGCGCACGAGCAGGTCGAGCGGCGGCAGCGACGCGGTGGGCAGGTAGCTCTGCAGCTTGTCGGCGTCGAGTGCCTCGCAGGTCAGCCGGCCGGCTGCAATATCGGTGGCCGCGGCGCGGGCCGCCCGCGCAATCGATTCGCGGCCGCCGTAGCTCAGCGCGAGCGTCAGCACCATCTTGGAATTTCCGCGCGAAGCAGCGCGTAGCTCGTCGAGCGGGTCGCGCACGAATGCGGGCAGCCGCTCGATGTCGCCGAGTGCTTCGAGGCGGATCTGGTTGTCCATGATCTCGCTACGCTCGTCGATCAAGAAGTCGCGAAGAAGCTGCATCAGTCCAGCGACCTCGTCGGCCGGGCGGGCCCAGTTCTGCGACGAGAACGCGTAGAGCGTGAGTGCTTCGAGGCCCAGCTCGCGTGATGCGCGGGTGATGTCGCGGACGCTCTCGGCGCCGGCCTTGTGACCTTCGAGACGCGGTTTATTCCTGAGCTGCGCCCACCGCCCGTTGCCGTCCATGATGATGCCCACGTGACGGGGCAGACTGCTGGCTGTCATCGTTGCGGGTGCCCCATTGATCTCGTAGGCTCGATAGAAGCCATGGGGATCTTTTCCAGACTCGGGACTCTGATCAAGTCGAACATCAACGACCTCATCACGAAGGCCGAAGATCCGGAGAAGATGCTGACCCAGGTGCTGCTGGAGATGCAGCAGCAGCTGGTCGAGGCGAAGAAGGCCGTCGCGATCGCGATCGCCGACGAGAAGAAACTTCAGAAGCAGTACGCATCGGAGACGGACAAGGCCAAGGAGTGGGAGCGCAAGGCGATGGTCGCTGTGCGCGCGGGTGATGACAACCTCGCTCGTCAGGCGCTCGGACGCAAGCAGGAGCACGAGAAGATCGCCGGCCAGTTCCAGACCCAGTGGATCCAGCAGAAGCAGGCCGTCGAGAAGCTCAAGGATGCGCTGCGCCTCCTCAACAACAAGATCGAGGAAGCGAAGCGCAAGAAGAACATCCTCATCGCGCGTAAGAAGCGCGCCGAGGCGCAGCAGCAGATCGCCAACACCATGCAGGGTCTCGGCGATACCAGCGCATTCGACACGTTCGACCGCATGGCCGAGCGCATCCAGCTCATGGAGGCCGAGGCCGAGGCGGGTGCCGAGCTCGCCGGCGAGCTGTCGGGCGACACCCTCGAGTCGAAGTTTCTGGCGCTCGAGCAGGGCGGCGGCGGCAGCGAGGACGACGCACTGGCCGACCTGAAGTCGAAGATGGGCATGCTCGAGGCGCCCAAGGGCGACAGCGCCAAGCAGCTGTCCGCGGGCGGCAAGGACGACGGCGGCAAGGCCGACTCCTCGAAGGGCACCGCGATGTCCTCGGATCCAAGCGGCAGCGGCAGCCTGACTGCCGAGGACCTCAAGGAGCTCGAGGATCTCGACCTGTCCGAGCTCGACAAGAAGTAGTTTCGTCCCACACTGGCACACCCGCTGTGAATCGCCGACTACAGATCGACGAGAACAGGGCCCAGTTTCAGCGTGTTGCGCGGGATCGCTGATTGCACATGGTCCAACCATGCGTTTCGTCAGTGCCCTTCTGTTCCTCGCCCTGACAGGTTCGGTCACCCTCGCCGACGAGGCGAACCCGGCGGATCCCAAGCCGGAAGTGAGCAAGCGCAAGGTGCCGCTCCGGGTGGTGAAGATGCTGCCGGAGAGTCACCAGGTTCTGCTGTTCGACCGAAACCGTGGCACCCATGTCACGGCAGAAGTCGGCCAGGACATCGAGGGCTACATCGTCGACGAGATCGCCGATGACGAGGTGACGCTGATCGCACCAAGCGGCGCCGAGATCATCCTGACCGCGCCGGACATGACCTGGCGCCGCCGCGCCGCCGAGCGCAAGGCCGGCAAGACCAAGCCGGCGACCGATGCTGCCGCCGTTGCGACCACAGAAGCAGCGCCGCAGGACCCGTACGCCGACGCCCAGTCCACGACGGGCCTCACGACCCTGCCGGCCGGTGATGTCCGCAGCGCCAGCGTGAACGGCCCGACCCCGGTGCCGGTCGTCGATGGCGGGCCGGCGATCCCCGCGGATCCGTACGACGCCCCCAACGCTGGCATCATCGCATTCGCCGAGGCCGTCGGTGCCGAGCCGCCCGTGCCTGCGAAGCCCGCGCCCATTGCCACGCCCGCGCCCGTTGCCACGCCGGGCGCGACCGATGCCGAGGCGCTTGCGGCTGCAGCCACGGGCAGCCCAGCACCCGTCGCGAACAGCTTCACCATCGCGCGCGCCGATGTCGACGCCGCGCTCGCAGACTTCGGCGCCACCGCGGTCACGTTCGACGCGAAGTTCGTCGCGGACGGCCTGCGGATCGATTCGATCGCCGACGGCACCCTGCTCGCGAAGGCAGGCCTCAAGAAGGGCGACACGATCACCGCTGTCGACGGCAAGCCGCTGTGCTCGTTCGACGACGCGGCCGACGTCTACGCCCGCATGCAGAGCGCGCGCGCCGCGACGATCATCGTTCAGCGCGCAGGTAAGCCGACCGCGCTCAAGGTTGCCATTCGTTAGCAAATTCCCGCACGGACCCACGCCTGGTTTACAGTGATCGGGTGGGAGCGGTACGGCTCGAGCTGAGGCTGGGCAGTCATACGGAGTGGATGCAGATCTTCGATCCGCGTGACTGGACCGTATTTGTTCCGACCGAGGAGCCGCTCGACAATGGCTCGGCACTGCGCATCGATCTCAACGTCGGTGGCTGGCTCGTCACGCTTCGCGGCACGGTCGTCGGCACGCGCGAGGAACCCACCGGCATGGTCGTCGCGCTGAGCGGAACCGAGCGCGAGAAGATCAACTACCTCAACGGCTTCATCCGTGGCGGGCTTCTCAACCTGCGCGAGAAGCGCCGCCTGCCGATCCGCCTTCAGGTCACGTACGGCGCCGTCGAAGGCCCGGCGAACACGACCACGAAGGACATCAACGAAGAGGGCGTGTTCCTGTTCACCGACAAGCCGCTGCCGGAGACTTCGCAGATCCACATGCTGGTGAGCGTCCCGGGCAAGGAGCAGCCGCTGTCGCTCGTCGGCAAGGTCTCGCACACGATCCTCGCGCACGACGAGGAGCCGCCCGGCATGGGAATCGTGTTCGACCTCGACGACGCGCAGCGGGAGTTGCTCCAGGCGGTGATCAAGGAGCTCGAGGAGGCCCTCGAGACCAATGCGCTGCCCGAGCCCGTGATCGAGTAAAGACCGTAAGTTGCCTAGTTGCCTGGTGGGTGTCACCGTGGGACGTGGCCCGAAGACCACGCACGGCACCCCCAGCTCCGATCACGTGGCGCGACGGCGTGCACCTGACCGGGACGCCGATCTGGTGCGACGCGCGACGCCGCCGTGACGTGTGCTTCGTGTCGTCTGCCGAGCGCGTGGGCCGCGCCGGTCACGGGCAGCTGATCGCCACACCGATCACGCTCGCGCTCCTGGGCGCAGAAGCCGGTCACCTCGCGGTGCCGGTACACAAGCCGTTCACCCTCGGCACCACGCGACTGTCGTTGATCCCGTCGGGGCGAGGGATCGGAGCCGCGGCACTGCACGTCGATCTCGGTGGCCGCACCGTGCTCTACGCCGGCGCGATCCGCACCGTGCATCCGACCGAGGCCGCCGAGGTTCGCGCGTGCGATGCCGTGGTGGTCGCCGCGCCGCTCGGGGAGATGGGGCACAAGCTGGCAGCGATGGAGACGATCGCCGAACGCGTCGCCGAGTGGATCTCGACGCAGCTCGCGCTGGCGCACGTTCCGGTGCTCGTCGTCGACACCGTGTTCGACGGGCTCGAGGTCGCCGCGCGGCTCGTCGAGGAGGGCATGGTGGTCGCGGCGTCGCGCTCGATTCGCGATGCCGCGCTGCGCGTGCGTGCACATACCGCGGTGCCAGCGATCCGTGCGCCCGGCAAGGAGCCGACCGTCGTGATCCGCGTCGATGGTGAGCGCGTGAAGCTCGCCGACACCGCGAAGATCTCGACGGCACTCGTGTCGGTGCGTGCGCTCGACAAGAATCCGTACGACGCGAGCTTCGCGTGGCCGTTCGTCGCGGGGCGCAAGCTGCTGCTCGAGTGGATCGAACAATCGCGCGCGAAGGACGTCTTCGTCACCGGTGCGTGCGCCGATACGATCGTTCTGGCACTTGGCCCTCGTGCGCGTGTCCTCGGTCCGCCGCGCCAGATGGCGCTGTTCGGGTCATGACACTCGTACGCGTGGCCAACCGGCGAGACGGTGGCTGGTGGTGGCGGCTGCCGATCCTCGCGGTGATCTGGCTCGTGCTCGCGGCGCCATTCGTCGTCGGCGGTGTCGTGATCACGACGCTGCGGAGCTGGGCGCGTGCCCTGCCCGACGTGCCGGATCTCACCGAGTGGCGCGCGACCGCACCACAGACCACGCGCATCGTGGCGGCCGACGGCTCGTATCTCGCCGAGCTGCCGTTCGAGGACGGCAAGGCGGTGGGTCACCGTACGCTCGCCACGCTCGAAGATCTGCCCGTGCATCTCGTGCAGGCGGTGCTGGCGGCCGAGGACGTTCGCTTCTACTCGCATCACGGCGTCGACTACCGCGCGATGATGCGCGCCGCGTACGCGAACTATCGTGCCGAGCGCGTCACGCAAGGCGCGTCGACGATCACGCAGCAGGTCGCGCGCAACTTGCTCCCCGACGAGATCGGCACGGAGCGCACCGCGCGGCGCAAGGTTCGCGAGGGGCTACTCGCGCGCATGATCGAGCTGCGCTGGACCAAGCACGAGATCCTCGAGGTTTACCTCTCGTTCGTGTTCCTCGGGCAGGGCTCGTACGGCATGGCCGCTGCGGCGCGCGCGTACTTCGATCGGCCGGTCGCCGATCTCGACCTGGCGCAAGCCGCGATGCTCGCCGCATTGATCCAGTCTCCCGCGCGGATCGACCCGTATCACCACCCCAAGGTCGCGCGAGAGAAGCGCGACGAGGTGCTCGCTCGCATGGCTCGCGCGAGCTTCATCGACGAGCCGACGCGCGAGAAGGCGGTCGCGACCGAGATCACCTTGCGCCGGCCGCAGGCTTACTACGGCACGCGCATCGGCTGGTACACCGAGGCGGTCCGCAAGCTCGTCGACGGTGCGTTCCCGGGTGAAGCGCAGCGCGGCGGCCTCACGATCGAGACCGCCGCCCTGCCCGCGCTCGGCACACGCCTCGAGGCCGATGCCGCGGCACATACGCTGACCTGGGCTGCGAACAAGCAGACCCCGCAGATCGCCGCGATCGTGTGGGATCACCGCACCGGTTACGTCGAGGCGCTCGTCGGTGGGCGCGACTGGGGCATTGCAAGGTCCAGCGTGCTGGACCGCGCAGCACCGCCGAAGGGCGGTGCGAAGGTAATCGATGGGAAGGCCGGCGCGAAGGCCGATCAGTTCGATCGCATGCTGCAGAGCTGCCGGCAGCCTGGCTCGGCGTGGAAGCCATTCGTGTACGGCGCGGCGCTCGAAGGTGGCGCGATCACGCCGGGCACCGCGCTGCGCGACGCGCCGGTCGCCGAGTACGACGAGGTCACGAACACGCACTGGAAGCCGAAGTCTGGCAATCGTTTTCGCGGCGTCGTGCTCGCGCAGGATGCATTCGCGTCGTCACTCAACGCGCCCGCGATCGACGTGTTCGATCGTGTCGGTGTCGACAACGTGATCGCGCTCGCGCGGCGGCTCGGCATCACGACGCCACTCGCCGAGGTTCGTCCGATGGCGCTCGGTGCATCGTGCGTCAAGCCGATCGAGCTCGCGCGTGCCTACGCCGTGGTCGCGCGGCGTGGCTGGGCCGTCGCGCCGCGACTCGCCGTTCGCGTGCGGCGTGGCGACCGCGTGCTGTTCGACTCGACGGTTCCCGAAGATCCGTGGCTCGCGCCCGCACAGCGGCTCGATCGAGTCGCGGCAACCGCGGGGCTCGATCCCGCAGAGCGTAACGGCATCGAAAGCGCCCAGCTCGTGCAGGAGTCGGTCGCGTTCCAGCTCACTGACATGATGAGTGACGTGGTGAAGCGCGGCACGGCAACGGCGGCTCGCTCGCTCGGTCGTGATGCCGCGGGCAAGACCGGCACGACCAACGACAACACCGATGCGTGGTTCGCCGGCTTCACCGGTCGCGCGCTGTCCGTGGTGTGGATCGGCTTCGATGATCCGACCACCAAGCTCGGTCGCCAAGGAGACGGCGCGCATGCTGCGCTGCCGCTGTGGCTCAAGGCGATGCGTGCTTCGGAAGGCAATCGTCCCGAGGTGGCGCTGCCAGGGCCGCCGCCGCCGGACATGGAGCGCGTGTCGATCGATCGCGAGAGCGGCCTGCTCGCAGCGCCCGGCGCACCAGGTGCGGCGATCTGGTTCCGCAAGGGTTCGGCTCCCACGGACACCGCGGGCTCGCCTGGGACTTCGCCCACGGACTTTGGCAGAACGACCCGGGAGTTCTGAATGCCTACACGTACGGCGCCCGTCGGGATCGAGCTGAAAGTAAAGTCCGGTGAGGTCTCATCCAGCAACACGCTGACGCCCGAAAAAGGCATCAGCACCGAGAGCGGCAATCCCTACGCGAAGTTCATCAGCGACGCTCAGGCCAAGCTGGGCCGCGACCCCGGGCTCATCGAGCTCGACAAGGTCACGATCACGCTGGCTGCGCAGTCGAGCAACGTGGTCGGTCTCGAGCAGGTCATGACCGGCGACGTCTACGTGAGCTTTCTGACCAACGACTCCAACAATACCTTCGTGGCGGCGCACTTCGATTCGCCGACCGGCCTGGGCCTGTACGGGGGGCATTCGTCCTTTGACTGGACCGCCGTGGGCGAGCAGGACGTCGAAAAGATGCTGGGTGGCAGCTTCAAGGTGGTGCTGAATGCCCCTGCAGCGGCTGATTTCGGCACGAAGGGCGCTGAAGCCGTGCTCCAGCTGACCTTTACGTTCAGCGCGTTCGAGTGACGTGCGCGGCCCCATGCGGGGCCAGGGTGCTATGCTGCCTTCGATGTTCGGCATCGGCGGCAGCGAGATCCTTGTGATCTTAGTCGTCGCGCTCCTGTTTCTGGGGCCCGACAAGCTGCCCGATGCTGCCAAAACCATCAGCAAAGGCATCCGCGATCTGAAGCGCCAGTCGCGCGCGCTGCAGAACCAGATCGAGGGTGACGAGCAGATCGGTGGCGCGATCCGCGACCTCAAGAGCGCCCTGCGCGGTGACGAGTACCCGGCGCGACCGCCCACGCGGATTCAGCCCAAGCTCGCCGAGTCCACACCGGCGATCGATTCACCGCCCACGACCACCGGTGGCCACGACGAGCCACGCGATGACGGTGATGGCGAGGCGGCTGCCGAGCTCGCTCCCAATGCCGCGCCCGATGCGATCGCCGGCGAAGCGGCGCCTGCGCTCACGCTTCCGATGAGTGCGGGCGAGCTCGATCCCGAGAGTCCGCCGACCAAGGCCGACGAGCTGGGTCACCTGATCAAGCCCGCTGCTGGTACGGTCGCCAAGAAGCATGGCTGAGCCGGTCCAGCGCGACGCGACTGCCGAGCCGTCCCCCGACGCTGAGCTCGAGAGCGGTCGCATGCCGTTTCTCTCGCATCTCGGCGAGCTGCGTGATCGCGTTCGCAACGCGGCGATCGCGTTCGTGCTCGCGGTGTTCATCTGCTTCTACTTCTCGGACGCGATCTTCGAGTGGCTGAAAGAGCCGCTGTTCGAGGTCTGGCGCGCGAAGAAGATCACGAAGGAGCCGCAGCTGGTGTTCCTGTCGTTGACCGAGCCGTTCTGGGTCAACATGTCGATCTCGCTGTGGGCGGGCATCTTTGCCTCGTCGCCGTTCATCTTCTATCAGCTGTGGCAGTTCGTCGCCCCGGGCCTCTACAAGCGTGAGCGCCGGATGGGCGTGTCATTCGCGGTGTTCTCGGCGTTGTTCTTCATCGCCGGCGCACTGTTCTGTCGCTACGTGGTGATCAGGACGATCGCGAACTACATGCTCGGCTTCTCCGACGCGACGACCGCCCCGATGCTCGCGATGGGGCAGTACCTGGACCTGATCCGCGACCTCATGCTCGCGTTCGGCGCCGTCTTCGAGCTGCCGCTGCTGATCTACTTCCTGGCGCTCACGGGCATGGTGACCCACAAGAGCCTGTGGAAGTTCAATCGCTGGTTCATCGTGATCGCATTTGTCGTCGGCGCGATCCTGACGCCGACGCCCGACGTGCCGACGCAGCTCACCATGGCGATCCCGATGGTGCTGCTCTACAACCTGTCGATCATTCTCGCGTGGACCGTCAGCCGCAAGCGCGCCAAGGAAGCGGCCAAGCAACAGTCGACGGAATGATCTGGCCGCTCAGGCGTCCCAGGGAATCTTCTTGAACCAGGCGAACGCGATGCCGCTGCCAACGAGCGCCCAGATCGCAAAGCCGATGATCGCGGCGTTGCGATGCTCGCTCTCCTTGCGATCGAGCTGATCGGCACGCATGCGGTCGAGGTTCGCGTAGACCTCGGGAGTCTCGGCCGCCTGTTGCGCGGTGATCACCTTGCGATCGATCGTCGCGTAGGCCGACTCCTCCTTCATCTTCGCGACGAAGTGCGCGGGAATGAAGCCGAGCAGCACGGCGAGGATCACGCCGGCCGCGAAGCGCACGCGCTCGTCGCCGAGCGGGCCGAACTTGCTCGGCATCGACGTCACGACGGAAATTGGTGCGGTCGGCACCTGCATCGACGGCTTCGAGATCCGCTGCGTCGACGGCGCGGTCGGGAGGCGCTGCGAGGTGGGCTTCGCCGCGGGATCGGGCACGGTTTGCATGGGCGGCGGCGTGCTCGCGCGCTTGCGTGCAGAGAAGTCGGCCTCGTCAGACGCGATGTCGACCTTGAACTCGTCGCCCTGCAACTCGGGCGGCTGGAACATGTCGAGCGGCTCGTCCTTGGGCTTGTCGGCCTTCGCGATCTTGATGCTCTTCGGTTTCTCGGGTGCCGGCCCGATGCTCGCGGGCATGCCCGCGCTCGGCAGTGGACCGATCGATCCACCGGACTCGCTGTTGTCCTCGACACCGTCGAGCGACGAGAGCGAGAACGCGGCATCGCCGCCACCGGGACCCAGTGCACCGAGATCCGCGGCCGGCATCTCACCCGAGAATGCGGCGGACAGGCCGCTCTGGAACTGCGCAGCTGCGCCACCCATCGGCGGCGGTGTCGACGCACGCGCTCCGGCGGCGGCGAGCCCCGACATCGGTGGCGGTGTCGACTCGCGGGGCCCGGCGGCAGAGAGCCCGCTGCCCATCGGCGGTGGCGTCGACGATCGCGCTGGCATCGGCGCGCCCATCGGCGGCGGGATCGAGAGATGCGGTGCGCTCGAGACCGTTGGCGTTCCTGCCGGCGGCGTATCGGGACGCACGGCAGGAAACGGTAACGGCGTGGTGCGCTGCGAGTTATCGGCCGTCGCCTCCTCGATCACGCATCGCGCGCCGAGCCGGCCGAGGTCACGCGCGTAGGTATCGGCGGTGCCGCGATCGGCGTTGCCCTTCACGCGGAAGCGGCCCTTCTGCAGACGCGTGAGCAGATCGGCCGCGCCGAGTCCGTAGTGCTTTGCGATCGCTCCGGCGAGGCGCTCGAGCCCTCCCGGGGATTCGTCCGTCGCGCCTTCGACGAACACGTGAAAGACGGCCATGTAGGTCCATCTTCTCACGAGGATCCAGGAGAGATCTCCCCCATCCTCGTAAAGTTGCGCAGCTGGATCCGAGAGCCCAGGCTGGAACAATGCTGCTCGGCAACAAGCGCCCCAAGATCTCGTTTACGGCTCGCCGTATGCGCCTCGGAGTCGCCCACCATGGTGCGCCGTCTGCCTGGACGGCACCGGCAAAGGACGTCGCCCCGACGCCCAAGCACCCGTCGAAGAAGCAGCGTCGCTCGTAGATCACGCACACCGCGATTCGGGGGAATCGAGGTGAACTGCGCGTCGCGCCGTGGGTGGCGGCGCGGCGACTCGCTCAGTCGAGCTTGTCCTTCAGATCCTCGAGCTTGTCCTTGGTGTGCGTTGCGGCATCGCGCACAGCTCGCTTGGCGTCCTTCGCCTTGTCCTTCGCTCCGTCGACGACCGCCTCGGCTGCGTCAGCCACTTTGGTGGCGACTGCCTTCGCCGTGTCGGTGACCGCCTCGAGGCCATCCTTCGCCTTGGCGACGGCGTGATCGAGCTTGGACTCGGGCGTGGTCTCGGGCGTCTCGGGCTGTTCAGTGCTGGTCTTCGTCATGGCCGCACACACTGCAACTAGAGAGCCTTGTGCCTGAAACGCCGTGCGTGCCCACACCGGCCAGCGCAACACGATCGTGGGAACGCTGCCGTGCGGCTGTGCGGTGTTCGGGCACCTGTCGCCCATCGATTCGCTCACCGACGCTCGTTCTCCTGAGACTGCTCAGGAGCGTGTTGGCTCGGAAGGTGCTCGAGAGGCGCTCGTGAGAATTACCTTCGATGCTCTGACCGCGGCTCTTGTCGCGCTCCCTCTGTTCGCAACCATCTCTGTGTTCGCACCCGTCGCGCACGCGCAGGAGGCCGACGAGAGTGAGCCTCATCACCTCGCGCCTGGGATGCAGCTCTCGCTCAAGCTCGAGCCAGGTCTCGCGACGGCGCTCACTGATCCGCAGCGTGACCGCACCGATGTCGGAATGGGACATACCGTGAAGGTGCTGTTCGGCGTCCACCGCTATCTGCAAGTCGGCCCGAGCTTCGCGTACACGCGGCTGCCTGCCGACGCCGCTGTGATGGCCGAAGCAGGAACGTCGTGGACACTCGGCGGTGGCGCGCGCCTGATGCGACCGCACGATGCGCCGGGCCTTGGAATCGCGCCGTGGGTCGATGTCGACCTCGTCTATGCGCGCACGGGTGCGCTGTCGAGACCCGGCTTCGCAACCGCCGTCGGCGTGAGCATGCCGCTCGATAACCGTCGCCGGTTCTGGGTTGGTCCGTTTGCTCGCTACTACCAGATCATCGACGACGAGGACGCTGGCTTCGACGGACGCGACGCCAAGATCCTCATGTTTGGAATCGGCCTCGAGATCACCACGGGGCTCGAGCGCAAGCGCGAGCCCATCGTTGCGGTGGTCGAACCCGCGCCGCCCGGCGCACCTTCGGATCGCGACGGCGACACCGTGATCGACTCCGCCGACAACTGTCCGGACGTGGCAGGCCCCGTCGAGAACGACGGATGTCCCGTGTACAGCAAGGTCGTCGTCAAGCGCGAGAAGCTCGAGGTCAAGGAGACGATTGCCTTTGGCTGGGACTCCGCAGTCATCGAGCCCACGTCGTATCCAGCGCTCGACGAGGTCGTGCGCGCACTCCAGGACAACCGCGGCTTCAAGGTGCAGATCGACGGGCACGCGTCCTCGGAAGGCACCTACGACCACAACCAGGCGCTCTCGGAAGCGCGCGCTCTCGCGGTGCTCGACTATCTCGTCTCCAAGGGTGTCGCGAAGGAGCGCTTGGTCTCCAAGGGCTTCAGCGAGTCGGTGCCGACCGAGACCAACACCACCGCCGAGGGCCGCGATTCGAATCGCCGCGTCGAGTTCATCCTCGAATTCATCATCGTCACGGAAAGCAAAACACCATGAGAACCGTCATCCTCGGAGCACTGCTCCTCTCGCTGTCACCGGCATGTGGTGATCAGCTCGTCCAGTACGATCTCGCCGACGGCGGCGGCAACCCCGCCGTCCCGACCGTCATCGCAACCTCCCCGCTCGACATGGCCTCGAACGTGGGGGTCAATCGCCGCGTCACAGCGACCTTCAGCGAGCCGATGAACCCGGCGACGCTCACCGCGACCACGTTCACGGTGAGGCAAGGTACGAACGCGGTGGCAGGCACTGTCACCTACAGCGGAACCACCGCGACGTTCACCGCGACGAACCCGCTCTCGATCTCGCTGCCATATACCGGCAGGATCACGACCGGCGCAGCGGATCCGCAGGGCCAGAAGCTCGCGAGCGACCATGTCTGGACCTTCTCGACCGGCGCGTGCGGCCAAGCTGCCGTCGCGCTGCGGTCCGCGGGATCCTTCGCGGTCCTCGCCGGAGCGTCCGTGGCCAGCACCGGTCCCACGTCGCTGACCGGTGACATCGGCGTCAGCCCGGGCACCGCGATCGATGGCTTCCCGCCGGGAAACTTCACCGGCACGGAGCACTCGGCCAATACAACCTCGGCGGCGGCCATCGCAGATCTGACGACGGCGTACAACGATGCTGCTGGCCGCACGCTGTGCCCGACCACGGTGGCGGGCAACCTGGGCGGTCAGACGTTGACCCCAGGGCTGTACAAGTCGACCGATTCACTGGAGGTCTCGTCGGGAGACCTGACGCTCGACGGGCAGGGGGACTCCGACGCGGTGTTCATCTTCCAGATGGCATCGACCTTGACCACGACAGCCGGACGTCAGGTCATCCTGATCGGTGACGCGAACGCGGCCAACGTGTTCTGGCAGGTCGGCACCTCGGCGGCCCTCGGCACGACCTCGGCGTTCAACGGCACGATCATGGCGGACCAAGCGATCACGATGGACACCGGAGCGACGCTGAACGGACGCGCGCTTGCCCGCATCACGGAGATCACGCTCGACTCCAACACGATCGTCCGACCGTGATCGCCAAACCGACGAGCTAGTCGTCTTCGGTGGGCGGCACGCGACTCTGGGCTTCGTTGAAGCCCTCGCGTGCCCGCGTGTTGTCGGGATCGAGCTGCAGCGCCTTCTTGAACTGATCGGCAGCGACGGCGTTGTTGCCGGTGCCGAGGTAGGCCTCGCCGAGCAACGTGAACACGTGCGAGCTCCTCGGCGCCAGGCGCGCGGCCTTCTTGAGGTGCGCGATCGCATCGCCGAACAGCCCCTGACGCAGCGCGATCTCGCCCATGCCGATGATCGCGGGGATGTTCTTCGCGTCGAGCTCGAGTGCCTTCTTGAAGCTCGACGCAGCACCCGCGGTGTCACCCGACATCAGCTGCTGCCGGCCGAGGTTCGAGAAGAACTCGGCCTTCTTGTCGGGGGACGCATTGTCGGCCGGCGGTGCGTCGGCACCACCGCCGTACGGATCGACGGGTCCATCGGTCCCGCTGACACCCGGTGTGGTGGTCGGCGTGGTCGTCGGCGTCGGTGTCGTGGTCGGCGTGGTCACCGGCGTCTCGGTGACGGCCGGCGTGGTCGTGGTGCCATCGCCGAACCAGTCGGCCGCACCACCGCCCTGACCGGGCCGGCGCGACGCGGTGTCATCGGGATCGGTGTTCGTCGTGGTCCGCGGCGTGGTGTTCGTGCGTTTCGGCGTGCTGGGGTTCGTCGCCTTGGCCGCGGTCGCGATACTCGTCGGCTTCACCGTCGGTGCAGCACCACTGCCCTCGGGCGTGATGATCTGGCTCGGCGGCACGTCGACCGGTGGCGGCGTCGGAGCCGTGGCGACCGGCGCCTCGACCTTCGCAGCCGGCTTGTCGTCGCCGCGCGTGAGCGCGAATGCGATGCCACCGACGAGCGCGAGGCCACCGAGGACCGCGACGATCATCGGCCACCGCCGGCGCTGCGGCAGCTCGTCGTACATCGAGAAGTCCGTCGTGCTTGGCGAGATCAGCTTGCGCGAGCGAACGACGTCAGCTTCCTCCGAGGCGCTGTCCCCTTCGTCAAACCACGCCGAGCTATCACCGGGACCGAGTTGCGACGCGCTGCGCTTGCTTCGACCCGTCGGACCGCTCGGTGCGGAGACGACCGGCGCGAGCGGCACGTGCACCGGCGCGCCGAGCACGGGCGCAGGCGTGACGACCGGCGCAGCGATCACCGGTGCAGGCGCAGCGACGACCGGCGCGGAAATGCTCGGCGCCGGCGCGGTCGCGGCGAGCGCGGCGGCTTGTTCGTGCGACGACGCGAGTGGCGGCGGCATCTGCGGCGGACCGCTCAGCGCAGCCGAGTAGCCGTGCGCGGTCTGCGACGACACCACCGCCGCAGCGGCGGCAGTCGGCGCCGACGACGTGTAGCCCGTGACGGTCTGCGAGCCTGGCACGATCGGGCCGCTTGGAGGCGCGACGTAGACCGGCGCCGCCGGCATCACCGGCGGCGGAGACGGCGGGCGCGGCTCGATCTGACCGGCCACGGCCGGCTGCACGGGAACACCGACCTGCGGCGTACCGGTGCGGCGACGCGATGGCTCGTCGTGCGGCTCGAGGTGCCCCTTGAGCGTCTCCTTGCCGAGCAGCCCGGGCGGCGCCGGATCTATCGGCGCAGACAGTCCCATCTTCATCATCACGCGCGAGACCGACGGCGGCGGAATGCTCTCGCGCCGGCGTGCGATCTCGTCGTCCATGATCTGACCGGTCTCGAGCCCGAGGCGGAGCGCCTCGACCATTCGCGTTGTCGTGGCGAACCGGTTCTCCGGATCCTTCGCGAGCATCTTGGCGACCGCGGCCTCGACCCAGAGCGGCACGCCCGGACGGCGCGTCGGCAGTGGCGTCGGGATCTCGGTGACCTGCTTGCTGAGGATGTCGAACACGCGGTTGCCAGTGAACGGTGGCGCGCCGGTGAGCATCTCGTAGGCGACGCAGCCGAGCTGATAGATATCGGCGCGACGATCGATCCGATCACCACGCGCCTGCTCGGGCGACATGTAGCGCGGATCGCCGAACGTCATGCCGAGGCTCGTCGACGCGGCCTGCGCGTCGGTCTCGACGAGCTTCGCGAGCCCGAAGTCGAGGAGCTTGACGAAGTTCGCCTTGCCGCGCCGCACCGCGAGGTACACGTTGCGCGGTCGCAGGTCGCGATGAACGTAGCCGATCGCGTGCGCCTCCATCAGCGCCTCGCCGACCTGGATCAAGATGTCGGCGGTCTTCTCGACGGACAGCGTCTTGTCGCGGGCGAGCACGTGGTCGAGCGTCTCGCCCTCGAGCAGCTCCATCGCGAGATAGAGCCGGCCGTCGTTGGTGCGACCGAAGTCGTGAATCTCGACGATGTGCTCGTTATCGATCTCGGCGACCGTGGTCGCCTCGCGCCGGAAGCGTTCGACCGCGAGGTCGTCGCGCGACAGCTCGTTATGCAGGACCTTGATCGCGACCTTGCGGCGGAGCGTGACGTGCTCCGCGCGATAGATCGTTCCCGAGCCGCCGTGGCCGAGAAGCTCGAGGATCTGAAACCGCTCGCCGAGGACCTTGCCGATGAGAGGATCGCTGGTGCTCGCTACGTCGCGGGCCTTCGGCGTTCCGCAGTTCGGGCAAAACAATGCCGTCTCGGCATAGCGGCTCGTGCATCCGGCGCAGTTGATCATCGGGGCAGCAGTGGTCATGTCATGACGGGGCATAGGTCGCCTGACGGACAACCAGCACCGATGATAGCAAAGGGTCCCGTGGATGCCCGTGGCAAAACGCGGCGAACCCTCAGGAATCCGAGGGCTTGCCGTCGGCTTTCTTGAGGGCTTCCGCCAGCTCGGCGTCGGTCACGATGCCCTTGGTCACGAGGAGCTGGCAGACCGCGGCGAACCGCTGCTCGAGGTCGGGCCCTGCGGGAATCAGGGCCTGGAGTGGAATCTGTGCAGTGACACTGACTTCGTGCGCGGGATCGCCACTGCCATCGATGGGATAGACCATCCGGTGCGGGCGGGACAGGCTGTCGGAGTACGGACGAGGCCGGCCGGTGACCGCGGTCGAGAACTGCTTGTAGCCCTTGTCGACCAGCTCCTCGATCGCCGACAGCGGCAGCGCTGTGACCTCGATCTCGCAGTTGGCAATGACCTCGAGCTCGAGGATGGCCGAGGTGTCGGTCGGGTCGGCCATCGCGACGCGCAGGACGCGGGTCTTGCCGTCGAGGTTGACGCCGATCGGGAGCACCCGTAGCCGGGCGCAGGAATCACGCGGAACCAGGCGCAATGCTTCGGGATCGACCTCGATGTGGCCCGGGTCGAGGAGCGGGACCCGGGTCTGTTTCCGGAGGGCGGCGATGAGCGCCAGCTCGTCAACCTTGAGGTCGCGGATGAGGATCACGACGAGCGGGAGCTGGCGCTCCTCGGAGAGTCTGCCGGCCTTGGCGGCCCCCGCTTTCGTGACGAGTCCGGCCTCGATCGCGATCTCTGCAAGTGTCTTCAAAGTGCACCCGACAAGATTCGAACCTGTGACCTTTGGCTTCGGAGGCCAACGCTCTATCCAACTGAGCTACGGGTGCGACGCGGGTGTTTCTTACCCCGGCCGACGGGTCGTGTCACTCACCTACGCACCCCCTTCGGCGGTGCTGCGCGTAGCCGTCGAGCGTCGGACCCCCGCGGTAGGGTCGGTTCGATGGCGATCGACTACATCCTCGGCGTGCGGTGCGAGCCGCAAAAATCCCTCGGCGTCGAACGCCTGGTCACGCTGAACCGCACCCGCATCCTGGCGCGGTCCGCCCTCGCCCACATGCGAGAGGATGGTGATGCACGCGCCCCGAGCGAGATCGAGATCCAGCTCACGATGCGCACCACGAGCGGCGATTCGGCTCGCGGCGTCACGCTCGCGGATCTGCTCGAGGAGTCGCGCCCGCTCGACGAGTTCGCGCAGTACTGCGATCGCTGTCCCGCCGAGCTGCCTCGCGCGTACGCGTGTCACCGCCGCATTCGCTATCCGATTCCGGAGCACGTCGAGGCGTGGCTCATGGCGCGCCTGCCCACGTCGCTCGCATGTACCGCCGGAGCGCTGCTCGTGCGCGGGCTCGGCGAGTTCGGCTGGGACGGCGCACCGACGGCGAAGCTGCGCTCGTCGGGCACCACGTTCTTCGAGAGTCGCGTTCCCTACGGCGTGCGCTGGGAGGGCGAGACCGGTGTGGTCGAAATCTCGTCGGACCAGCTGTTCCAGATGATGTTCCTCGTTGGCAACCTCGCGCCGACGCACAGCCTGATGATCGCGCTATTCACCGGTGTGATCCCGCACGACATCAGCCTGTACGACCTCAAGGACGACGCCGGCCGCAAGAAGGCGCTCGCTGCCGCACACCTCCCGACCGAGGCGGACCCCGAGATCGAGCAGTTCGCGGCGTTCCTCAGGACACTCGCGATCGGCGCCCGGCTGGACGTGCCAGTGCTCGTCGACGGTTAGCAACGCGCGCGCGGAAACCGCGTACACTTTTCGACGATGGGGTTTCGCCTTGCGTCGCTCGTGCTGACGTTGCTCGCACTGTCGTGCGGCGACAACCACCACGCCACGCGCGGCGAGCTCGTCGTGTCGCCGCGGTTCGGGCTGTTCACCGATGAGGGCGGAGCGACCGCAACGTTCACGGTCGCGCTGACGGCGCCGCCGTCGGGTGAAGTGGTCGTCACGATCGCGAGCCAGAACGTCGGGGAGGGCTCGGTGTTCCCGCGGGCGTTGATCTTCGACGCGGACAACTTCGCCGAGGCGCAGACGGTGACGATCACGGGCGCCGACGACGACGTGACCGATGGTCCGCAGCCATACCAGGTCCGGATCGGCACGGACCTGCTCGGCTCGTACGAGGTGGCCGTGACCAACGGCGACAACGACGTCGATGGCATCAGCGTGGCCCCGGTCGCGGGCCTGGTCACGAGCGAGGCGGGTGCGCACGCGACGTTCACGGTGCGGCTCACGTCGAAGCCCGCCGAGGACGTGATCGTCCCGGTCACGTCGAGCGATCCGAGCGAGGGCACGGCCGACCAGTCGGCGCTCACGTTCACGTCGGCCACCTGGTCCCAGCCGCAGACCGTGACGGTGAGCGGCGTTGATGATCTGCTCGACGACGACGACGTCGCATACACGATCGCGCTCGGCGCGGCGACGAGCCTCGACACCGACTACAACGGTTTCGATGCCGACGATGTCCAGCTCGTGAACACCGACGACGACGACATGCTCGGGATCGTCGTCACGCCGACCAGCGGGCTGTCGGTCAGCGAGACCGGCACGCAGGCGACGTTCACCGTCGTGTTGCAGACCGCGCCAGCGGGCAACGTCACGATCGGCGTGGCGTCGAGCGACACCAGCGAGGCCACGGTGTCGACCGCGTCGCTGATGTTCACGGTCGGGAACTGGAGCACGCCGCAGACCGTCACGGTGACCGGTGTCAATGATCTGCTCGATGACGGCGACATCGCGTGGACGATCGTGCTCGCCCCCGCGACGAGCAGCGACCCGACCTACGACGGCGTCAATCCGAGCGACGTCATCGGCGTCACGACCGACAACGACGGTCCCGGCGTCACCATCACGCCGGCGAGCGGGCTCTCGGTCAGCGAGACCGGCACGCAGGCCACGTTCACCGTCGCGCTGCAGACGCAGCCGACCGCCACGGTCACGATTCCGGTGATGTCGAACGACACGAGCGAGGCAACCGTCTCGCCCGCGTCGCTCGTGTTCACGACCGCGAACTGGAGCACGGCACAGACGGTCACCGTGACGGGGGTCGACGACGCGATCGATGACGGCAACCAGCCGTTCTCCATCGTGCTCGGCGCGGCCACGAGCACCGACGGCAGCTACGCCGGGCTCAACCCGACCGACGTGACCGGCACGACGATCGACAACGACGCGACCAACGTGACGGTCACGCCGACCGCCGGTCTCACGACGACCGAGAGCGGCGGCACGGCCACGTTCACGGCTCGGCTCACGTCGCAGCCGACTGCGTCGGTCACGATCCCGGTGTCGTCGTCGGATGCGGGCGAGGGC
>JBBQFU010000174.1:0-19619 GCA_038322185.1 Haliangiales bacterium
TCCGCGTCGAAGCTGGCGCACCCACCGCGGCTGGCGTCCAGCCGCTCACGCTCACCGTGCTCTCTGGCGGAACGACCATGGTCGGAACCGCCACCGGCACGAGCACCTCGTTCGAGGCTTCGAAGGCCAACACGGGCCTGACCGTCAACACCGCTACCGTTGGCGCCTTCACTGACCTCAAGTTCTTTGTCGGCCAGCGCGCCGATGGCTTTCACTTCGACGTGAATCGCTTCTTCCAGGTCCGCAATTACCTCGCACGTCGCTTCTTCGGTGGCGCGGGGGGGATCGGCGATCCCACGGCACCGCTGGCACCGAACTGCGAAGGCGACGCGTTCCTGCAGGGCATCGTCGGGGTCGGCGGTAACCCCCCGGTCCCCGAGGCGGACCTCGACAACGTCAACCTATGGAATCCGCCGAGCTGCGCGCCTGACTTCACCAAGAATCTCAACATCACTTCGATCGCGCTGGAGATACCGATCGCGGCCCTGGGTGGCGGCGCGATCTTCGACTCGTGGTCAACGATCTCGATCAAGGAGGTCCAGTAATATGTCGGCCATCAGTCACTTTCATCGCGGCGCTCTGGCGCTGATCTTCGCGGTCTCGGCTTGTGGTGATGACAACCCGGCGCAGACCGAGTGCGGCATCGATGGCGAGTGCGTGACCGATGCCACGTGTGGCAGCGGCACGGTCCTGACGGACGGCATGTGTGTGCCGGAGGGCCCGACCACTAGCTATCGCCAGATCGAGCACCTTGCTCGACCCGGCATCGCCGAGGCACTGCTCATCACGCATGCCTTCCTTGAAGGCTACAACGCAACAGCGCCGTCGTTCGGCGGTGCTCCCCCCGCGGCCGTCGATGCGATCACCGCTGAAGCCAAGACGGTGCTCAAGGCCATCTACCTCGGTGCGTGCTTGCTCAATGGTCTCGTCGGATTCAACGAAACCAACGGCGTGCAACCAGCCGGCCTGCAGTGCGAGGAAGTCGGCGGCGCCATCTTCGTGGGCGATAACCCACTCACCGGGACGATGCTGAAGACCGGCGTCGCCACTGCCGCCCAGGCGTACGCGGACCGCGTGTTCGGTCAGTTCGAGACCGATGTCATGCGCATCGATACGGCGGTCCCGAGCGCCTATCTCACGCTGTGCGGCGCCGCGGCTGCGAACGTACCGCTCCTGTGTGGCGGTCGTAACCTGAACGAAGACGTCATCGACATCACGTACTTCTACTTGCTGGCGGGCGCTGCGGTGCCGACCGGCGCAACGAACGCGGCGACCGTGGCACAGAGCGTCGCGCTCGTCACCGATGGCGTTTTCTTCTCGGACGACAACGCCGAGAACTCTGGCATCGGGCTCGGTACACCGGATCCCACGAATCCGAACCAGTTCCACCAGTCGTGTGACAACTGTGGCACACCGCGACTCAGCACCACGTTCCCGTACTCGGCGCCCCCGCGCTGATCTGACACGGACGATCTGAAGGTATTAGCGCGACCGCTCGAAGGACGGTCGCGCTTGTTCGTTTCGGCCTGGGCTCGACGCCGAGTTACGGTTGCCACGCTATCCCGAACAGCGGCCGGATCTCCTGGGTCCCGTGCACGATGCCGTCGCGCAGCGGCTGATCCCCGCGCTGGTCGTAGTAGCGGATTCGCCACTCGAGCCGAAGGACGATCGCGAGATTCCGACGCACCGGTATCGCCGCGCCGAGCGTGAACATCCACCGGACCGCCGGCTGGGCGCGGAAGGCGCCATCGGTGGAGCCATCGGCGGCGGGAAGATCGTCGCGCCCGGTATCCCAGCGCCGGGTGATGAGGCCGTAGCCGAGATCCGCGAACAACCACCGCCACTGCCCGCGCACGACGAGACCTGTCCATAGCTCGGTAGAGCGCCCCCCGATCGCGGGTTCGATCGTCGCGCGTCCGTCTGCATCGAAGCCAACCAGCTCGCCGGCGCGCCGGGTTGTGCGATCGAGCTCGGCGAAGACGCCGGCGGCGAAGTAGCGGTGCAACGAGTACGTTACCGTGGTGCCGATCGTGACGGCGGTCTGGTCGACGAGCCGCTCGCCTCGTGGTGTCCCGATGCGCGGCTTGGCTTGCTGCTGGAAGTGAGAGAGCCCGAGCGCGCCGTCAATTCGGATCGGCTCGGCTTTCACGTCGCCGCCGGCGATCGCGACGAACGCCACGACCATCCCGAGCAGCCTCACGGCGCCTCCGCGCGCAGCAGCAGGCGGTAGCGCAACCAGACCAGGTGGAAGCCGGCGAAGATCGCGAACACCGCCCAACCAGCCGGCGGTCCGCCTTCGAGCTGCGACCACAACACGCCGAGCGCCGCGGTTGCCGACCAGATGACCTTGAGGTTCAGCATCGCGCGGAAGGCGTCGACCCCGGCATTGCGTCCCAGGTACGACTCGATGCCGATCCCGAACAGCGCTGCAGCGACCAAGCGGGTCGATATCGGATCGACCGCGGGCCAGCCCAGATGTCCGAGCACCCACGCCGGCGCCACGAACAAGGGCACCGCTGCGACGACGTCGGCAACGAAGTGAACGACGAACCACCGTCGGAGCGCTTGAGGCACCACGCGCCGAGTGTTGCACAGTTCTATCGAGCATTCGTCTTCGTGCCGAGGCTCATCGGCTTCCTGCTCATCAGTACCAGGAGCGGATGCCGAGGAGATACCGGATCGCTCCGAGCGGCTCCAGCTCGATACCAACGAGCGCGGACCAGTCCTTCGGATCGATCCGGTTTTGCGTGATGGTGGCCACCAGGCCGACGCCGATCACGTAGCGGCTCGCGCGTGGACGCGGACCGAACAGATCCCACGGCGCGCGATACGCGAGGCCCAGCTGCGCAGACCGCACGTCGGGATTTGCGCCGGCGCGGAGCGTGATGGCCGATGAGCCCTTGTAGAAGAACAGGTCGAGCGAGCCGGGCAGGGCGGTGACCTCGCCGCCAACCAGCGGAAGGCCCCAGCTGCGCAGCTCGACCCACGGGCCGACCCGCAGCTTCGAGCCGAGTGGCAGCGTGAAGCCCGCACCGATCGCGCCGCCGAGCGTGCGATCACGGTCGGTGGGCGAGCTGGGCATCGTCGTCCGTGCAGCGGTCGTGGGCGCGACCTCCGATCGGTCGACGACCACGCTGCCGCGCAGCCAGGTCGTCCACTCGATCAGGGTCGGCCGCTCGGCCACCTCCGGCTCGACGAGCTCGGGCGGTGGGCGAGCAATGGCGGTCGTGGTCGAGAGCAAGACGACCAGACCCAAGGCGACGCGAAGCATTGGGGTCATGACGCATCACCCCGCAAAACGATCTACGGCCTAGGCGGCGGCGGACGCGGCGGCCTTGATCTCCTCGATTTCAATCGAGATCTCGAGCTTGTCGCCGACCACGAAACCACCGGCCTCGAGGGCGAGGTTCCAGGTCAGTCCGAAGTCCTTGCGACTCAGGCGTGCCGTTGCCGAGAAGCCGGTGCGCGTGCCGCCCCACGGATCCTTGACCTGTCCGCCGCCCTCGACCTCCAAGGTGACAGGCTTGGTGATGCCGTGGATCGTAATGTCGCCGTCCACGCTGTAGGTGTCGCCATCCTTCGTGATGCGTGTGCTCTTGAACGTGATGTTTGGATGGTTCTCCACGTCGAGAAAGTCAGCCGAGCGCAGGTGCGCGTCGCGCTTGTCTTCCTTGGTGTCGACGGAGGAGGCATCGATCGTGACGTCGAGACGCGAGTTGGTCAGGTCGGCGTCATCGAGCTCGAGGATTCCTCCCCATTTGTGGAAGCGGCCATGGACCTTGGACACCATGAGGTGCCGGACGTGAAAGTTGAGCTGCTGTGGGTGAGGTCGAAATCCCATTTGGATACGGACATGAGAGACTCCTGAGGTCGGTTCTTGAGGTTGCCTAGGTTCTGTTTCGTAACTAGGGTCATCTTGGGAACCACATGAACCAACCGCAAGAAGGCACATCCATGTCACCAAGGCACAACAAGACGGAGAAGTGTCCTGCCGTACGCGACGTGCTCAACCGCATCGGCGACAAGTGGAGCGTTCAGATCGTCGATCTGCTGGGCGACGGAGCGATGCGTTTCAGCGACTTGCGCCGTGCGATCGAGGGAATCTCGCAGCGGATGCTGACGCTCACGTTGCGGGGGCTCGAGCGCGATGGGCTCATCACGCGAACGGTGTTTCCCGAGATCCCGCCCCGCGTGGAGTACGAGCTGACGCGTCTGGGCAAGACGCTGCTCGAGCCGATCCAGGGGCTCGCAGAGTGGGCGGACCGCAATCGCGTGTCGATCCAGGATGCGCGCGCCACGTTCGACAGCAAGGCGAAGAAGCGCGCTACGGCTGCGGCGAAGTGATCTTCGCCGGGATGAACGACATCGCTCGCTCGGCGAGCGCGGTGATCGTGAGGCTTGGATTGACGCCGAGGTTCGCGCCGACCGCCGAGCCGTCGACGACGTACAGGTTCTGGTAGCCGTACACGCGGTGCTGGCCGTCGATCACGCCCTGGCTCGCGTCGCTGCCCATCACGCAGCCGCCGATGCAGTGCGCGGTCATTGGCATGTCGAACAGGATCTCCGACGATGACGTGATCGCGATGCCGCCGAACTTCGCTGCCGCGTGCTCGGCGAACGCATTGGCCTGCGGGATGTTGGTCGGGATGCGCTCGCCCTCGGTCGACAGCGTGCGCGCGAACGGCCAGAACCAGCGCCGCTTGAGCCGCATGCGCAGCGTGGCGTCGATGGTCTGCATCACGAGGAAGATCAGCGTCTGGCGCGCGAAGCCGAACGGCCAGCCCGCGCGCATGAATCGGATCGGGTGGCGGAAGAACGCGCCGACCCACTTTGCGATGCGGCCGAGACCCTTGCCGTTGACGAGCATCGTGGCGAGCAGTCCAAGCGCGTCGGAGCCGCGCGAGTAGCGCGTGGCCTCGATGTGCGTGAATCGATCGATGTGGATGCCCGACCCGATCGCGATGCCTTTGGACATGTCGACGTCCTTGCCCGGGAACCGCACGCCGATCAGCGACTCGGAGTTGGTGCGCACGTCGTGCCCGAGCTTGTCGGACAGGGCAGGGAGCGAGCCACGTTGCTTGAGGCGCAGCAGTAGATCCATCGTGCCGAGCGCGGACGCCGACAGCACCACGTGCCGCGCGGTGAACGTGCGCCGCTGCTTCGCGAACCACGCGGTCGACCGCTCCGTCGTGACCGTGTAGCCCTCGGAGCCATCGGCGGCCCCGCGCGGGGATATATCGGTGACGCGCGTCTCCGCGAAGACTTTCGCGCCGCGCTTCTCGGCGAAGTAGAGGTAGTTCTTGTCGAGCGTGTTCTTCGCGTTGTAGCGGCAGCCAACCATGCAGCCGCCGCAGCCGATGCAGCCGGAGCGTTCGGGACCTTCGCCACCGAAATATGGATCGGGGCTCGTCTTGCCGGGGCCTTCGCCGAAGTAGACCGCGACGTCGGTCTTGTAGAATGTTTCGCCGACCCCTTGGTCATCGGCCATGCGCTTCAGCATCAGATCGGCTTCGCCGATGATCTGGTTCTGCGTGACGCCGAGCATGCGCTGCGCGGTGGCGTAGTGCGCAGGCATCTCTCGCTCCCACTCGGCGATGCCTTGCCACGAGCCTTCGCGCCACACCACTTCGGGCGGCACGAGCATCGTGTTTGCGTAGGTGATGGATCCGCCACCGACCGCGTTGCCGCACAGGATCATCACGTGCTTGAACGGGCGCAGATCGAAGAAGCCGAACAGCTTGAGCTTGGGCCACCACAGAAATCGCCGCGCGTTCCAGGTGGTCTTCGGGAAGTCCGCGGCCGTCCATCGCTTGCCCATCTCGAGGACCGCGACCGAGTAGCCCTTTTCGGCCAACCGGCAGGCTGACACCGCGCCGCCGAAACCGCTCCCGACGACGATGTAGTCGAAGTCCGTGGTTTCAGCCATCTATCGCACCATACGATCCGGGGAGCCCCACCGCTCGTAATTGTAGGCGATGAGGAGCAGCAAGGTGATGGCGTGGGGTGCCGTCGGGCTGGCGGGTGCACTGACCGCCGCCGCCTACTTCGCGCCCGACCGGGTGGCCGAGGCAGCGGCGACGTACGTGCCGCGCGATACGGCCGCGGTCGTCGCCACGGTCCCGACGCGCGACGCTCGCGAGCTCTCCGAGCGCAAGGCGCTGGCCTCCGCGCCCGACAGCCTCGAGCTCGCGGTCGAGCTCGCGCGTACCGAAATCGCGCGTGCTCGCGAGCTGTCCGATCCGCGGCACCTCGGTCGTGCCCAGGCGCTTCTCGCTCGCTGGTGGACGCAGCCGTCTTCGCCCGCCGACGTGTTGCTGCTGCGCGCGACGATCCAGCAGTCGCTGCACCAGTTCGCCGCCGCCCGCCGCGATCTCGATCAGCTGATCGCGCTGCGCCCGGCGGATTCACAAGCACACCTCACGCGCGCGGTGGTTGCGACGGTGACCGCCGACTACGCCGCCGCGCGTGAGAGCTGCACTGCGCTCGCGACATTCGCGGCACCGGTCATCGCCGCGACCTGCATGGCGCCGCTCACCGCGCTGGCCGGCGATGTGGACGGCGCGTATCGCGCGCTCGCGGCCACGCTCGATAGCCGGACGCCGGTTGCACTGCGTGCGTGGGGCATCACCACGCTCGCCGAGCTCGCGATCCAGCGCGGCGACGACGTACTCGCGCAGACACATCTGCGCGCCGTGCTCGCGATCGATCCCGACGATGCCTACGCGCTCGCTGCGCTCGCCGACATCACGGTCGATCCCGCCGCCGCGTCAGCACTGCTCGCCGGCCGTGAATCGGTCGACAACCTGCTCGTGCGTCGCGCGATCGCAGAGCACCGCGCGCACGGTCCCGATGCCGCGACGCTCGTCGCTGACATGCGCGAGCGCATCGCTGCTGCGGCCACGCGTGGCGACAGCATCCATCAGCGCGAGGAAGCGATGTTCGCGCTCGCCGTCGAGCTCGATGCCCCGCGCGCCGTGCGCCTCGCCCGCGCGAACTGGGACGTTCAGAAGGAGCTCACCGACGCGCGCCTGCTCGTCGACGCGGCCGTGTTTGCGCGCGACCCTGTCGCGGCGGCGCCCGTGATCGAGTGGGCACGCCGCACCGGCGTTCGCGATGCGCGGCTCGAGCGCTCCATCGCCCGCCTCGGAGGCGCATCGTGATCGCCCGCGCACTGGTCCTGCTCGTCCTCCTCGGTACAACAACGAGACCGGCGCTCGCGCACAAGCCGAGCGATGCCCACCTGCGGCTGACAGCCCAGGGCGGTCACCTCACCGGCCGCCTCGATGTGGCCGTGCGCGACCTCGACGCCGCGCTCGCGATCGACAACGGTGACGGCAACCTGACCTGGGGCGAGCTGACCGCGGCCGAGCCGCAGATCACCGCGTACCTCGCCGCGCGTCTTGCGATCGATGGCTGCCGGCTCTCGTTTGCCGCCCCTGCGCTCGTCGATCTGTCCGACGGTGCGTACTGGTCCGTACCGCTGGAGGCCACCTGCGCGACTGCGAGCGAGACGCTCGGCCTGCGCTACGGCCTGCTGTTCGATCTCGACGCCCAGCATCGCGGCTTGGTTCACGTCGGCAAGCAGACGCTGGTGATTCGCGACGCCTCGCCGACGACGATCACACTGGGCGCCACGAGCTCGACGCTCACGTTCGTGCGCGAGGGCGTATGGCACATCTGGATTGGCCTCGACCACATCCTGTTCTTGCTGTGCCTGCTCCTGCCCGCCGTGTTCCCGCGCAGCGGCACGCCGCTGACGTTTCGCACCGCGAGCAAGGACGTGCTCGAGATCGTGACCGCGTTCACGCTCGCTCACTCGATCACGCTCGTGATCTCGGCGGTCGGCCTGTTCACGCTGCCGTCCCGCTTCGTCGAGACCGCGATCGCGGCCAGCGTCGTGGCGGCCGCGCTCAATAACCTGTTCCGCGTTGTCGATGCGCGGTGGGCCGTTGCGTTCGCCCTCGGCCTCCTGCACGGCTTCGGATTCTCGAGCGTGCTGATCGATCTCGGCCTGCCATCGCAGGAGCTGATCGGCGCGCTGCTTGGATTCAACCTCGGTGTCGAGCTCGGCCAGGCAGCCATCGTGCTCGCGGTGCTGCCGCTGCTCTACGCGATTCGCTCGACGCTCGCCTACCGGCTCCTTGTGGTCGGTGGTTCCAGCGCGGCCGCGATGCTCGCCAGTGTGTGGGTCTATCAGCGCTGCTGGCCGTGAGGTTCGGATGACCAGCCCTCGACACCGACGAGCGGAACGAACCGCACGTCACCGAGGTTCGTCTCGACGAACTCGGTCTCGCTCATGCGCACGATCTTCGCGAGCCGCTGGCTGTGCTCATCACCGTGCGGCAGCACGAGGCGGCCACCGATCGCGAGCTGGCGCAGCAGCGACGGCGGAGGCTCGGGTGCGCCCGCGGCGACCGCGATCGCCTCGTAGGGCGCTGCCGGCATCCAGCCGAGCGTGCCATCAGCGTGATGGACGTGAACGTTGTCGTAACCGAGGCGCGCGAGTCGCTCCGCCGCGATGCTCGCGAGCTCGGTGATTCGCTCGACGGTGTGAACCTCTGCCGCGAGCCTGCCGAGGATCGCGGCGGCGTAGCCGGAGCCCGCACCGATCTCGAGCACGCGCTCGTGGCCCTTCAGCTCGAGCGCCTGCACCGTGATCGCCACGACGAACGGCTGCGAGATCGTCTGGCCAAACCCGATCCCGAGGGGCGCGTCGTCGTAGACGTGAGCCATGTGCTCGCCGGCCACGAACTCCTCGCGCGGAACCTGAAGAAACGCTTCGAGCACGCGCGGGTCCTGGATGCCGCGACGCTCCAGATGCTGCGTCACCATCCGCTTGCGCATGTCGATCAGCTTGTTCTCCATGGCCATCAATGACTACGACGTGCGAGCCACATGCCTAACAATCCAGCCAGCAGGCAGCCGAACACCGTAACACCCACGTACAACAGTGCGCGCCACGTGACACCCGAGGCAAGCTGCGTCGCCTCGTAGTTGAACGCAGAGTCCGTGGTGAGCCCGCCCATGAAGCCCGTAATGAGCGCGAGGCGAAGGTTCGGTGGAAAGCTGCTCGCGAGCTCCATCAGGAAACAGCCGACGAGGTATCAGGCTGCAGCTTCGTCGTGGCTACCCGTCGTATTCGGACGGATCGTCAGAACCGGACAGGGCGCCTGGCGGACCACGTTCTCGGTCACGCTACCGAGTAGCGCGCGGCTCACGCCCCGACGGCCATGGGTGCCCATCACGATGAGATCCGCGTGGACCTCTTTCGCGGTCTGGCAGATGAGATCGCGCGCGTCGCCGGTGCGAAGCAAGACCTCGCCGATCTGGCACATGTTGCGCTTACGGTCGGCAAGCCGCTCGAGGGCGGTCTGGTTGTCGCGCACCATCGAGTCGATGACCGATGAGGTCAGCGCGACTCCAAGCTCGGGGACGCCCAGGGCGGGAATGCCGATGACGTTCAGCAGGTGCACGGTGGCACCAAAACTGGCTCCCAGCTCGAGGGCGTAGTTGAGCGCCTCCTCGGATCCGTCGCTGAGGTCGGTCGGTACGAGGATGGATTTGGGCAACATGGCGATCTGCATACTTTCACGAAGCGGGCCAGGTTAGAACCGCCTGCGCAGGGACTGGATGAGACTGACCAGGAAGTTCATCGCCGCTCTCGTGATCGGCGTCGCCTTGGTCGCGATGATTCAGGGATTCTTCGACTACCGGCGCGATCGTGCCGTGTTTGACAGCCAGATGAGGGCTGAGGCTACGGCGCTCGGGCGCGCGTTGGCGCGCGGTGTTGCGGAAGTCTGGGAGCGCGACGGAGAGGCAGCGGCTCGCCAGTTCTTGCTGACGTCGTCGAGCAAGAGTGAACATATCCGTGCTCGCTGGATCTGGCTCGACGAGAGTGCGCGCGATTCGCCACGTGTCGACAAGGAGCTGCTCGCCTCGATGCTCGACGGTCAGGTCGTGATCCTCAAGGATGCGGCGGCCAACCTCCTGCTGACGTACATCCCGGTGCGCGTCCCGGTCGGGGAGTCTCACGGCGAGCCGCGCGAAGGTGGCCTCGAGATCGCGCAGCCGCTCGCCGGGCTCGACAAGTTCACGCAGGACTCACTGCGCACCGCGATCATCGGCTCGGCGAGCAGTGTCGTGGTCGCGGCCTTGCTCGCGCTCGGCCTCGGTGTCGTGTTCATCGGTCGTCCGATCTCTCGCCTCGCCGAGAAGGCACGTCGCGTCGGCACGGGCGATCTCACTGGACCGCTCCGGCTCGCCCAGCGCGACGAGCTCGGCCAGCTCGCCACCGAGATCAACCTCATGTGCGAGCGCCTGGCGGCTGAACGCAGCGCACGCGCGGCGGCGACCGAGCAGCTGCGGCACGCCGACCGGCTGACCACCGTCGGCAAGCTCGCGTCGGGGCTCGCGCACGAGCTCGGTACGCCGCTCAATGTCGTGCAGGGCCGCGCGCGGCTCATCCGTGATCGCGAGGTCGAGGGCGACGACGCGATCGATTCGGCGCGGATCGTTGTCGAGCAAGCCGAGCGCATGACCGCACTCATCCGGCAGCTCCTCGACTTCGCGCGCCCGCGCCCGCTGCTCAAGGGGCAGCTCCGCGTCGACGCGATGCTCGCGCGCGTGTGCGAGCTGCTCGCCACGATCGCACGCGAGGCGCAGGTCACGATCGCACCGTCCGCACCCATCGCAAGTCACCTCGAGGTCGAGGCCGACGACGCGCAGCTGCAGCAGGTCCTGACCAACCTCGTGATCAATGCGATCCACGCATCGCCGGCAGGCTCGACGGTCGAGCTCGGTGTCCGCGCGATCGACCAGGTGGCGCCCGCACATGTCGGCAGCAGTGTCGCGTCGTGGCTCGCCATCGACGTGCGTGATCACGGGATCGGGATGGACGCCGCCACCTGCGACCGCATCTTCGAGCCGTTCTACACGACGAAGGATGTGGGCGAGGGCACGGGCCTGGGGCTCAGCGTGTCGTGGGGAATCATCCGCGAGCACGGCGGTTGGATTGCGGTGGACTCAGAACCGGGCGAGGGTTCGACCTTCACCGTGTACTTGCCTCGAGGAGCAGCATGAAGGTCTTCTTCGTCGACGACGAACGCGAAATGGTCGATCTGGTCGCGCTCGGCCTCAAGAAGCGCGGCATCACGGTGGTGCCCTTCGGCTCGGGTGCCGAAGCGATCGCGGCGCTGCCCGATCACGACCTCGACGTCGTGGTGACCGACCTGAACATGAAGGGCATGAGCGGCCTCGAGGTGTGCCAGCGCGTGGTGGGTGACCGGCCCGACGTGCCGGTCATCGTGCTGACCGCGTTCGGTAGCCTCGAGACGGCCGTCGGTGCGATCCGCGCCGGCGCGTACGATTTCGTGACCAAGCCCGTCGAGATCGAGGCGCTCGCGATCGCGATCCGCCGCGCCGGCGAGCACCGCGCGCTGCGAGGTGAGGTCAAGCGACTGCGGGAGGTGGTCGCGGTCACCCGCGCACATGGGGACCTCGTCGGTGCGAGCCCGGCAATGCGGCGTGTCTATGATCTGATCGATCAGGTCGCCGCGACCGATGCCTCGGTGCTGATCACCGGTGAGGCCGGCACCGGCAAGGAAGCGGTCGCGCGCGCGATGCACGAGCGCAGCCGGCGTGCCGAGGCGCCGTTCATCGCGTTCACCTGCGCCGCGGCGGGTGACGCGCTTGCCGATGGATTCACGCGCGCGCGCGGTGGCACGCTGTTCCTCGACGACGTGGCCGAGCTGCCCCTCGCGGTGCAGCCGATCCTGCTGCGCATGCTCCAGGATGGCACGCACGACGTGCGCCTGATCGCGGCGAGCAGCCAGGATCTCGAGGAGCTCACCGAGGACAAGCGGTTCCGCGAGGACCTCTACTACCGGATCAACGTGATCCACGTGCCACTGCCACCGCTGCGCGCCCGCGGTGGGGATGTCCTGCTGCTCGCGCAGCACCTGCTGCGCAAGTCGGCCGCCGTGCTCGACAAGAAGGTCGTCGCGCTGTCACCCGCCGCCGCCGAGCGCATCCTGGCGCATGACTGGCCGGGCAACGTGCGCGAGCTCGCGAACTGTATCGAGCGCGCCGTCGCGGTCGCGCACTTCGAGGACATCCAGGTCGAGGACTTGCCCGAGAAGATTCGCGATCGCAAGGCGCGCAGCGCTGCCCTTTCAGGGAGTGACCTGTCCGAGCTGCTGACGCTCGAGGAGATCGAGCGCCGTCATGTGATGCGCGTGCTCGAAGCGTGCAAGGGCAACCGCACCGACGCTGCGAAGATCCTCGAAGTCGATCGCAAGACGCTCTACCGCAAGCTGCTACGGTGGGGTGTTCCCGAGTCGTAGCAATGCCGGGGACGCAGTAACCCATGTCCCGATTTGCCGTGCGCGAAGCCGAGCTTGCCGATGCCGAGGGCATCGCGCGCGCGCACACCGAGAGCTGGCAGACGAGCTATCGCGGGATTCTTCCCGACACCGTGCTCGACCGGATCGATGTCGGCCAGCGAGTCGAGTCTCGGCGAAAGATCCTGCGCGACCGCCACATCTTCCAGCTCGTCGCGTACGACGTCACGCACGGCGACATCGTCGGCTTCTGCGACGCCGGTGCCTCGCGCCGCCACGTCACGCAGGCCGGCGAGATCTACGCGCTCTACATGGTGCACCACGCCAAGCGCCACGGCCTCGGGCAGCAGATGTTCGAACGCGTGCAGGCATACTTCGCCGCGCAGGATATGCGGTCGCTGATCATCTGGGTGCTGCAGGACAACCACCACGCGCGCGGCTTCTACGCAGCGATGGGCGGCGAGCAAGGCGTGGCGTTTCCGTCGCGCGTGGGAGGCTTCCCGGTCACCGAAGTCTCGTATGTTTGGGATCCATTCTGATGGGATCCCGCAGCACGGTCATCGTCGACAACTTCGCGCCCGAGGCCACGCAGCTGCGAGCCACGTTCGACGAGCGCTTCGCCGATCCGCGCAGCACGCGTGGCGATCGCTTCCAGTGGGACTGGTGGCACGTGCCCGGCCAGTACACGGCGCTGCGCACGCCGGCCTGGACCTACTTCCCGCGCGGCATCTACGCGAAGTTTCACAACCGGCTCGTCGCGTGGGGCCGCGAGACGCTCGGCTGTCACGACATCTCACCGCCGTGGCTGTCGAACTACATCGACGGCTGTCGCCAGGAGCTACACGGCGATCTGCCGCACGGTCCGTGGGCATTCGTCTTCTCGCTCACGAACTGGCGCGGCCGCGCGTTCACCGGCGGCGAGACGATGCTGCTGCGCGATGAGGTCCTCGACTTCTGGCACGACTTCCGGTCGGTGCGCGCCATCGAAGAGCACGAGCTGGTGCGCACGATCGAGCCGAAGTTCGGCCGGCTGACCGTGTTCGATCCGCGCATCCCCCACGGCGTGAGACCGGTGACCGGTACCCGCGATCCGCGGGAAGGCCGGCTCGTGATTCACGGCTGGTTCGTGCAGCCGCGGCCGTTCGTGCGCGGTCCGCTTCCAGCGCGTGCGCTCGCAGCGCAGATCGCGGAGCTCGGTGGCCAGCTCGGCACATGGCTCGGCGACCTCCCCGTGGCCGGAATGCTGTCGCTCACGTTCGCAGTCGATCGCGCTGGCGGCGTGCGAGGCCTGAAAGTTCTATCGGATACGACGCGCGTGCCGGTTTCCGACGAGCCGGCGCGCAAGCGCCTCATCTCGAAGCTGAGACAGACTGTTGCCGCGTGGCGGTTCGCAAAGCAGCGTGGACCTAGCCAGGTGACTCTCCCGCTCGTCTTCGAGCGTGGTCCCTAGTCTTGCAACTCCGTCAGCCTCATAACTCAGAGATGGAGATGCAGATCCGCCGCGCCGCTGACCGCGGCCACGCAAATCATGGCTGGCTCGACACCAACCACACGTTCTCGTTCGCGGACTACTACGACCCCGATCACATGGGGTTTCGCGCCTTGCGCGTGATCAACGAAGACAAGGTCGCCCCCGGCCGCGGCTTTGGCACGCATGGACACCGCGACATGGAGATCATCTCGTACGTCCTCGCGGGCGAGCTCGGCCACAAGGACAGCATGGGCACGGGCTCGACGATCAAGCCCGGCGAGGTCCAGCTCATGAGCGCGGGCACCGGTGTACAGCACAGCGAGATGAACGCGTCGAAGACGCAGCCCGTCCACTTCATGCAGATCTGGATCATTCCGGACAAGCAGGGCCACAAGCCGGGCTACGCCCAGAAGGCGTTCCCCGAGGACGAGCGGCGCGGCAAGCTGCGCGTTGTCGCGTCGCCGGATGGTCGCGATGGATCGGTCTCGATCCATCAGGACGTCACCCTCGCATCGACGCTCCTCGCGCCCGGCGACAAGGTCGAGCACGTGCTGCGCAAGGATCGCTACGCGTGGATCCAGGTCGCGCGTGGTGCGGTCACGGTCAACGGCGAGAAGCTCGACACCAGCGACGGCGTAGCGATCGCAGGCGCGGGCACCATCACGATCACCGGCGTCGACGATGCCGAGGTGCTCGTGTTCGATCTGCCCTGAGCGAAGCCGATCCCGAACCTCTCATCGGGTGGGAGCTTTACGGACACGCGGACGTGACCTCAACGGCCGCGGATTCTGGCCGACTCAATCGATAGCCACATGCGAATACTCATCGTAGACGACGAGATTGGCGTGCTGCGCTCGCTCAAGCGGGTGCTCGTCCGGCGGGGCCACACGGTACGGACCGCCATGCGCGTGACCGAGGCACTGGCGTTACTTGACGAGCTAATTCCCGACGTCGTGCTCGCGGACTTCAAGATGCCGGGCAGGAACGGCGGTGAGCTGCTGAGCATCGTCGCCGCTCGCCTCCCGGCCGCGCGCCGGGTGTTGATGTCGGGGTACGCGGACGTCCAAGGCACGCTCGATGCGGTGTTCCTCCCCAAGCCCTTCGAGACCCAGGCGCTGCTCCGCGCCTGCGCTTGCCCATGAGGAGCGTCGCCGCGAGCCCGGGGAATCTCTCGGCGCTGGCTCGGCGCCTGATCGTGACTGCCAACGTCAGCGGCACCGTGATCCAGATTGGGGTGGTCGCGTCCGTGTGGGGAAGATGGACGCTGATCGCGACCGTTTCCGCGATCGCCATGGTTGCGGTCGTCGGTAACCTGGCGATCACTCGGTTCGGCCAGCTTGCCCACGACCGGCGTGAGGACATTCGCGCGGCGTTCAACGTGCTGGTCCATGCCACCATCGCGTTCCTGTGCGACTGGACGCTGGCGAGCTGGTTGTTCGTTCCGTTCGTCGTCACCATGTCGAGCATCCCGCCGGCCACGCATGCGGCGCGGCGGATGTCCCTGGTGCTGGTCGCGATGAACACGATCGCCCTGGCAACGGGCGCGCGGCTGGCCGACGCCCTCGTCGTCACCGGGATCAGCGTGTTTCTCCACGTGATAATCGCCGCGTACCTCGATCTCGCGAACAACCTGATCCGCGATCGCGACCAAACGCTCGCGGAGCTCCTGGCCGTTCAGCAGGTCGCCCGGAGCCAGGAGAAGCTGGCGAGCATCGGGCAGCGCCGCGGGCATCGCACACGAGATCAACAACCCGATGAGCTTCATCACCACCAATGTCGAGATGCTGCTCGAGGACCTGCGCGCCGAGCCCCACCTACCACCCGCCCTCGCCGAGCACCGCGATACGATCGCCGTCGAGACCCTCGAGGGCATCGTCCGGGTGAACTCGATCGTTGGTGACCTTCGCCGGTTCGCGAGTGGGGAGCCCGCGCAGTGGGCGGTGTTCGATCTCTCGCTCGAGGTGGCCTCGACACTCCGCATCGCACGTACGCAGCTCGCCGCCGGGCAGCAGCTTCACGCCGAGATCGCACCGGCGATCGTGACCTCGGGTGTGGCGCGGCAGATCGGACAGGTGGTCCTCAACCTGGTGATGAACGCGTGCCAGGCGATCGGCGATCGAGGCCACGTCTGGGTCCGCGCGACCGCTACGGACGACGCGATCGAGATCGCGGTGACCGACGACGGCATCGGGATGCGGAGCGAGACGATCGCCCGGGTGTTCGAACCGTTCTTCACCACCCGGTCGGCGGGTGACGGCGTGGGCCTCGGACTGTCCGTGGTCCACGGGATCGTTCACGCCCACGGCGGCCGGATCGAGGTCACCAGCGAGCCGGGGTGCGGGAGCACGTTCACGTTGCGGCTACCGCGCCACCCGCTCTGCCCGCCCGTCGAGGGGCGAGGCACAACACCTGGATCGGCCGGTTGGGCAGCGCCGATCGCTGCGATCGCCACGAGTGTCCTGACCCGCTTCGATTGATAGGTCTCCGGGCGCCCCTGATCACTTCGTCACGGCGGCGACGATCTGCGGGCCGACGACCTGCATGATCGAGAACAAGATCTGGGTGAGCAGATCGACGAGCTCGGAGCGGGCCATGCGCTGGTTCTCGCACCAGTCGATCGTGGCGCCCTCGACGAACCCGATCCAACCACGAATGCTCGCGTGAAAGCGCACGTCCTTGACGAGCACCGCGGCAAACGGCGTCTCCTCGAGGAAGATGTCGATCATCCGCTTGCGCACGCCATCGACGACACCGGCGACCTCGGGGTCGCTGCCGATGCCGCCACGCATGAGCGACACGAATGCGCGGGAGTGCAGCGAGATGTGCTCGAGGTATGCGTCGAGGCCGGCGCGGACGCGCTCGATCGGTGCGGCGTCGCGGCGCTGGCTCGTGATCTTGTCGACCAGCTCGTCGGCGATCGCGCTCAGGCCCGCGACGTAGAGGTCACGCTTCGTCGGGAAGTAGTGATAGAGCAGGCCCTTGCTGATCTTGGCCTCGCGCGCGATGTCGTCGATCGAGACTTCATCGTAGGAGCGATCGCTGAATGCGTTTCGGGCGAGCGCGAGTAGCTGGGCCCGACGTTCGTCGTTATCCAGACGAATCCGGCGCTTGGGTCTCGTCGCTCTGCGCGGCGCGGTCGGCACTGCGGCCATCATACATGAGGTCTATTGACTCAGGGTCAATACGTGGCTAGCCTTGCTGCATGGCGATCCCGATTGTCCGCGAGCTCGACGTCGATCTGACCACCGTGCCGCGGCACTGGATGGCAGGCAGCGCGCTCGCGACCGCGATCTCCAACGGCATCAACATGCTGTTCCCACACGGCGAGCGCTTCTTCGTGCGCTCGGTGAATTACTACCTCGACGACATCCAGGATCCCGAGCTGCGCGCGCAGGTGCTCGCCTTCTTCAAGCAAGAGGGCCACCACGCCAGGGCGCACGACACGCTCAATGACGTGATGCGCACGCAGGGCTTCGCGATCGATGGCTTCCTGACGCGGTACCGGAAGATCTCGAGCTGGATCGAGGCGCGGCTGCCGGCGAAGCTCAACCTCGCAGGTACCGCGGCGGCGGAGCACTACACTGCGATCCTCGCGCACGGGGCGTTCACCAAGGGCATGCTCGACGCGGCCGCACCGGGCATGCGCGAGCTGCTCGCGTGGCATGCGGCCGAGGAGATCGAGCACAAGGCCGTCGCGTACGACGTGCTGCAACAGGTCGACGACTCGTACTTGCTGCGCATCGCCGGGCTCGCCTACGCCACCGTGATGCTCGGCATCTTCTGGGCAGCGGCATCGCGTTCGCTGATCCGACAGGAGAAGATCAGCCTGCGGTCGATGCGTCGTGAGCTGCGCGCGATGCGGAACGCCGGCGACGAGCCGATCATCAAGAGCGTGTTCCTCGCCGGGATTCGCCAGTACATCCGTCGCGACTTTCATCCGCGCGACGTCGCCGACGAGCATCTCGCCGCCGCGTGGTTCGCCGCGCACGGCATCGCGTTCAAAACCGAAGCAGCCTGAGGTCACCCATGGAGAACCTTCGCGATCGAGTCGTTGTCGTCACGGGTGCGGGCAGCGGCATCGGCCGGGCCACCGCGGTCCGGTTTGCTCGCGAAGGCGCGCGCCTTGCCATCTGCGATGTCGACGAGGCGCGGCTCGCCACGCTGTCGGCCGAGCTCGGCGATCGCGTGCTGCTGTCGCGCCGTGTCGATGTGAGCGACCGGCTCGCGATGAAGCTGTTCGCCGACTCGATCCACGAGGTCGCCCCGGCCGCCGACGTGATCGTCAACAACGCGGGCGTTGCGGTGAGCGGCCCGTTCCTCGAGACCTCGCTCGAGGATCACGAGTGGCTGCTCGGCATCAACCTGCGCGGGGTGCTGTACGGCTGCCACATGTTCGTGCCGAAGATGATCGAGCGCGGCATGGGCGGTCACGTGATCAACATCGCGTCGATCTTCGGCATCTACGCACCGCCGTTCGTGGGCACCTACGTTGCCAGCAAGTTCGCGGTGCGCGGCTTCTCGCTGTCGCTGCGCGAGGAGCTCGCCGAGCACAACATCGGCGTGACGGCGATCTGCCCGGGCATGATCAACACGCAGATCGTCGCCGACAGTCGCGCGAACGGCGCCACGATGATCAGCCGCAAGGCCAAGGTGGTCGACACGTTCACCAAGCGCGGGCTCGATCCCGCGAAGGTCGCCGGCGCGATCATCAACGCCGTGCGCACCAATCCTGCGGTCCGCACCGTGGGTACCGATGCCGCGCTGGTCGCGACGCTGCAGCGGCTCGCGCCGCGCACGCTGGCCCGGCTCGGCAGCCGGCTCCATGCGAAGCTCAACGCGATCTGACTACGGGGTGCCGGGAACGTGTGGATCACCGTCCACTCGCCTGACGATCACGGCTAGATGCCGGGGTAGATGTGCATGAGCGTCAGCGAGTTGGCCTCCACCATGATCGTGAATGGCCCAAGGGTCTGTCCGCCCGCAGCGACGGTCACCGTGTGCATGCCGGGCGTCACGTTGATCGTGCCGGCGATGCTACCGGTGTTCGCATTGTTGGGATGACCGAGAGTCGTCGCGCGTGGGAGCCACGCGCCGACGCCGCCGAACATCGCCCACTGCGTGTCGGTCGCAGCGTCGAGCGTGACCGTCGCTTGCGGAAGCTCGAACTTGCTGCAGTCGTTGGCCCACACCTCGAGCACACCCTTGGCCGGATCGAGCGTGCCGCCGAGTGCAGTCGCGAGCGAATCGAGCCGTGATTGCTGGACGGTGGCGTACAGGCCATCCGCCGTGACCATGTTCAACGGGATGTTGACGAACGCGCGGGTCTTGACCAGACCCGTACCCTGATACTCCGAGTACGCGAGCACGGGGGTGCCCGTCGTCGTCACCTCGAACATGTACTTGCCGTCCATGTCCGTCGTGCCCATGCCCAGCAACGTATTGTCGCTGAGCTGGTAGACGCGAATCTCCGTATTCGGGACCGGCTGGGGATTCGCAACCGCCGTCATGTCGACGAGCGTACCGAGCGAGGTCAGCGGGTTTGGGACAGTGGTGGGGAACTCGCCGAGACAGCTCAAGTCGTAGTCAGGACCCTGCGGGATGAACGCGTCCGCCGTTCCGCCGCCACCGTCGTCACCACAGCCCACCAACATCGCCACCAGCATCACGCGCTTCATGACCGCGGTTTTACACACGAAGCCGCGCGCGCGTCATGCGCTAGTTGCAGATTTGGTCGGTCATGCACGGGTTGCTGCCGACGCACGTCTCGAGCCCGCAGCAATGACTGACGCAGGTGCCGCCGCTGAGGCCGA
>JBBQFU010000175.1:0-19499 GCA_038322185.1 Haliangiales bacterium
CTGCGCAAGCATGTGCCCTCGTCCGGGTCCTCACGTGCGCTCCAGAAACGCATCGCGCGGATGCAGCAGGAAGTCGAAAAACTGGCTTCCTCGACGAGGAAGTGAGAGACCTCCGCGGGAAGACTGACCGGTTAATTGACGGACTTTCGCGTGCTCCCGTCGACGAATCATCGACTTCGATCTCGTGGGTGCTGGACGTCTCGCAGGTTCGCGTCTCGCGGATGTTTCGAGCGCGTCCTCGTCTCACGCGACGGAGACTAGAGAACGTGCGGCACAGAGCGAATCAGAGCGTCGAAATTCTCCGTGCTAGTTGTTGAACATGATCATGAATGCACCTGTCGAGATCGGTGGTGGAGAGGGTGGTTGCGGTGCGGTGGGCAGCGCAAGCGCGGGCGTGGTTGGCTTCGTGAGCGGCAACGAGCGGCTCGTGCTGCTGCACAGCAAGCTCAAGCGCATCGCGAAGGCGCGCGCACACCTCGACGCGCAGGAGGCCGAGGCACTTCGCGAGGCGCAGCAGCTCCAGCTCTGGAAGCAGTTCGGTCACGTGAGCCTCGTCGACTACATGGTTCAGGAGCTTGGCTACAGCTCGTTTCGGGTTGCCGAGGATCGGCTGCGGCTGGCGAATGCGCTGCCCGAGCTGCCCAAGCTCACACAGGCGTTGAAGAGCGGCGAGATCAATGTCTCGCAGGCGCGGGAGATCGCGCGCGTCGCCACGCCCGAGACCGAGGAGAAGTGGATCGAGAAGGCGCTCGACCTGAACGTTCGCGAGACCGAGCAGGCTGTTGCCGGTCACTGCAAGGGCGACCTGCCGGAGGATCCGGTGGATCCGCGGCTCATTCGCAAGACCCTGTGGCTCAGCGTTCGGCCCGAGACCGAGGTTTTGTTCCGCGAGGTTCGCAAGCAGCTCGACCAGGAGCGCGGCGAGAAGCTCGACGAGGACGCCGTGCTCGACGCGCTCTGCCGCACGTACCTGCACCGGACGGAGCGTCGCGATGGGAAGCGAACGGATCGCTCCACCCGCGTGGGTGCGAACGCGGGTCAGAATTCTGATCAGGACCCGGATCAGTCGCCGAGCGCCACCCACGTGGGAGCGAACTCGAGTCAGGACTCCGATCACGATCGTGATCACGACGAGGACCGTGGTGATCAGGATCAGGAGCGGTCGTCGAGATCCACCCACGTGGGAGCGAATGCCGGTCAGGATTCCGACGACGATCGAGATCATCGGGCGTCCCATGGCGGGTACGCGCCGTACAGGATTGCGGTGACGGTCTGCAGCGAGTGCAAGCGGGGCTGGCAGCACGGCGGCGGCGCGGTCGAAGAGATGTCGCCTCCGGCGGTCGAGGCCGCGATGTGTGATGGCCAGTGGATCGGCGACCTCGACTCCAGGCTGGTCGAGCGCGCGCGACAGGACATCTCGCCGGCGACGCGTCGCAAGGTGCTGCATCGCGATCAGGGGCGATGCAGCGTCCCGGGCTGCCACGCGCACCGCAACCTCGACATCCACCACATCGTCCATGTCATCAACGGGGGGACGAACGATCTGTGGAATCTGACCGCGCTATGCGAATCACACCATCTCGCGCACCACGCAGGCACGCTCGTGATCGAACGCGTTGGTGAAGAGGTGACGTTCCGGCGCGAGGGACGCAATCGCTTCACGCGCGCGACGCGCGAGGTCGAGACCAAGGAGGCGTTGCGCGGGCGCGGCTTCGATCGCGATCAGGTGAAGGCGATCATGACGCGCACGGTCACCCACGTGGATGAAAGCGACATCTCGGCCGAGCAGTGGCTCGCGATCGCGCTGCGCTATGCGGCGGAGCCGTCGTCGCGTGCGACCGAAGCGGCTCGTTGACCAAGCGCGGGTGCGGACCTTGCCGATGCGCGCGGCTTCCTCGCGCAGCGGCATGCGCGCTCGTCGCCGGGCTAGCGCGACGATGAACGCGCTCTCGCCAATGTAAGAACGCTACGCGTCGATCACGTATTCGCAGTCGGTCGGTAGCGAGACATCGGCCACAGCAGCGCGAGGTCGAGTGCGAACGCCTCGACGCGCACGCGCTCGGCATCCTTGTGCACCGCGATTCGAGAGCCACTCGATCGGGAACATTCGAGCGCCCGGTGACGCGGGTGCACGAGTCACGAGTGACCGACGCCGATCGCGGCGCAGAACGGCATCTTCTTGGCGCGGTCGCATCGCTCCGTCGATGGCGAGAGCGCCTCGCAGAGCCCGAAGCTGCACATCGGTGAGGAGATCGCTGTTTCAGACCTCGCGGGCTGGCGTCGCGAACGGTTGCCCGTGGTTTCCGACGGGGCGCCCTGCCGTTCCGGATCGAGCAAGCTTCGAGTGTCCGGTGACACGCGTGACCGACGCCGATCGCCGCGTAGAACGGATCTTCTCGGCGCGGTCGCATCGCTCCGTCGATGGCGAGAGCACCTCGCAGATCCAGTCGAACACCACGCTGCAGGACGCCGCGTCGTGATCGCGACAGCGAGCGAGGTCTGGAACGACGATCTCCTCGCCGATGTGCAGTTCGGGCTCGCCGAGCAAGATCCAGCCGCCAGGTCCGCGCGTCCGCGCTTGAACGGTGGCTGCGAGTGCCGCTCCGGGGCGCATCGACGACGTCCTGATATGTCGTGCCGCTCGCACTGCTGCTGCTCGCAACCATCCCGACCGGTGCTATCGCATCGATCGCCGCGCACGTCACGCTGCTCGTCGTCGGTGCCGCCGCTACGCACTCAAGCCCGACGACGATTGATCAGTGCTTGCCGCCGCCGGTGCCCTTGCTACCGCCGCCGCCCGTACCCGCACCGCCGCCACCGCCGGCCGCCGAGCCCGAGCCCGCCTTGCGATCAACGCCCTTCGCGTCGCCCTGGCCGGAGTGGTTACCGCCGTGGTCGCCCTTGCCGCCGCCGACGCCGCCCTGCGTGCCCTTGTCGCCCTCTTTGACGTTCGCCTTCACATAGTCGATCGCCTTCGTGATGCGAGCGTCGACTTCCGTCTTCAGATCTTCGGGCTTGCCCTTCGGCGTGATTGTCACCGCCACGCCCTTGGCCTCGTTCTTCGCCGTCGCGGTCGCGCCGTCGGCAATGTGAACCGGGCAGATGCCCGCGCCGCCGCCGTGCGTGCCCTTCTGGTCGTGCCCGCCACCGCCGCCGGCGCCCTTGTCCTTCTTCTCGGCGAGCAGCTCCTCGGCGCGACGCTGGATCGAAGCGATCGCGTCCTTGTCGTCCGACGTGATCGTCACGACAACCGTGGCGCCCTTCACCTCGGCCTTGGTCGTCGAGCCAAACACGGTGCTCGGGCAGTTGCCTGCCTTCTTCGTCATCGTGGTCGCGGGCGCGTCCGAGCCCGAACCCGCCATCGCGGTGTCCGATCCCGAGCCGGCCATCGCCGCCGAGCCCATGTCCGAACCCGAGCCGGCCATCGCCGAGCCGGAGCCCGCGTTATCGCCCGTCGGCTTGCTGTCCTTCTTACAAGCAGAGACCGAGAGGGCGAGCCCCAAGAAAGCCATCGCGATGCGCATGAGATAACCTCCGCGGAGATGCTACGAGGTTTCGGGAGGCGGTTCATCCTGGCGGCTGCCCTCTTGTGGGCCCCAGTGGCCGGCGCCGCCCCGGCCGACATCAAGCTGCCACCTGGGACCCGCCAAGATCCCGCCGGCCACTATGTCGCGGGCCGGGGCCTGCGCGACTCGACCGACTTCATCGCCAAGGAGCTCTCCCGGCGGGGCATCTCCGTCGAGCAGGTCGGCCCCTACCGGGACCGGGGTATCGAGGTAACCCGCTTCATCAGCCAGTCCCCTTCGACCCCGTGGCTCGCCATCCACGTCCTGCGTGTCGCCGGCAAGACATTGATCTTCTTCGTCCCCCGCCCAAACGCTTGACGAACGTCGCCCTAGCCGTTAGTTAAACCCCGCAGCTGCCGATCCATTCGGGGATCGTCTAATGGCAGGACGCAAGACTCTGACTCTTGCTATCTAGGTTCGAATCCTAGTCCCCGAACCACGAAGAGCTTGACCGTCCCTACCGCGACAGGTAGAAAGTCCGCTCTCCGCGGCCCCATAGTCTAGCGGTTAGGACGTCGCCCTCTCACGGCGAAAACAAGGGTTCAAGTCCCTTTGGGGTCACCAGTTCGAACGGCGCGATCAGAGCTCCTCCGGCGGGCTTCATAATCGCGGCATCACGGCCGACCTAGTAGGCATGAACCAACTAGACGTGTCGTGGAGTCCCGCGTGATCGTCATCGGCTTCCTGTTGGGCGCCGCCATGACCGCGCCTGTGTTAGTCGTGCTCGGTCTGTTCGCCGGCCGCGACGGCATCACCTACGAACGCGCTCACATCAGGAACGCGCGGCGGAGGTCGCACTAACGATCCCCGCCGAACGTCGCAGCGCCTTCCTTCGAGAACCGCGTGACCTCGGCGGCGCGGGAGTTCATTTGGTCGAGGCAGCCCGACATGGCCTCGAAGATGGCTACGCGCTTCCGCGAGTGGGGCGCGCCTGGGGCGATGACGTGCCCGACGGCAAAGTCATAGACTTCAAGCGCGCGGTCGGCGGTGAATCTGGCGAGACCGTTGTCTTCTCGCCGTCCAAAGAGCCGGGTCAATCTGTGGCGGACCGAACAGGTTTCGCCATGCGCTCTGAAGGCGTCGCAGCACGGCCGCATCCTACTCGACGGCCGCCACGACATCGTGGCCCAGTATTCGCAGCCCTGAGCGACAGTGAGGCCTGCGCTGCGGCATCATCGCAAGCCGCATGACTGCTGACGACCGCCCGCGCTCGCTCACGATGACGACGTTGATGACGCCGAACCTCGTCAACTTTGGCGGCAAGGTGCATGGCGGCGCACTGCTGAAGCTCCTCGATGAGGTCGCGTACAGCTGCGCCGCGCGGTTCAGTGGCAACTACGTGGTCACGCTATTGATCGACGACGCGAGGTTTCGCGCGCCGGTCCACGTGGGCGAGCTCGTCACGTTCCTCGCGCGCGTGAACTGGGTCGGGCGAAGCTCGATGGAGATCGGGCTCCGCGTGGTGGCCGAAGAGCACCGGACGCGGACGGAGCGCCACGTGATGTCGTGCTTCGTCGTCATGGTGGCGATGAACGAGGGCGGCGAGAAGGTCGAAGTGCCGCACTTCGAGCCGACCGACGAGATCGACCGCGCCCGCTGGCAGGCGGCCGAGCGCCGCCGCGCCTTGCGGACAAGTTGAGAGCGCGCGACGAAATGACATGAGGAGCTCAGGACGACGCAGCCAACGCTCCACCCCGCTCGCGGGTTGCGGCACTCTGGTCCGATGCGGACGGTGCTTGGTGTGGGTCTCGCGCTCGTGCTCTGGAGCGGATGCGTCAACCAGACGGGATCGAGGGTGGTCGTTGGCGTTGGCCTCACCTTCGCTGCTCTCAGCGCCGCCAGCTACGCGGCAGCCAGCAGACCGAATGACGAATTTGGCGCGGCACTCGGCGTCATCAGCGGGGGCATCATCACGGTCTCCGGCCTCCTTGGAATGGCTGTCCATACCCTCATCGACGATCAATCGACCAGCGATGAGGCTGCGGAACGTACGGAACGCTTGCCACGCCGTCACCGTCTGTTGAGCCGCGATGAGATGGCTGCGTGCAACCAGGCGCGCGGCACAGAGCGGATCGCTGCACAACGGATCCCCGGTGCACGGGAGCGCGGCCAAGCGCTCCAGCGCATCAAGCCGTGCGAGACAACGACCGACGAGCCCGCACCAGATCCGATGGCGCGCGAGGATGCGTGGGCGGTCACGAAACACGCAGCGCGCGCCGCACGATCGGGTGATTGCGCTGCGGTAGCCGCGGACAGCAAGCTCGTGCGTGATCTCGACGTGGAGTTTCACGCGACGGTGTTCATGCGCGACGCGGCCATCGAGCGGTGCTTGCAACCGTAAGCGCCCTGCCCTCGCGGGCCTGCCGGATTCCTGCTAAGTCGACTGCGCGTGCGCATCGCGACGTTCAACATCAACAACGTCAACTCGCGGCTCGACAACCTGCTCGAGTGGCTCGAGCGCGAGCAGCCCGATGTCGCGTGCCTGCAAGAGCTCAAGGCGGCTGACGCGAAGTTTCCGGCGAAGGCGATCCGCGACGCGGGCTACGAGGCGATCTGGCGCGGCCAGCCGCTGTGGAATGGAGTCGCGATCCTCGCGCGCGGGACGACGCCCATCGAGACACGACGCGCCCTACCCGGCCAGGAAGATGACACGCACGCGCGCTACATCGAAGCGGCGGTCCGCGGCGTGATCATCGGGTGCCTGTACCTGCCGAACGGCAATCCGATCAAGTCGCCGAAGTTTGCGTACAAGCTGGCCTGGTTCGAGTCACTCATCGCGCACGCGCAAGGGCTGTACTCGTCGGGCGCACCGGTCGTGCTCGCCGGCGACTTCAACGTGGTGGCGACCGACTTCGACATCTACAACCCGAAGTCGTGGGTGCGCGATGCGCTGCTGCAGAAAGAACCCCGCGCGTGCTACCAGCGGCTCCTGACGCAGGGCTGGGTCGACTCGCTTCGCGCGAAGTATCCCGAGGAGCGCATCTACACGTTCTGGGATTACTTCCGGAACCACTGGGAGCGCGACGCAGGTCTGCGGATCGACCACTTGCTCCTCAACGCCGAGGTCGCGCCGCGACTCGAGGCGGCGGGCGTCGACAAGTGGACGCGAGCCAAGGAGCACTCGAGCGACCACGCACCAACGTGGATCGAGCTCGGGGACGACGCACCCAAGCGCAAGGCGAAGCGCTAGTGTGCGGCGTGACTCGAATTGCGATCGTGCTGGTGCTCGCGGCCTGCAAGGACCAGGAGCCCCCACCGGCCAAGCCCGAGCGGATCACATGCGACCAGTTCTTCGACAAGGTCGCCGCGGTCACCAAGGTCCCGATCGCACAGCCCTACCCCGCCGAGCAGCTCGCGCAGTGCGATTCGTTCACGCAGAACCAGCTGCGCTGCGCACTCGACGCCACTGCGATCGAGGACATCGAGCTGTGCTCGTTCGCCGACAGCGGGCAGCGCGCCCTTGCCGCCAAGCTCACGCCGACGATCAAGGCCCAGTGGCCGGGCACCACCACCGCCGGTGCGATCGTCGCCGGCGGCGATGGTTGCGCATTGCTCGGGCTGTCATCGGTGACAACCCCGAGCGAACAAGAGGTCGCGGCGATGTTCTTGCTTCGCTCACCCGGCTCGCAACCGGGACCTCCGATGCAGTTCCTCGCGCAGCTCCGCAGGGAGGAACGCTGGCGCTGCGTGAGTGCCGAACCGGAGTTTGGTTGCGAGATCCTCGAGACGATCTGCGTCGCCGGAAGTCAATGACCCGGCGGCCTACGCGCGGTTCACGCGAGCGAGCTGATCGAGTGCCCCGCGCACGACATCCGTGATCTGCCGCTGCTGCGTGGCGCGCACGCGGTCGACGTTGCACGCCACGAACACCGGATCGCTCTGATTCCAACCCTCGATCTCGAGCTCGATCATCCGGCCATCGGCGAGATACCGATGCGCCGCGACCTGCGGACCGAACACGAGCTGCTGCGTCACGCTCGCGATCTCGAGCGCGAGTGACATCGTCGGCGCCTCGTGGCCGGGCGTGCGCTGGCCCGGCGTGAGCGGGCAGCCATCATCGACCGGTACGTAGACTCCATTCTCGTTGTAGACGGGAAGCACGAACGGGATCGTCCTGATCGTATCGACGGAGATCGGCGGCGGACCCAGCGTCGCCGCGAGAGCGGGCGAGCCGAAGCACGAGCGCCGCAAGTCGCCGACCTTCGTCGTCACCCACGATTCGGGCAACGGCTCGTCGGCGAGCGTGATGCAGACGTCGAACAGGTTGCGCGCCGACAGGGGCCGGATAACGCGGGCGCCATCTGGATCGCGCGGACGCGTGTCCCGGGCAGCGCCTCGGCGATGCGCGGCGCACACCAGCCGATCATGTACGACGGCGCGGCGACCGCGATCGCGGTATCGACACCATCGCGACGATCGAGCTCCTGAACGCGCTGCACCAGATCCGTGAGCTGCGGCAGCAACCGGTTACCGTCATCGCTGATCGTGATCCCACGCGGCGAGCGCACCATCAGCGACACGCCCAGCTGATCCTCGAGCCGCGAGACGGCCTTGCTCACCTGCGAGGCCTGAACCTTGAGCTCGCGAGCCGCGCCGTTCACGGACTGGCAGCGCACGACGGACAGGAAGATCATCACGTCCCCCGCACGTAGATCCGCCAGCTTGTGCACCGCGGGCGAATGTACCCGGAACCTGGCGGCGTTTCGGATCCGGCAACAGGCATTGCCGAATCGAGGCTAGGTAGAGCCACGAGGCGGTCGCTATAGAGGCCGCATGATGACGCGCAAGCAGTTCTTCGGCTCGATGGCCGGCCTCCTCGGCCTCGCAGTGCTCGGCGGCGGATGCACCAAGTCCGATGACGAGGGTGGTGGTGGCGGCGGTGGTGGCGGCGGCGAGGGCGAGCCCGGGCCCGATGCCGGCGCCTCGCAGGTCCCGTCGGATGGCGGCGCCACACACACGCCCGATGCGCCGCCCGCGATGGCTTGCACCACAGGGACCGTGTCGATTGGTGGCAACCACGGCCACACGCTGATGGTGTCGCAATCCGACGTCGCGACCGGCGCCGACAAGACCTACAACATCCAAGGGTCGTCAGCGCATCCACACACGGTGGTCGTGACCGCCGCGATGTTCGCCACGCTGAAGGCGAGTCGCACCGTGCAAGCGACGTCGTCGAACAACTCGAATCACACGCACTCGATCACCGTGACCTGCTAGGCGAGCTCGATCCAGATCTCGGTGCGTCGCAGAAACGGCAGCGTCGTCGGCGGATCGAAGCCCGCGAACATCGGCTCGCCGAGCGTGGTCAGCCCCGCCTGCGCCGCGAGGTCGCGAAGCTCGGCCGCATGCTCGATGACCGTCTCGGCCTTGTAGCCGCCGTGGTAGCGCAGCACCGCGACGCGCCGCGCCGGCACCTGGACGATCAGGATGCGCGAGTCATCCGGCTGGGGCAGCTGCCCGAGCGAGATTCCCGGAGGCATCACGAATGCGACGGTGTGCGACGTGGTCCGTGGCGCGATCGTCACAGGACAGGTCATCTCCAGCTCCCGCTGCTGCGAGTTGGCTCCGAAGATGTACGCCGCGATCCGGCGAAACCCGCGCTCGCGGACCTCGTCGAACTCGAGGGTCGAGAACCGGGTGTGAGCTTCCACGCGCGGCTGATAGCTGCGGATCTCGAGATCGCCGATCGTTCGCTCGACCGTATACGCGGGCTCATCGGCGAACCACCGCTGAAACTGCCAGCGCGCGACGCCGAACAGGAGCGCCGTCGCCCCACCCGCCACCAGCCCGAGTCGACGAGAGCGCGCGAGCGCAGCGACGGCCGCCCCCGCTGCAATAGGCGTTACCAACGCGGTGATGCCGAACGCGACCTTGCGCGCCAGAACGTGCGTCTGCGGCTGCGTGGCGACATCGCTCGTTGCGAGAGGGTGCCGCGGGAACGTCGTCGAGGTGCCGCGGTCGGTCATCGTTTGCATACGCACAAGCAAGGCAAACGACATGCCGGCCGGCACGTCGCGAAACGTACCGGCCGACGGTCAGTGACAGTCCGATGCTCAGGCGTGGCGCGACGAGTCGCCGTGCGGGCCGTGACCGTTCGTCCCGTTCGTCGACGACTCATTCGTGACCATGCTCGACTCCATCATCGCGTTGCGGATCTGCTCGCCCAGCGACTGGAGGTGACCCGGCGAGTGCGGGATCAGGATAGCGGTGCTCTTACCGGACGCACCGATCTCCTTGAGCATGTCGAAGTACTGCGTCATGAGCACGAGGTTCATCACGTCCTTGGCAGTCGTGCCCGGGACCGAGCGCTGGAACTCGTCGACGGAATCACGCAAGCCAGCAACGATCGCAGCGCGCTGATCCGCGATGCCCTTGCCCTGGAGCGCCTTGCTCTCGGCATCACCCATCGCGGACTTCACCTTCAGAATGCGCTCAGCTTCGCCCTTCTCGTTCGCAGCGACGCGCAGGCGCTGGGCCGCATTGATCTCGTTCATCGCGGCCTTCACGTGCGGATCGGGCTCGATGTCGGTGACGAGCGTCTTGACGATGCCGTAACCGAAGCTCTCCATCACGTGCGAGAGCTCGACCTTGACGGCCTCGGCAATGTCGTCCTTCTTCGCGAACACGTCATCGAGCTTGATGTTCGGGACCTGAGCCCGCACGACATCGAAGACGTACGAGCGGATCTGGCGATGCGCGTCATCGAGCTTGTACTGCGCCTCGTAGATCTTCTCCGGGAGCACGAAGTACTGGACGCTGACGACCATGTTGACGAACACGTTGTCCTCGGTCTTGGTCTCGATGCCGACGTCGAGCTGCTGCACGCGCAGGTTCACGCGCGAGACAATCTCGTCGATGAACGGAATCTTGAGGTGAATGCCGGGTCCCGCCTCGCGATGGAACTTGCCGAGCCGCTCGACCATCGCGACGGTCTGCTGCGACACGGTGAAGATGGAGGTGAGCAGAACCGCGATGAGAACCACCGCGCCGCCTCCGAGTACGATCCACATCATTTCTTGATTCGCCATTTTCTTGTCTCCTTGGTGGTTCGCGACAACGCGTCGCTCTATTCATCGGTAACCACGCGTCGGAGAGCCGCCCCAAAAATCGGACATGGCGATGCCGAAACCGAACATCGACTCGTTGCATAAAGCGACGAGCCGAATCCGATTCTGGGAATATGCGCTAACTACGTATGATCACCAGGCGATCACGAGGCGGTCGATCACGCTGTGGACGCCGTCGACGCCGCTCACCAGCTCGATTGCATGCGCGCCCACGGATGCACTCTTCACGTCGCCGCGAAGCGTGACCTGGTTGCGCTCGACCTCCACCTGGACGTGCTTCAGGTCCCGGCCGCCTGCGGCAAGCGCCGCATCGATGCGGTCGGCGAGCTGCTGCTCGTCCCTGTCGAGAGCACGAAACCCCTCGAACGCCTGGATCTCCTGGGAATCGCTCGGCCGCCATCCGCCATCGGGCTCGGGAACGGTCTCGCGGGTGATCTGGTCGTAGCTCTTGGGTGCTCGATTCGGCATGTCACTCCCTTCGACAGAGGTGCGCGTTGATTGCAACCGCGGCACTGGCTCCTTCGCCTGCCGCGACCACAGCTTGTAGGACGTCGCGCGTCGCATCGCCTGCAACGAACAACCCTGAAACGGATGACTCTTGCCCGCGGCTCACGATCACGCTGCCGCGATCGTCGACCTTGGCACCGAGGTGCGACGCGAGGTTGGACGCTGCTTCGCCACCCAGGTGGTAGAACATCATGCGTCGCCACTGCGTCTCGCCCTCGGCGAATATCAGCCGCAGGCCGGTGCCCTCGCGTTCGACCGATCGCAGCTCACGATGCTCGATGCGGACACCGCGGGTGGCCAGGTGCGCGCGCATCGCGTCCGAGATCTTGGGCCGGCGCTCCGAGCAGAACACGATATCGCGGCTCCACTGCGCGATCACGTTGGCGTACTCGGCGCCAGCGTCATCGGGTGTCGAGAACACCGCGAGCGGCTGGTTGCGGACCTCCCAGGCATCGCAGTAGGGGCACGGCACCACGAGATCCGCGTGGAGCTCGAGCGCACCGGCGATCGCTGGCAGCTTGTCGCGAAACCCCGTGGCGAGCAGGAGTGCGTCGCACTCGATCTGCTCGCCGCCCTTGGTGAGCAGCGCGAAACCCTGATCGATCTTGCGGGCCTCGACGATCATCTCGTTCCGCATCCTCACCGTCGGGTAGCGCTCGAGATCGTTGCGTGCGATAGCGCGTAGCTGTTCGGGCGACGTGTCGCGGTCGCGCGTCAGGAAGCCATGGATACGGGCTGTGTCGGCGTTCCTGTATTCACCGCTATCGAACACGACGACGTCTCGGCAGCATCGCCCGAGGACGAGTGCCGCCGACAGGCCCGCAGGACCTCCGCCAACGATCGCGGCTTCAACGCGCATGAGGTCACTTGATGCACTGCTCGTGCCGTCGCCTGCGCGCCACGATCACACTCGGAATGATCGCAGCTGCGAGAATCAACAAGATGGCGAGCAGCGACACGATCGGAGGAACATGTACGTGACCCGAGATCAGCATCTTGATACCGGCGAGCACGAGGATCGCCGACAAGCCGTACTTGAGATACGCGAGGTCGCGCAGCAGATCCGCGAGCACGAGATACAGCGCGCGCATGCCGAGGATCGCGAACACGTTGGAGCTGTAGACGATGAACGACTCCGTCGAGATCGCGAACACGGCGGGGACCGAGTCGATCGCGAACATCACATCGCTGACCTCGATCGTGAGCAGCGCGAGGAACAATGGTGTCGCGACGCGGCGGCCGTTTTCGCGCGCAAAGAAGTGATGGCCGTGCATATTCCGCGTCATCGGCAGCCTGCGGCGCAGGAAGCCGAGCACACGACTCTCACCCTCGGGCGCGACCGACTCGGACCGGGCCATCTGGATCCCGGTGAAGATCAGAAACGCTCCGAGGAAATACACGATGTGGTGCCACCGCTCGAGGAGTGCGGCACCGCTCGCGATGAAGATGGCGCGTGCGACGAGCGCACCGATGATGCCCCAGAACAACACGCGGTGCTGTTCGGCCGGCGGGATGCCCAGGCGCGAGAACACCACCATGAACACGAACAGGTTGTCGATGGAGAGGCTTTTCTCCAGTAGGTACGCGGACACGAAGTCCTCCGCGGCGCCTACGCCGAAGCGAAACCCGACCACCACGGCGAACGCGAGCGAGATCGCGACCCAGAAGATGCTCCAATAAATCGCTGATTTTCTACTCAGCCCGTGACCGCCGCGATGGGCCAGCAGGTCCACCGCGAGGCAGGCGAGCACGATTGCTCCAAAGACGATCCACATCTATCGCAATGACACTCCCATGCGAGACGGCGTGCGCCCGCGCACCGCGAGCATTCAGCGCGCTGTCGAGCACGGCCCGAGGACCGATCAGCGCGTGCAGGTGTTCGCGGCAGCCGGCTTGCAGATCCCCATGTTGTTGCACGTAGCGGCCTGGCCGTTCTGCATCGGGCACGTCGTCGGATCGCCCGGGGTGCACGTCGTCGTGCAGACCTGCAGCGCGGAGCCATTGAACAGCTGGCACTTGTTCGACGTGCACTGCGTGTTGTCGCTGCACGGATCGTAGGCCGCGCCGGTACACGCGACGCCGGTGCCACTGCCACTACCGACGCCAGCGTCGACGAGGGTGTCGGCCGTCCCGCCGCCGCCGCCAGTCCCACCACCGCCGGTTCCGCCGCCACCGCCGCCGGTGCCGGTTCCCGAGTCTGCGTCCCCGACGATACAGCCAGCAGCGAGGAGCAGCCCGAGGAGGATCGTCTTCATGGACATCTGGAGACTGCAGCGATGGTGCCACTGCGTGTCATCGCACTGTCATCGGTTTTCGACTCCAACCCCGCGATCCCACGTCGGTTTGAAGCCTGCTTGTCGGGGCCTGGACCCCTGGCTGTGGGGGTAAGTCCCGGTCTAGTATGAGCGCGAAATTTGGCGCGCGGGTGCGCTGAGAAGGGTGCTTGTCATGGAGACGATGACTAACGGAGACCACGATTCGGGCGCGGCCACGTCGAGGGGCGACCTGTTCGCGCGCATCGTGGCGAATCAGGAAAAGATCCTCGCGAACCAGGCCAAGATCGCGGGCAACCAGAAGAAGCTCGATCAGGTCCTCGCCAATCAGGCCAAGATCGCGGGCAACCAGAAGAAGCTCGATCAGGTGCTCGCCAACCAGACCAAGATCGCGGGTAACCAGAAGAAGCTCGACCAGGTGCTCGCCAACCAGACCAAGATCGCGGGCAACCAGAAGAAGCTCGACCAGGTCATCGCCAACCAGAAGACGATTCAGGCGAACCAGAAGAAGATCCTCGCCAAGAAGTGAGGGCGACGGATCGCCGGGGAGTGCTTGTCCTCTCTGGCCGATGCCTGAACACCGGCGGCAGGATCGTGCGGGAGACGTAGATGGATCTGCTCGAGCGAGCTCGCACGCTCGCGACTTGCCCGCTGTTCGAGAGTCTCGCGCCGGCGGTGCTGATCCGGCTCGCGGAGCGAGCGCGGACCAGCGAGCTCGTGCGCGGTGAGCGCCGGACCACCGAGGAGTCGGTATGGGTCGTCGCGGCGGGTTCGCTCGCCGTGGTGGTTCACGAGTCGGGCGTCGATATGACTGCGAGCGTGATGCGCAAGCGGGGTGCGCCAGCCCTGCCGGGCAACGCGCTCGGCATGATCCGAGTTGTGCGCTCGTCGACGCCGATCGTCGAGGTCATTGCCGACGAGCCGAGCACGTTGGTCGGGCTCGGCATCGACGACGTGCGCGATGTCCTCGAGGAAGATCCGAGCGCGTTGACCGCGCTCGCCGAGCAACTCGCGAAGTTACTCCTCGCTGAGGGCCAATGACTCGCGCATCGACGACAGAGGCGCGATGAACCGTCGCGCCTTCATGCTCGGCTCGGCGATGGTGCTGCTCGGTAGCTTCGTCGCGATCGCACTGCGCTCATTCGCCGAGGCCGCGTTCCTCGGCGCCTATGGGCCGAAGCAAATGCCGTGGCTGCTGATCGCCAACGCGAGCGGATTCGCGGTCGCCACGCTCGGCTACGACTACCTGACTCGCGTCACGCGCGCAGGGACGGTCGACATGTTCCTTCTCGGGACATTGGCGCTGGCCGCCGGTGCAGCGCCGGCCTTGCTCGATGCGGGCGCACCACCGGTGGTGCTCGTCGTCGCGCTCGCGGCGACATCGCAGGTCGCGGGTCTCGCACTGTGGAACCGTGTGTGCGCGGCCGTCGCAGGCCGCGATGCCCGGCGCTATCTGCCGCGCGCAGGTGCCGCCGTCACGCTGGGCGGCGCCATCGCGGGCCTCGGCGCCGGTCTTCTCATCCCGCGGGTTGGGCTCGCCGCGATTCCATACGCAGGTGCTGCGGTCACGCTGATCGCCATCGCCGTGTGTCGCTCGCAGGAGCGCGCGCTCGTCGAGGGTGGCGCACCGGGTGGCGCACCCGGCGGTCCCGGCATGCCCAGCCCCGCCGCCGCCGCTGCCGCGGTCATTGTCCCTGCGGCCGCTGCCGTGCCCGCTGTGCGCCTGTCGCCCGTGCAGCGCTCCCTCGTCGCCGCGATGATCGCCGTCGCCATCCTCGAAGGCATCGTGACGACGGTGATCGACCTGCAGTTCATCGCAGCGGTCAAAGGCCGCTACACGGGCCAGGACGTCGCCATCGCACTGTCGCTGTTCTACGGCGCCACCAACGCGATCCTGTTCGTCCTCCAGAGCGCTGCCGTCCCTCGCATGCTCGTCACCCGTGCGATGACGTTCACCGCCGCCGTGCATCCTGTGATCGTGGTCGCGAGCTATGCCGGCTTCGTCGCTGCACCTGGGTTCATCGGCATCGCTGGGACCCGCACCGCCGACCAGGTTCTCCGCTTCGCCACATCGCGCACGTCGCAAGAGCTCGAGCTCTCCGCGCTCCCGCCGGCGCCGCGCGGCCGCTGGAAGGTCTTGCTCCGCGGCGCGTTCGGTCCCGCCGGCATGGCCGCCGCGGCACTCGCACTGTTTCTCATCGGTCCCGCCGCGCTTCGCGCACCGATCACGCTCGCCCTCGTCGCGATCGGCATCGCGCTCGTGTGGGCCGTGTCCGCACGCCTCGCCGCGCGCCGCTTTCAAGCAGCGCTCGCGGCTCCGCTCGGCATTCGTCAGGTCGAGCGCGACGACCCACGACGCATCGACCTCGAGACGCTCGAGCGTTGGACCCAGGCCGCCGGCGTCGACGATCCGCGCCAGGCCGCACTCGCGCGCGCCGCGCTGTCACGCGCCCGGATCGATCCCACGGACCTCGCCGACCATCTTCGCCACGACGACGCAGCGGTACGCGCTGCGTTGTTCGACCAGATCGCTCGCTCGCCCTCCCCCGCCCTCCGCGGCGAGCTGCGTGCGGCGATCGGGATCGAGGATGACGACCGCGCACTCGTGTTTGGCATCAAGGCACTCGCGATCGCGGGCGACGATGCGGGCATCACACGCGGCAAGGCGCGCGCCGGGCTGTCACGCGAGGTCGACCACGCCGTCCGCACGGCCCAGCGCATGCTCACGGGTGGTGATGCGGCCGCGGAGCTGCCTCGATTGTTCGAGCATGATCCCGCGTGGGCGGTCGCACTGATCCGCGCACGGGCCGCCGACTTTCCCGACGAGGTCCTCGCGAAGCACCTCACCGCCGCCGCCGGCGACCCGCGCACCCGCCGTGGAGCGCTCTACGCGATCGTGCGCCTCGCACCTGCGGCCACGATTCAGCTGCTCGCCGACGCTCTCGCTGCCGGCGATCACGATGCAACCACCGCGATCCAGGAGCTCGATGCCGGCGGCGCCGAGCAACTCGCAGGGCATCTGCCGCTGCTACCGCCGCTCGCACGTGCGACGATTGCGCGTGCACTCGGCGCCGCACCCGCGACCACCGCGCTGCTCGGTGAGCTGATCGTCGACGGCGATCCGGAGGTCGCCTACGCCGCGCTGCGCAGCGCACTCGCCCTCGCCCGCGGCGGCACCGACCTTCCGGTCGCGCGACTCACCAGCGCGCACGACGTGGCACTCGCCGCATTCACCGCGCACCTCGACGCGCGCGATGCGGCGTCGTCGCTCTCGGCATGCGCAAAGGCCGAGCTCGAGATCGCGACCCGCCGCTGCGCCGCGCGCTTGCTGTGGGCCGCGGCACTTCAGGCCGCTGCACACGGTCGCGACCCCGCACCGATCGCGGCGACGGCTCGCCACCTGCTCGGCACGCGCGACGCCGATCGCAAGCGCGCGCTCGATGTCGTGCAGGAGCTGCAGGCCGGGCCCGAGCTGCTCGCTTCGATCGAGCGTTGGCTCGGACGACCGAGCGACACCGCGCCCGCCGGCGCGATCGCGATGCTCGCCGCACACGATCCGTGGCTCGCGAAGCTGGCGGCGGGCGAGCTCGCTGCGCTCGAACCGGTGCTCGTCGACCTGCGCCGTCCGGCCCTGTTCGGATCGATCGCCGGTCCCGCCGTTGCCGCGCTCGCGGCTACCGTCACCCGGACGGACTTCAATGGCGAGCTGTTTAGCGAAGGCGACACCGGCGACACGATGTTCATCGTCGCATCGGGCACGCTGTCCGCACGCCGGGATGGAACCGAGCGGCAGATCAAGGCAGGCGATGTGGTCGGCGAGCTCGCCGTGCTCACGCATGCCAAGCGCGCCGCGACGCTGACCGCCATCGACGGCGAGGCCAGCGTGCTCGCGATCGATCGTGCCGCATTTGCCACCGTGGCGCGTCGCGCACCCGAGCTCGTGCTGGGCCTGTCGGCCACCCTGGCCGGGTGGCTCGCACCGTCGCGCCCCGATGTGTTGTAACGCGGTATAGAGCGGGGATGAAGCTCGAGGCTCTCGCGCTGGTTTCGTTGGTGTCAGGTTGTGGCAAGTCCGACTCGCCGCCGCCGAACAAGCTGGAAGCGCCGTCGCTGTCCTCGGACGGCAAGGTGAAGGTCCCGCCGGGTCACGAGCTCACGTACACATACGGCGACAAGCCGGTGAAGCTCGAGTTTTCGTGGCTCGCCATCACCGCCGTCGGCACCAACCCCGCACTCGAGCTGAATGCACAGAGCGGAACTGGCATCGGCTCGTTCGTGTTCAGGGCTCCGATCGTCGACGCCACGACCACCAACTTGTCGCAGCTCGTGGGCATCGAGCTCGGGGGGCTCCCCGGCGGCATCTCGTTCGGCAACGCACCCGCGATGGCGACCGGCAGCGGCGGCAGCCTCAAGCTGACCGAAGTCACGCCCACGTATGTGTCAGGCACGTTCACGGCGCAGGCATGCAAGCACGGCGAGATGAGCTGCTCCGACCCCACGCAGGTCACGAACGGCACGTTCAAGGCCTACCGCAGCGCACTGTCCGACGACGCCGCGTTCACGCGCGTCATGGCCACGAAGTAGCTCAGAACTGGAAGTAGATGAACGGCACGGCTTTGCTATGGCCGAGCTCGCGCAGCACCATCACGACCGCCGCCAGTACGAGTCCCTGCGCCCACTGCGGCAGCGCCGAGAACCGCTCGCGCAGCCAGCGGAAGCTGCCGTCCGCGAAGAAGTGACACAGAAAGCCGACGACGAGCGACGTCGTTACCATCGGCACCAGGTTCGCGTGATCGGTCTCGAGCGCACCGAGCCGGCGGAGCACGGCAAGTGCGTTGTCGAACGAGGTCGCGCGGAAGAACACCCACGCGAGGCACACGTACTGGAACACCAGGAACGCAGACAGCGCGCGGCGCCCCGTCAACGCGAGGTCGGCCCACAGGTTCGGCGAGTTGCGCTCGACGATGTCTGCCGCGATCGCGAGGCCCCACATCAGCACCGCAAGCGGGATCCAGGTCGCCGTGTCCCAGTACTTCAACGCGAACAGGAACGCGACGCCTGCGAAGCACATCCCGATGCGCAGGATCTCGAGCAGCCAGGCCGCACCCGAATCGACCACACGCGCGGCGGGGATTCGCGACCTGCGCGGCCACAGCTGACCGAGCGGCAGCGGCGTCCCGCCCGGTAGCGGCTCCGTCACGCCCGTTTTAGGTTCGCGGCCGAGCCACGCCGTCATCACCGCCCACAGCGGCGTGACGCACAGCCACGCGACCACCAGCTGCGTCCACGCGGACTGTCCGCCGACGGCTCCGTACAGCAGCGCCACGCCCACCGCCGCGAGCACGCTGCACGCGATCCGCATGCGCAGCGCTGCGGCCATGTCGCGCTCGGTCATGCGCTGGAAGTAGCGCGTGATCGCGAGACCGAAGCCATGTAGACCGCCCCACACGATGAAAGCCCAGCTCGCTCCATGCCACAGGCCGCCGAGCAGCATCGTGAGGATGAGATTCAGATAGGTGCGCCACTCCGCTCCGCGACTGCCACCGAGCGCGATGTAGAGGTAGTCGCGCAGCCACGTCGACAGGCTGATGTGCCAGCGCCGCCAGAACTCCTGGAGGTTCGCGCTGCGATACGGCGTGCGGAAGTTCACGGGCAGCGTGAAGCCGAGCACCAGCGCCGAGCCGATCGCGATGTCGGAGTACGCGGAGAAGTCGAGATAGATCTGCAGCGCGTAGCCGTAGATGCCGGCGAGCACCTCGGCCGACGAGAACGTCTCGGGCGCCTCGAACACGCGGTCCACGATCACGAGCGCGAGCGTGTCAGCGAGCGCGATCTTCTTGAACAGCCCGACGACGATCAGAAACAGCCCGCGCGTCGCCTTCTCGAGCTCGAGCGCTGGGAGCTCGTCGAGCTGGGGTATCAGATCCTGCGCGCGCACGATGGGACCCGCGACGAGCTGCGGGAAGAACAGCACGAACGTCGCGAACTTCACGACCGAGCGCGTGGCCGGCAACTTCTTGCGATAGACGTCGATCGTGTAGGACAGCGACTGGAACGTGTGAAACGAGATGCCGGCCGGCAAGATC
>JBBQFU010000176.1:0-19217 GCA_038322185.1 Haliangiales bacterium
GGGCGCCGGCGCCGCCGGCGTTCGCGCCGACGGTCGCGGCGGCGGCGGGGCGCGTCGAGCTGGCGCCGAGCGGCGCCGAGCTCGTCGAGGAGCACTGCGCCACCTGCCACGTCGAGGGCGGGCCGCGGACCCCGCTCGGCGGCGCGCTCGACCGCTCGGTCGCGGTGTCGGCGCTCGAGCAGGTCGCCTTCGGACGCATGCCGCCCGACGACGGCGTCGACGAGGCGACGCGCCGCCAGCTCGTCGCCGCGCTGATCTCGGCGCTGTGGACCGATCCGACGGCGCGGCGCGAGGCCTTCGACTACTTCGGCGAGCGCTGGCGCGGGTTGCCGGCGGTCCACGTCGACTCCGAGCAGCTCGACGCACCGATGGTGCCGCTGGTCGCCGACATGTGCGACGAACCGGTCTACGCGGGGGCGAGCTGGCTCACGACCACATCGGATCACTTCACGCTCAGCTTTCTTCCGGGCACGGCCGCCGACGCCGAGCAGGCCGCGATCGCCGAGCGTCTCGAGCGCGCCTACACGAACATTCGCGGGGCACTGGGGATCACGACCGAGCCCCAGCTACTCGTCAACCTGTCCCCGAGCCGCAACGCCGCGTACGAGCACAACCTCGGCTTCGGTCGCGCGTGGCCGTCGAGCGGTCGTTACGACGTGGTCTACACCGGCGCCGAGGATAGCTACGAGATGCGGCGTTACGGCCAGCTGCTCACGATGATGCTCGATTACGAGATCGACTCCGCGAATCGCTCTCGCTCGCCCGTCCTGTCGGTCGGCGTGGGGGAGCTTCTCGACCAGTCGGGTCGCGACCTGCACGTTGCATATGCGCAGCAGCTTGCTGCCGGCATCGAATCGCGCGTCCGGATCGCCGAGCTCGACAGCAAGGACGTCACCGGCCGCAACCCCGGCCGCTCGGGCTCACTGGTGCAATTCATGGTCGATCGCTACGGCATGGAGACGTTCCTCGAAATCTACAAGGCGACCGCGATCACGTGGAACAGCGGCTTTGGCTGCAACTACAACGCGAGCGTCGGCTGCGTCAGCACCCCCGATGAGCTCACCTCGATGCTCGATGGCGTGCTCGTCGCGCAGACCGGCGAACAGTGGACCGATATCCAGCCCGCGTGGGAGGCCATGGTCGCCAACGCACTCGAGCAGATGCCGCTCGGCATGGCGCCCCTGCCGACCGAGGAGATCTCGAATCTCCTGCGCGTGATGGACTACGCGATCAACAACGACCACGCCACCGCGTATCGCTCGACGATGGAAGGCTTCTACTGCGACGGCGGCGGCGAGACCCTGCGCAACGCGATCGCCGAGCGTGCGGTACGCGCGTACGGCCAGACGAAGACCCAGCTGCTCGGGCTCTACGAGACCGGCATCAAGAACTTCTCGACGGCTCAGGCCTTCGTGATGCGCACCGACGACAGCGGCGTGCCGACGTTCCACACGCTCATGCTCGAGCACGTTCCCGCCGGCTGGCGCGTGTCATGGGGCCCCGATTGGTACTGAGTGTTCCGGAGTGCAGGGGCATGGGTCGCCGGTTTCCGGTTACTGTGCGCCCGTGAGTATCCACCTGCACATGCTTCCTCCCAGCGTCAACAGCCTCGCCGTCCGCGTGTTCCTGCGCGCCGCAAATCTCGAGTACAAGGAGGAGAACGCATGGGGCAAGACCCGCACCCCCGAGTTCCTCGCGAAGATTCCGGCGCACCTGACGCCCGCGATTGAAATCACGGACCACCCACGCGGTGCGATGTGGGAGAGCTGCGCGATCATGATGTACCTCGCGAACAAGCACGACCTCGACGGGCTCTACCCGAAGAACGACGAGCGTCGCGCGTTGATCGACTCGTCGAACTTCTACCTGATGAGCACGCTGTACCCGCTCGTCGCGCGCTCGTGCTACCCGCGCCTCGGCTTCCCGAACTACCCCGGCGAGGTCGCCTCGTTCGAGCACTCGACCACCGAGCACAAGGACATGGCTCGCAAGGCCGCCGAGGAGGCGATCGCGGCGCCGCTCGAGGTGTTCCGTCAGTACTTCGTGCGTGACGGCTTCATCGGCGACGGCGAAGGCCCATCGATCGCGGACATCCGCCTCGCTGCCACGCTCGAGTTCCTCGCGCTCAACGACACGCCACTGCCGGCATGGGTCAAGAGCTACGTCGAGCGCGTCGAAGGCAAGCTCGGCGCCGCGTACTCCGAGCCCGCCGCCGACGTGCGCGGCTACGTCACCTCGAAGAAGGTCTGACCGCCGCCTCAGGCGTGCGGCGGCTTCGTGCGCTGCCAGCTCGCGAGGTTGTCGCGCGCGCGGTTCTTCGTCGGGTCCATCTGCTCGTCGTGATCGGCGCGCTTCGCCGTGAGCTCGACGACATAGCCGTTGGGGTCGCGGAAGTAGATCGAGTCGATCGCGCGGTGATCCGAGATTCCACGGCACTCGAGCCCGAGCGCCTTGCCCTTGGCAAGCATCGGCTCGAGGACCTCCGCGTCGACCACGACCGCGATGTGCAGGTCGAAGTCGCGCTGCGCCTTGAAGTCGAACGGGGTCTGCGGGTCCTCGAAGAACGCGATGCACGACGAGTCAGCCATCGCGTAGAACGAGTGCAGCACGTGGGTATCCCGGCCGCTCTTGGTCTCGGTGATCTCGAACGCGTTCACGAGCGGGAGGCCCAAGAAATCCTCGTAGAACTTCCGGGTCTCCTCGGAGTCGCGGCAGCGGTACGCGGCGTGGTGAAGGCCTTTGATCATGGCGTCGCCCCTCCACCGTACGATGCCTTCGTCCGCGATGCGCTAGTGCCAGATGCGACACACCGTTGCGCGACTACAACGTGAGCAATAACGCAACGCGCAGCTGCGTGTCGTAGCGCCGGATTCCGTCAGGCGGACGGCTGTCGTAGGTCACGATGAACGCGTCGGTGAGCGCGAAGTGCTTCGAGATCTTCGTGGTGATTGACAGCTCACCGAGCATCCGGAAGTCGCTGAGCTCGGCGATCCGCGGCTGGATGTAGAACGTCTGCGTCACCGCTGCGGTCTCGCCGATCGTCTCGGTGCCTGTGAGGTAGACCGACGCGCGGTGAAACACGGTGCGACGCCCGGCATCGATGGCATCGGCGCGCTCGTCGAGGCGCTCGTACTCGAACATGTAAGCCCCACCCGCGAGCACGGACACCGGCTTGGTGTGCAGGATCTGGAGAGCAGGGCCGGTCCCGGCAAGTGCGCGAACGGTGAGCCGGCGGAACCGGTCGAGCTCGTGCTGGCCAAACGCCTCCCACTTCCAGCGGCAATCGAGCGTGATGCGCGCGCGCAGGTGCTCGAACGTGCGGCGCTTGAACGTGTCGTCGCGGCCGCGGCCGTACTCGGCACGCGCGAGCGCGAGCGCGAGCAGGCGACCGTGCTTGGCGATCACCGAGGCCGTGGCACCGACATCGAGCAGCTTGTTGTTGCCCTCGCGCCAGTCGAGCTTGGCCTCGAGCTGACCGATCACGCTGTCCAGCTCCGGCGGCTTGGCCAGCGCGTTCTGCACGTTGACGATCTGCGCGTGCGCAACGGCACACGACGCAACCAGCACGACGACGATGATCCATGACCTCACGGACACCACCGTCATATCACCTGATGTGGATCGACCGCGATGGCGACGTCCACCGCATGACGCGCCGTTCAGCTGGTAAGGCCGCGACGCAGGCGGTCGCGCGACCGCCACTCGTTGACGGTATCGCGCGGATGCATCGGCCCATCGAACGGCAGCTGGAACGCGGCGTCGAAGTCCGTGGTGCCGCGGGTGCGGACGAAGATGGTCTTGCGGCTGTACTTGAAGAAGAACATCAGGAACGGGAAGAAGTTCTTCACCATCACGATATCGGCGTGCCACGGATCGAGCCCGACCTCCGTGTAGAACGACGGTCGCATCACCATCGACGGCCCCTCGGTGATCACGATGCGGACGTGATCGACCGCGAACACTACCGTGCGTCCGAAGCCTTGCCGGTCGTGCTTGCTGACCACGGTGCCGCGCACGGGCAGTGGCGGCGAGCTCGCCGGATCCAGGGTTGCCCCGATCGTGAGCGCGACCACGTCGCCCTCGGCGCGCGGCCACAGCGTCGCGATCGCGCTCGGATCGCGGACAGCAGCGTAGGTGCGCATGCCCGTGCCCTCCTCGAGCAGCACGCGGAGCAGGTGCGTGCTGTCGCCGGCCGCACCCGCGGTCACGACATCGGAGGCATCGGACATCGTCACGCAGCCGAGCTTGCGGCGCCACTTGGCTTTGCGCGCCTTGGCGACCGCATCACTCGCGGTGGCGAACGTGGGCGGCTGCTCGTGCCGGCGCTGCCAGCACATCTCGGCGAGCTCGTCGGCGAGCTTCTCCGCAGCGGCGGCGTCGTTGTTGGTCACGACGAGCGTCGACCAGCCGAGCGCCGGGCTGTCGTTCCACGGATGCACCATCAGCGTCGATGCTGCGAGCACCTCGTCGTGCTTCTCCGCGACGCGCATGCGCTTGAACACCGGACGCATCGGCTGGAGGAAGTCGATCGTCTTGCCGCCGCCGAGAATCATCGGCAGCGAGCGCCACGCCATGGTCGGCTTGATCTCGCCGAGCACGGTACCGATCAGGATCGCGCCGGCCTTCTTGCCGATCTTGGCGTGATCGCGATGCGGGTTGGTCTGATAGGCCACGAGTGCATCGACCGAATCGACGCGCGCCTGGGTGATGTTGGCGTGCAGGTCGTGCGAGACGACGACCGGGATGGAGCCCATCGCGGCGCGCACCGACTGGATCAGGCGGGTTTCGGGATCGGTCACCCCGCGCACGCCCATCGCACCGTGCAGGCACAGGTAGACGCCGTCGAGCGGGCCCGCTGCACGCAGACCGTCGAGCAGCCGGGTCTCGAGCGTCTCGAAGCACTCGAGCGACAGCGGGCCGCCCGACGAGGCCCACGCCGACATGATCGGCACACCCTCGACCTCGGTTTTGCGCGCCTTGACCGCGGTCATGAAGCCGGCGAGCTCGGCGCGCTTGAAGAAGCCCGGCAGCTCGGGCCCGTCGGTCGTGGCCTTGAGCAGCGCGTCGCCGACGAGGTAGTGAGCGCTCTCGAAGTCGATGATCGTGGTGTCGACGGGCGACAGCGCGTTCGACTCCTGCATGATCCGCGCGTAGGCGATGCGCTTCACGATGCTCCTCCACCCGGCGCGTACATCTGGGCGATCACCTTGCGGACATTCGATGCGACAAGCCGGCGGATCGGCATCTTCGCCGCGAGGCCATACATCGGCGCGGTGCCGCTCTTCGAGAGGTTCGGATTCGCGCGCACCTCGGCGACGCACTCGCGCAGGTCCTTGAGGTAATCGTCGACGATCTGTCCATGGTTCGCGGTGACGGTGAGGTGGATGCACGCGGGGCGGTGCTGGCGATCCATCGTCCAGCTGCGCGCCTCCATGCGATCGGCGAGCGCGTAGATGTCCATACCGACCGCGGCGTAGCTGACGATCGTCGAGTCGCTCTTGCCGAGCAGCGCGAGGCCGTTGATGGCCTTGATGCCGGTGCGCAGCCGATCCGAGGCGTCCGCCGCCTTGGTCGTGAGCTCCTTGTAGCCGTCAGCACCGAACGACTGCAGCGTCGCCCATGCCGCGGCGATCGGGCCGCCGGGCCGCGTGCCGATCATCGTCGGCGAGGCGTAGATGCCGCCCGGGAAGTCGGTCGCGACGAAGATCTGGAACTTCATGTCATCGAGCGAGCGCCACACCAGGCAGCTCGCGCCCTTCCCGGCATACGCGAACTTGTGGAGGTCGGCGCTGATCGAGGTCACGCCGGGAACGCGGAAGTCCCACAGCGGAACCGGACGGCCAATCTGCTCGAGCCACGGCAGCACGAAGCCACCGACGCATGCATCGACGTGCATCGGAATCTTGTGGTCCTGCGCGAGCGCGCCGAGCTCCTTGATCGGATCGACCACGCCGTGCGGGTACTGCGGGGCCGAGGCGACGATGGCGATCGTCTTCCAACCGATGGCCTTGCCCATCGCGCGGACGTCGGCGCGGAAGTCGGGGCCAACCGGCACCTTGACGAGCTTCACGCCGAAGTAGTGCGCGGCCTTGTCGAACGCGGGATGGATCGTCTGCGGCACCACGATCTCGGGGCGCAGGATCCACGGCTTCTTGCGGCGCGCGCGATCGCGATACGCCGCGACCGCGCACAGGATCGACTCGGTGCCGCCCGAGGTCACGGTGCCGACGCAGCTCGACGGACCGTTGAACAGGCCCGCGGCCATCTCGACGATCTCGCGCTCCATCTGCTTGAGCGATCCGAACGCCATCGGGTTGAGCAGATTCGTGCTCGCGTACTCCGCGTACGCCTTCTGCAGCAGCTTCTCGTGCTCTTCGCCCGCGTGATAGACGAGCGAGAACACCCGGCCCTTGCGCCATTGCGTGTCGCCCTCGCTCTTCTCGCGAAGGTCGGCCAGGATCTCATCGGCCTTGCGGCCCTTGTTCGGAATGGTGGCGCTCATAGACGAGTCTCCATGGTCAGAAAGAAGATGTTGTTCGAGCCGTTCGCGCGAACGTTCGACGGCGGCAACGTGATCGAATTGGTGATCGAAGGGATGCGGTACCAGAGGTGGACGTAGCTCGCGCCGAACGTGAAACGGCCCGTCGAATAGCGGCCACCGCTGTGTAGACCGACGTGCGAGAACGTCGGCTGGTCGAGCGTCACGGTCTGCGCGGGCGCCGGTGTGCGATCGAAGTGCATGCCGGCCATCAGCTCGACGCCGGGAAGCGCCGCGAGGCCGTGCACGCGTGCGCCGCCGGAGACCTGGAACGAATCGTTGTAGTTCTTCTGGGTCACGAGCTCGCGCAGCAGGAAGATGCCGGTGACCTCGGTGCGCTGTTCCTTGTACTGACGGTAGAGCCAGTAGCGAAACTCGCCGCCGAGCTCGACGTTGTCGTGCACGTCGACGTTGAGGCCGGCCATGGCGGTCCATGGCAGCATCTGCGTTGTCTTCTGCGTGCCGACGAGCATGTCGTTCGGCGTCGAGGCGTCATCGCTGTAGGTGACGTTGATCGGGCCCTCGAGGCTCGCATTGACCTTGCCGATCAACGTCGCGCCGTACGTCACCCGCGGGTGCGGCTTGCCGAACACGCCGACGCTCCACGTCGGCGCGATCGCGTCGCCGTCGAGCACGAGCTCGGGTGTGGTGCCGGCGAGCGTGCTGATGTCGTTGCCGTCGATGATCGGGAACACGTAGCGGCGGCCGTGCACCTTGAAGTAGATGAGGCCCGCCGTCGCGCCGACCGCGATCTTGTCGTTGATCTGGTAAGCCGCGCCGATCGTGAACTGCGGCGCGATGATGTAGCCGTCGATCAGGTGGTAGTGGGTGACGTCATCCTTGTCGAATGCCGCACCGGTGGCGTTGCCGACGTAGAGCATCGCGCCCACGTAGAGCTTGTCGCGGATCTTGCCGCCAGCGGCGAGCATCGGGATGGCTGCCATCGCGCGGCTGGGCTTGACCGGCTTGTAGTAGCCGTTCGCCTCGGGCTCCACGCCGAGAAATTCGTTGCTGCGATCCCATGGGAGCAGCTGGAACTCGGTCGATACGAACGACACGCCGCCTTGCACGAACAGCCGCCACTTGTCGGAGAGCACGAGGCCGGCGGGGTTGTGATAGAGGGCGGACAGCTCGTCGGGGCGGCCCACCGTGGCGCCCATCGCGGTGCGGCGAATGCCGTACTCGGGGATGCCGAACCCACCCGCGCTCGCGGTCCCGGCGAGGGCAGCCAGGAGGACGAACGAGCGGTACAGCCGTGCCACGGATCGTGGGTAACCCGCCGGGCCAGCAGCGTCTATTGCCATCGTCCGGGTGTCGGATCTTATTCGCGGCTAGCGGAGGCGCCAGCCTCACCGCGCATGTCGGCCTGGATCACGCTCGGCGGTGGCAGGTTTGCGTCACGGAACGCACGGGCCATCGCGATCGGGCTGCCGTACCCCACGATCTTCGCGATCTCGCCGACGCCAGCGTCGGGCGCCGATAGCAGCAGCACCGCCGTGCGGAGCCGCATCATGAGTAACGCGTCGCGGTATCCGCCACCGATCCCGAACGCCGATGAGATGTCTTTGGCGTCGCGACCGACCTGGCGCATCGACATCCCGAGCACGTCGGCGAGCTGCTTGAGCGAGGTGGTCGCGCCATAGGTCTGGTAGAGCGGCCGCAGCGCATCCCACAGCCGGCGGAACCGCTCGGGCTCCTCACCGATGACGGTGCCCGTGATCGCGGAGGACACGACCCCCGCCCCGGCCAGCGACTCGAGCCCACGTGCAAGCGGGCCCGCGTCGCCACTGGGGGCAGCCTCGAGCAGGGCCTGCATCGCGTCCCATACGGCCGGCGGCAGCTTGACCTCTCCCGCGCTCATCCCGATCGGGACGCGCAGGTGCTCGGTCGCGATGCGCAGCTGCGCGACATCCACGATCGGGCCCTCGGTCCTGAACGTGCGCGCGCCGCCTCCCTTGCCGCGACGCTCCCACTCGTCGTCGCCGAGCATGATGGCGTAGGGCCCGCTGAACCGCTCGCCCTGATCCGTGATGAAGGTTCCCTTCAGCAGCAGGAACAGATGGCCGACCGGCTCGGCCTTGCCCGATGCGGCAGCCGCATAGCGGGTGTCGAACGCCAGCCCCTGGCGCTCGACCAGCGTCCCGCGAATCGCGCGCTCGAATACCAGGCTCGTACGAAACCCAGCGGTCGGCAGCCTCACCTCGCTCGTCGCTACCAGCACCCACCGAGGGTAATACAGAAGCGAGATACATTCGCCCCCCATGCCCGACGACGGTAGCGACGACGATCTCGAGTGGCGCCTCGGCACGCGCACGCCTGGCGCCGACTATCGCGTGTTCCGCACCTCGTTCGTCGAGGGTACGCATGCTCGCGCGGGCACCAAGCGCTTCTCGGTGATCGAGGCGGTCGACTGGGTCAACATCATCGCGCTCACGCCACAGGACGAGGTCGTCCTGATCCGCCAGTACCGCGTCGGCATCGCCAAGGTCTGTCTGGAGATTCCCGGCGGCATGGTCGACGAGGGCGAGGATGCACGGACGGCCGCGGCCCGCGAGCTCGCCGAGGAGACCGGCTACACGAGCACGGACTGGCGGCTGCTCGGGACGGTCTCGCCAAATCCGGCGATCCAGAACAACTATCTGCATACCTATCTCGCGCTCGACGCGAAGCGCACCGAGTCGCAGCGCCTCGATGGCAGCGAGGTCGTGACGGTCGAGACACGGTCGCTCGCGCGGATGACCGAGGCGCTCCGCAGTGGCGAGATCGAGCATGCGCTCGTGGTCACCGCTTTCGCCCATCTCGCGTTCCAGCAGGCCGATCTTCGTCGCGGACCAGCGCGTTGAACCGGGAAGAATCGTCTAGGATGCAGCCGCAATGCCGCCCAAGACTTCCTGCCCCGTTTCTCTCACGCAGTTCCTGGAGAAGGCCGAGCCCCTGAAGGTCACGATCAACGGCCAGGACATGCTCGCCGAGGTGAAGCAGTTCTCGACCGGCAGCTTCGGCTGGTACATGAACGGCAAGACCGTGGTCTCGATCGACGGCAAGGCCATCTCGGTCCAGATCGGCATGAACATGACGATCGTCGGCAGCAAAGACGCCGAACGCTAAAGGGCGTCATGTCGAGCACACGTATCGCTCTTGTCCTCGCCGGGCAGGTCGCGGTGGGCAGCCGCATCACGATCGAGGGTTGGATTCGCACTCGCCGTGACTCCAAGGCTGGCCTATCGTTCCTCGCGGTCCACGACGGCAGCTGCCACGACGCTCTCCAGATCGTCGCGCCCGCCGAGCTCCCCAACTATCAGGCCGACGTCGTGCGCATCACGACCGGCTGTGCCGTGCGCTGTACGGGAGAGGTCGTTGCCTCTCAAGGCAAGGGCCAGGCCGTCGAGGTGCGCGCCGACAGCGTCGAGGTCGTTGGCTGGGTCGAGGATCCGGACCACTACCCGATGCAGCCAAAGCGCCACACGATGGAGTACCTCCGCGAGGTCGCCCATCTGCGCCCGCGGACGAACATCATCGGCGCGGTGACTCGCGTGCGTCACACGCTCGCGCAGGCCGTGCACCGGTTCTTCCACGACAACGGCTTCTTCTGGATCCACACGCCGATCATCACGGCGTCGGATGCCGAGGGCGCCGGTCAGATGTTCCGCGTGTCGACGCTCGACTTCGCGAACCTGCCGCGCACGCCCGACGGCAAGGTCGACTTCGACAAGGACTTCTTCGGCAAGGAGACCCGGCTGACCGTGTCGGGCCAGCTCAACGTCGAGACGTACTGCATGGCGCTGTCGCGCGTGTACACGTTTGGCCCGACGTTCCGCGCCGAGAACTCGAACACGCGGCGTCACCTCGCCGAGTTCTGGATGATCGAGCCCGAGATCGCATTCGCGGATCTCGCGACCGACGCGCAGCTCGCGGAGGATTTCCTCAAGTCGATCTTCAAGACGCTTCTCGAGGAGCGCAAAGACGACATGGCGTTCTTCGAGAAGTTCGTCGACAAGGAGTGCATCACGCGCCTGTCGAAGATGGTCGAGACCAAGTTCGCGCGGCTCGACTACACCGACGCGATCAAGGAGCTCGAGAAGTCGGGAGAGAAGTTCGAGTTCCCCGTGAAGTGGGGCATCGATCTCCAGAGCGAGCACGAGAAGTACCTGACCGACACCGTCGTGAAGGGGCCGGTCGCGGTGATCAACTACCCGAAGGACATCAAGGCGTTTTACATGCGCCAGAATGACGACGGGAAGACGGTCGCCGCGATGGACGTGCTCGCTCCCGGTATCGGCGAGATCATCGGCGGCAGCCAGCGCGAGGAGCGGCTCGATGTCCTCGATCGGCGCATCACCGAGATGGGCCTGCACCCGGCCGACTACAACTGGTACCGCGACCTGCGCCGCTACGGCACCGTGCCGCACGCCGGCTTCGGCCTCGGCTTCGAGCGCGCGATCATCTATGCGACGGGCATCGAGAACATTCGCGATGTGATCCCGTTCCCGCGCGCCCCGCGTCAGGCCGAGTTCTAGTGGCGGACTGGGTTCACGCCGTCGAGCGCGCGTATGTCGCCGCGGCGATCGGAGGCACCGGAGCGCCGGTGCCCTCGGGTGCGGATCTACGCGCACGAGCAGCAGCCGGCGCCGTCGCATCGCACTACCTCGCCGTCGGAACGCCCCGTAGCTTGGCGCTCGTCGGCGGCGATGACAGCATCCACTCGCTCGTCGCACATCGCACGTGGTTCCAGCCGGCCGACATTCGCTGCACGTCGCGTTCGGTCGCCGCCGCCGTCGGTGGCCGCGTCGTTGCGGTCGCCGAAGCATTGACCGCGGACATCGTATGTATCCACGTGCCGATGACGCTCGCGGCGGCGCAGCTGCGGCGCGGTACGCACGTCAACGCCCTCGCAATGGTCGAGCTCGACTCCGAGCTCCGCGCGCTCGCGACGATCACCGACGAGCCGCAGGGGCTGCCTGCGCTTGCGGCGGGCCTCGTCGATGGCCGCCAGCTCGACGAGCTGACCGTGTTCGTGGCGGGCGACGCAGCGATCGCGGCCGCGGCACTCGCTCACATCGCGACCTAGATCACCGTAGCGTTCGTCGTGTGAGCAGCAGCCTTCATTTGGCTCCGTAGACCACGATGCTCTGGATCGCCACCGTCGCGGCGCCGTTGGTCGCGAGCTGGATCTGGCCGACCCCGAGCGGAAGATCGGCCGTTGCTTCGCTCGCCGCCGCCGTCTTGTCGTCGATCCTGCACACGGTGGTCGGGGGAACCACGGATCGCAACAGCGACACCTCCCGAAGATCGCTGGATTCGGACGACAGCTGGCCCTGCGAGCTGGCGAGCCGAACGCAGGTCTGCCCGCCCGCCCCAGACGTGCATTCGCTCGCGACCACCTGACACGTCACCGTCGTGGTCCCGACGAAGAACGTTGCAGCCGGGCTGGCCGCAGTCAGCCCCGATGTACGGATCTCGATCTTGGATACCGTGTACGACGGCACGGTGCGCAGGACTCCGTTCATTCCGCCGAGCGTCACCGTGCCGTGGTCGGCCGCCGCCCACGTCGCTCCCGTGTTCGTGAACGCGGTGAGATCGACTGCCTCGTAGAACGTGGCCGCGAGCAGGATCTTGTCGCCACCGACGATCAGGTTCGGATCACACGCATTCGGTAGCCCGTCGAGATCGTCGTCGAGCGCGTCGCTCGCGATCGTCGGGCAGGCGTCGCAACGATCGTCGATGCTGTCGACGTCCTCGTCATAGACGACCGGCGAGATCGGACACATCGGCATCGCGGCATCGGCCAGCGTGCTGTCGGCGCCCGTCGTGCCGCCGTCGCCGTCGACGCTCTCGAGATCGACTGGCAGGAGGCCAAACAGCTTGTGGCAGCCGCCGAGCAGCACCAGGAGAACGAGCGACCGCATCCAGTCCCCCACGCTATCACTGGTAGCCTCGCCGCATGGACATCTACGACCTCACCGTGCCGCAGCTCACCCGCACGCTGAAAAACCTCGATCGCTGGCTCGGCCTCGCCGCCGCCCATGCCAATGCCGACAACCTCCTCACCGCGCGCCTCGCGCCGGATCAGTACACGTTCACCCGACAGATCCAGACTGCCGCGGACAACGCGAAGATGATGGCCGGCCGGCTCGCCGGCAAAGAATGGCCGTCGCATCCTGACACCGAGACCACGTACGAACAGCTCCGGGCGCGGCTCGCGTCGGTCCTCGGATTCCTCGAGACCCTCAAGCGCGAGGACTACGCCGGCGCCGAGGATCGCAAGATCAAGCTGCCCTGGATGAAGGACAGCCAGTTCATGACCGCGATCGACTACCTGAACCAGTTCGGCCTACCGAACTTCTACTTTCACGTCGTGACCGCGTACGCGATCTTGCGCCACGGCGGTCTGCCGATGGGCAAGTTCGAGTACCTCGGCCAGATCGCGATACAGGGCGGTTAGACGTTCGCCGGCGCGTCGCCGGACGCTGGCTCGGCCGCGTCGAGCGCGTCCTTCAGCGCCTTGCGCGTGTTCTTGCCGACCTTGCCGTCGATGTCGATCGTCGCGTGCGCCTGAAATGCGCGCACTGCCTTCTGCGTGTTCGGACCATCGATGCCGTCGATCTTGCCCGGGTCGAAGCCCAGCGCCGCGAGTGCCTTCTGCACGTGCGCGAGGTCGTCGAGGTTGAGGTAGCCGAACTTGTCGGAGTTGTGTTCGAAGCTTGCCATGGGGGTCTCCGTTACTTGAGCGTGGTCTCGAGCGCGTCGACACTCTTCGCGAAGGCCGTGACTTCGGCCTGAGCCGCGGTCTTGAGCGACGCGACATCCGCGGCCGCGGTGCCGGTCAGCTTCGCGATGCTGTCCTTGGCTGCCGTTGCACGCTTCTCGATCTCGGCGATCGCGGCGTCTGCGTTCTTCTTCTTGGCGCCCTTGGCCTTCGCCGCCTGCTCCTTCAAATACGTGAGCTTGCGATCGGCGTCGTCGTAGCCCTTCTGCATCTCCGCGCGTGCATCGTCGACGGCCTTCACGGCCGCCGTATCTGCTTCCGCCTTCGCAGCGGCGGCCTTCGCATCGGCTTCCTGCTGCGCGTTCGCCGCTTCGACGGCCTTCGCGTTTGCTTCCTGCTGTGCCTCCGCCGCCTTCTCCTTCTTGTCGTCCTTACCGCAGGCGCCGAGCGCCAGTACCGCTGCCAGAATCCATGTGCGCATGAGTCTCGCTCCTAGATGGTCGTGCGGCCTTGCTACGTAATGACTACGCACAACGCCGGATTTGAAGGTTCGGCGCTCGTCATGCGAGACGCACGCCAACTGGAGCCTCGTGATCTCGCGCCGACGTCTCCGCGGAACCAGACCGCTCGCGAGCCGTCGCCTTGGGGCAGAATGGCCGAGTGCGCCTCGCGTGGTTGTTCGTGCTGCTCGCCGGGTGCCGCTTTCACTTCTCTGCGCAGGAGCGCGATGATGCGGCAAGCGACAACAGCGACAGCGATGCGATCGCCGATGCCGTCGTGCTCGGTGACGGCGCGACGCTGGTGACGGGTTTGACTGTCTGGTATCCATTCGAAACTGGCGGGCCGCAGGTACAAACCGACGCGGTGTCAAACCTCTTAGCGACGTGTAGCGCGACCGCTTGCCCGATGACGGCGACGGGGCCGTACGGTACAGCGCTCGCATTCGACGGTGTCGACGACTGTCTGTTCATCGCGGACGCAGCGGAGCTACACCAAGCGTCGATCACGTTGACAGCCTGGCTACAGGTGCCGAGCAACGCGCCCGGAACGATCTGGTCCAAGCGCCTGTCGACGAACAACAACACCTGGCAGCTCGCGGTGCAGGCGGTCGGCAGCGTGTTCTTCCTCCATAACACCGGATCGAACGACCGCGGGACACCGAGTCCGGGCAGCAAGATCATCGCGGGGACCTGGCAGCACGTCGCCGCGACCTACAATCCGATCACGGGCGTGCGGGAGTATGTCGATGGTGTCGAGGTGCTCGTCGATACCACCGAGGTCGGTGTCCTGAGCTACGACACCAACACCGCTTCGATCGGGTGCACGAACCATCAGACGACGTCGAACTTCTTTGAGGGCAACCTTGACGAGCTCCAGATCTACAACCGCGCTCTCAGCGCAGCCGAGATCGCGCAGCTCGCTGCGCAGTGAGCGGGGCACCTGCCCGGGGACGCCGGAGTGCACGGTGCCTCGTCAGCACGCCAACCGAGCCTGCTTCCTGGAGTACCATGGAGGTGGGGATGACGTTCGAGACCGGAGTCCGGGTTGGGAAGTACACCGTCGGGCCGAAGCTCGGTCAGGGCGGCTTCGGCGTCCTTTATGTCGCGCGTGACACCGAGCTCGAGCGTGACATCGCGATCAAGTTCCTGCGCCCCGAGCACGCGTTCAAGGAGCAGGTCGTTCAGCGCTTCCTCCAGGAAGCACGTGCCGCGGCTCGCATCCATCATCCCGGCATCGTCACGGTCTACGAGAGTGGCGAGGTCAGCGGTACCAACACGCGCGCCGACGGCACGGTCTACATCGCGATGGAGCTGCTCTCGGGCGACACGCTCGCGCAGCGAATCCGCCAGGCGGGTCGCCTGCCCTACGGGGTCGCGATCGCGTTTTGCCGGCAGATGGCCGATGCACTCGCAGCCGCCCATCTCGCGGGGATCGTGCATCGCGACCTCAAGCCGCAGAACATCTTCCTCGTGCGCGACCCAGCCGTCGTCGGTGGCGAGCGCGTGAAGGTGCTCGACTTCGGGATTGCCAAGCTCGCCGACAACTTCGGCGGCAACATGCAGACGCACTCGCTCGTGATGCTCGGCACGCCGATGTACATGTCGCCCGAGCAGTGCAAGTCGAGCGCGAAGGTCGACACGCGCGCCGACATCTACTCGCTCGGCTGCATCTTGTTCGAGATGCTGTGCGGCCGCACCCCGTTCGATGGGGACGCGGGCGAGCTGATCGCCAAGCACCAGCTCGTCGATCCGCCGACCGCGCGGTCTCTGATGCCGGAGCTTCCGATCGAGCTCGACCGCCTGGTCGCGTCGATGCTCGCCAAGTCCACCGACGCGAGGCCGCAGACGATGTCCGCGGTGATCGACGTGCTCGATGCGATCGAGGAACAGCTGGCGCCGGCCCCCGAGTCGACGAGTGGACTACACCAGAGCATGGACACGCTGGCTGAGCGGCCGACGCTCGCCAGCAGCGCGCGCGGCGAGCAGATCTCTATGTTCAGCAAGCTCAAGAGCCGCAGTGGTATCGCCGGCGTGGCCGCGCTCGCGATCGCGCTCGGGGTCTGTGGTGGTGTGGTCGCGATGCGCGACGACAAGCCCGCCTCGCCGAGCGCCGCCCCCGTCGTCGAGGTCGCGCGTGCAGGGACCGTCGATGCGGCCGAGCCCGAGGTCGCGACGGGCAGCGATGTCACCCCCGAGCCGACCGTCCCCGCGCTCGCGGAAGCCGACGTCGGTCAGCTGGCGATCGAATGTCGACGCCACGCGATCGACGAGCAGTGGGCCGAGTGTGCCGCGTGCGCGACCCGCGTGGCCGCGATCGACGAGGTGCGCGGCCTCGAGCTCGCCGCAGCGTGCAAGGACACGAGTGAGGCACTCGGTGACAGCTCTGCCGTCATCGCGACCCCGCCGAAGGGAAAATCGACGACGACGAAAGCGAAGCCGGAGCCCGTTGCAGCGAAGAGCTGCGATGCCGAGGCCGCCAAAGAGAAGGGCATGTCGAACATCAACATGGGCCAGCATGCGGCGGCCCTCCTGCAGTTCGAGGCGTCGCTGCGCTGCAAGGACGACCCCTACGTGCGGCAGCTCGCATTCATGGAGGCCTGTGCGTCGAGCAACTCCCCCAAGGCGACGCTCTACTACCGCAAGCTCACGCCACGCCAGCAGGAGAAGTTCTCCCAGATCTGCGAACGCCAGAAGCCGCCGGTCGCCTACAAGCCGAGTGGCTGCGATCCCGTCGCCCTCAAGGAGCAGGGCATGGACCACATCAACGAGGGCAAGCACGCGGATGCGCTCGCGCAGTTCGAGGCGTCGCTGCGCTGCAAGGACGACCCCTACGTTCGCCAGCTCGCGTTCATGGAGGCGTGTGCGTCCGCCAATTCCCCGAAGGCCACGCTCTACTTCGCGAAGCTCACGCCGGCTCAGCAGACAAAATTCGGCGCGATCTGTGATCGCCAGAAGCCACCGGTCCCGTACACGACGGGCACCTGCGATGCGGAAGCCCTCAAGGAGAAAGGCATGCAGAACATCAACGAGGGCCAGCACGCCGCGGCGCTCGCGGCGTTCGAGGCGTCGTACCGGTGCAAACCGGACAAGTACGTCGTGCAGTTGTGCTTCGTGGAGGCGTGCGCATCGGGCAATTCACCGAAGGCGAAGCTCTATTACAAGAAGCTGTCGACCGATCAGCAGACGAAGTTCGCGCAGATCTGCATCCGCCAGAGTCCGCCGGTGCCTTACCAGTGAACCGCTACCAGACCTTCTGGGTCTGCGCGATGAACTGGTACGGATAGCCGAGCTCGAAGGCCGAGGCCTTGTCGAGCAGCTCGAGATGCTGCGCCGAGAGCGCCAGCGCGGCGCCTGCGAGGTTTGCATCGAGCTGCTCGATGTTGCGCGCACCGAAGATCACCGACGTGACCTGCGGCTTGGCGAGGAGCCACGCGAGCGAGACAGCGCTCGGCGTCGAGCTCAGCTCCGTGGCGACCGCACGCACGGCATCGAGGATCGCCCAGTTGCGCTCGCTGTCGTAGCGCGCGAGGCGCTCGGGCTTGGCACCGAGACGCGCGTTCGCATCAGGCGCCTTACCCTTCTCGAACTTTCCGGTGAGAAAGCCGCCACCGAGCGGCGACCACGGCAGGATCCCGAGCCCCATGTCACGACACAGCGGCACGTGCTCGCGCTCGATGTCGCGTGCGATCAGCGAGTACTGCGCCTGCAGCGTCACGAACTTCGCCCAGTGCTGGGTGCGCGACAGCCACAGGCTGTTCATCAGGCGATATGCCGCATAGTTCGACGCGCCGAAGTAGAGGATCTTGCCGGCGCTCACGAGATCATCGAGCGCGCGGAGGGTCTCCTCTTCGGGGACCGTGATGTCCTGCATGTGAATCTGATAGAGGTCGATGCGATCGGTCTTGAGCCGGCGCAGCGAGTCTTCGCAGCACTTGACGATCCGGTAGCGCGACGCACCGCTCTTGTTCGCGCCGTCGCCCATCGTGAAGCGAAACTTGGTGGCGAGCACGACCTTGTCGCGTGTGCCGCGGGCCGCGACCCACGAGCCGAGCACGCGCTCGGACAGGCCGTCCTGGCCGTAGACATCCGCGGTGTCGATGAAGTTGATCCCGGCGGCGAGCGCACGGTCGAGTACCGCGTGGGCGGTCGCCTCGTCCGAACCGACCTTGTGCATGAACGACTTCTCGTCGGCCTCGCCGAAGGTCATCGCGCCCAGGCACAGGCTCGAGATTTTGACGCCCGCGGCGCCAAGGTTGCGGTATTGCATGGATCGCACCCTACCGTGACGGAATCATGACCGTCGTCCCGACAGGTCCGTTTCTATGCTCGGTTAGTACATGAGCGTGAGTGCCGTACAGAGCGCAGAGCACCGGGGCTGGCGACGCATCTACTTCAATGCGCTCTCGATCCCGTTCTGGGGCGTGCACGTGCTCGCGGTCGTCGGTATCGCGATCACCGGCCTGTCGTGGGCCGGCCTCGCGTGGACTGCCGCGCTGTACTTCCCGCGCATGTTCTTCGTGACCGGCGGCTACCACCGGTACTTCTCGCACCGCAGCTACAAGACCTCGCGCTGGTTTCAGTTCGTGCTCGCACTCGGCGCGCTGTTCACCGCGCAGAAGGGCGCGCTGTGGTGGGCAGCGCATCACCGCGTTCATCACAAGCTCTCTGATATGCCGGGCGACCTCCACTCCGTGAAGCAGTCCGGCTTCTGGTGGTCGCACATGGGCTGGATCCTGTCGCGGGACCTCGAGGAGACCGACCACTCTCGCATCAAGGACTTCGCGAAGTATCCGGATCTGCGCGCGCTCGATCGCCTGTGGCTGGTGCCGCCGGTGCTCGCCGGCGTGATCGCATTTCTGATCGGCGGATTCTGGGGCCTCGTGTGGGCGTTCGCCGTTCCACAGGTCCTGTGCTGGCACGGCACGTTCACGATCAACTCGCTCTCGCACGTGTGGGGCAATCGCCGCTACGCCACCAGCGACGACTCGAAGAACAACGTCGTGCTCGCGTTCGTCACGATGGGCGAAGGCTGGCACAACAATCATCACCACTATCAAGTCGCCGCGCGCCAGGGCTTCTACTGGTGGGAGATCGACTGCACGTACTACATCCTCCGCGCCCTCGCCGCGGTTGGCCTGATCTGGGACCTGCACGGCGTGCCGGACCACATCAAGGTGCCCGTTGCTGCCACGAGCGACGACGAGACACTCGCGCGTGTCACTGCCGACGCCGCTTGAGCCGTTCGCGGTAGAATAGCGCTCCGTGAAACTGCCGCCGGCGAACATGCAGCTGCGACGAGCTCAGCTCGTCCTGATGCTCGCTGCGCTCGTGCCCACGATCTTGATGACCGGCGTCGGGATCCTGCAGCTGTGGATGCACAGCAACACGTCGACACTCGTCAGCGGCATCCTCGTGCTCACGTTCTGCACCTCGGGTATCACCGGCTACATCCTCGCCACGGTGTTCCTCGGCA
>JBBQFU010000177.1:0-19114 GCA_038322185.1 Haliangiales bacterium
GTGTCAGCGTAGCGTGTCTGGGTCGGAGAGGGGCCGATGATCGGCAGCCGGGGTGCGATAGGGGACACCGCCGAGGCGCATCTTGATCGCCTCGAGGTGAATGAGTCCGATGACCTGCGCGGTCATCCATGGATAGCGCAGCGCGGCAGCCGCGAGCGTGCGATCGCTCAGGACTCGCCGCGCACCCGTGAAGCGTGCCGTGAGGACGCGCTGCTCGCCTCGCGTGACATGCATCTCGACCGCGAGGTCGGCATCATCGAGCGGCGCATCGAACCAGAAGTCGTAGGTCATGAGCCCGTGAAGGAACGGGGACACGAACAGCTCGCGCACGTGACGAAACCCGACCCGCTCGCCCGGGATGCGTTGCGCGGGCCCGAGCACGTAGCGGAAGCGACCGCCGTAGGTGTTGTTGACCTCGGCGATCGCCGATGTGATCTCACCGCGCGCGTCGTAGTCGATGAAGAAGCTGACCGGGTTGAACAGATACCCGGCGACCTTGAGGTTGGTCACCAGGCGTGTCGTGTGGGGCAGGGCAAGCCCGTTGCCAGCGCGCAGCGCTGCAAGACACGCAGTGAGCTCGGCGAGGGAGTTGGTGGTCGTGCTCGTGGTGCCCGGCGCGAGCGTCGCTGAGTACTCGCGCTCGTCGAACGAGAACAAGTTGCGCCCGCGGTGCGAGAACAGCCGCAGCGTTCGGTCCAGCGCTGGCAGCTCCTCCAGATCGAGCGCGACCATGTACACGCCGTACGTGAACGCGCGCTTCGCGATGTCATCGTGGCGCGCGTGCATCAGCTCGCCGCGGTAGAGCGCCGAATGAAAACTCACGCGCTCGCTCCATCGCTGGACGCGCCGCCCTCATCCGCGACGGCCCGCCGCGCCGCCGCGATTCCCGCCCGCATGCCGTCCTCGTGAAACCCAAACCCGAGGTGGGCTCCGGCGAAGTAGGTCCGCAGCCCGCTCGATAACCGTGGGACCTCCCACTGCGCGGCCAGCGCCGCACGATCGAAGACCGGGTGCTCGAACACGACGTCGTGGATCACCCGGGTTGGCTCGCGCCGCGGATTCAAGGTCACCAGGTAAGGCACATCGGCCAGACCCTGCAGCCGCGTCATCGAATAGGTCACCGCGACGCGCGCGGTGTCCGGATCGGTGACGTAGTTCCACGCCGCATGCGCCGCCGCGCGCGTCGGGAGAAAGCTCCGATCGTGATGCAGCACCGTCCGGTTCGAGCTGTACCGAAACGCACCGAGCACGCGCTGCTCGTCGGCCGTCGGCTCGGCAAGCAGCGCGAGCGCCGTGTTGGCGTGAGTCGCCACGACCACGCGATCGAACCGCGTCTCGTTCCGTCCCGCGACCACGGTCAACCCGGCGGCATCGCGCGAGATCTGCGAGACCGGCGTACCAAGCCGCAGCTCGAGGTTCGTGCGCGCCTGGAGCCGCAACACCAGCGCATCGACATAGCGCCGGCTTCCACCGACGACGGTGTGCCACTGCATCGGCCGCAGGGGCGACAGCATGCCGTGCTGATCGAGGAACTTGAGATAGGTGATCGCCGGGAACTCTCCGCAGTGGGCCGTGCCGAGCGACCACAGCGCGGCCGCGAGCGGGATCACGAATCGATCGCGCACGTCGCGGCTCACGCGCCGGGCCGCCATGTACTCGTCGAGCGAAGCACGCGCGACCAGCTCGCTGCCGACATCACGCTCCGCATGCATGAGAAAGCGCAGCACCTCGGCGAGGAACCGCCAGTGCCGCGGGCTCGCGAGTGTGCGCCGCGTGGCGAACACCGAGGACAGCGACTCGCTGGCCCACTCGAGATCGCCGTCCACGACGGAGAACGACATCGTGGTCGGCCGCGTCGGCACGCCGAGCTCGTCGAGCATTCCGCAGAAATTCGGGTAGCGCGCGCGGTTGCACACGATGAAGCCCATGTCGACCGCGACGCCGTTGGTGTGAACGGTGTAGACGTGGCCCCCAGGCTGCTCCGCCGCCTCGAACAGCGTGACCTGATGCGCGTCGGCGAGCGCACGTGCGGCAGCGAGGCCGGCGATGCCGGAACCGATGATCGCGACGCGCACGGCGCACAGTGGTAACACCGAATCCGTGCCGGAACGCGAAGTCGACCTCGGCGGCCATCCTGGGCTGCTGCTCCGGTCCCGCACGTCGCGCGCGCTCCTCGTCCTCGCGCATGGTGCCGGCGCCGGGATGCGGCATCCGTTCATGGTCGAGCTGGCGGAGCGCCTGCACGGGAGCGGGATCGCGACGCTGCGCTGGGAGTTTCCGTTCATGGCCGCCGGCAAGGCGCGGCCGGATCGACCCGAGGTCGCAGAGGCGGCGGTTCGTGCGGTGTGGACCGCGAGCAAACGCGTCGCGCGTGGGCTGCCCCGGTTCGCAGGCGGCAAATCGTTCGGTGGCCGCATGACGTCGCGCGCCCACGCCGCAGCGCCCCTACCGGACGTGAGGGGGCTCGTGTTGTTTGGGTTCCCACTGCATCCACCCGCGAAGCCAGGAAATACGACGCGAAGATCGACCGAGAGGGCCGACCATCTCGTCGCGGCGGCAGGGCCGCTGATGTTTCTGCAGGGGACCCGCGACGACCTCGCCGATCTCACGCTGTTGCGCCCGGTGGTCAAGCAGCTCGGCTCGCGCGCGACGCTTCACATCATCGATGGCGCCGATCACGGGTTTACTCGCAAGCGCGACATCGAGCAGCTCACGGTCGCCGCCGTCGCGTGGATCGACGCAAACCTTGACAGCGCGTAGCGGCCGGCGATCATCACCACGTGTGGACGAGTTACTCCGCGCGCCACGCGGCACAGCTGATCGGCTTGCCAGAATCGGCGGTCCGCAGCTGCATCCGTGACGGCCTCGTCGGCACGCCAGGCACGGTGCCCGCGCAGCTATCGTTTCGCGACCTGTCCGCACTCCGTACCGTGAAGGCACTCGTCGACGCCGGCCTGCCGTTGCCGCGCGTTCGCAAGGAGCTGCTCGCGCTCCAGGAGCGGCTGCCGTCGGGCACCTCACTCGCCGAGCTCACCGTCGAGGCGCGCAACGGCCAGGTTCACGTGCGCGGAACCGGGGCGCCGACCGACGGAGTGGGGCAGCTCGCGCTCCCACTGTTCGAGGCCTCGGTCGCGCCGGTGACCGATATCGCGCCGCCGCCTGGCGAGCTGCGAGAGATCCCGCGCCCGGCCGACTCGGCGCTGCCACTCGCGGTCCCGCCGGCCACCGCCGATCAATGGATGTCCCGCGCGCAGGTGCTCGAGGAGCGCGACCCGGTCGCCGCGATCGATGCATACCGGCGCTCGCTGCGCCTGCGCCCCGATTGCACCGAGGCGTGGATCAACCTCGGGCGCCTGTTCGCCGAGAGCAGTGACGGCGATGCCGCGCGCGACTGCTTCAGGAGCGCGCTCGATCTCGATCCCGCCGAGGCGACCGCCTACTACAACCTCGGCGTCCTCTCGCAGGATGCCGGCCGCGAGACCGAGGCGATCGACTTGTATCGCCGCGCACTCGAGCTTGACGCGCAGCTCGCCGAGGCGCACTACAACCTCGCCACGCTGTTCGATCAGGCAGGCGACTCGCGCTCGGCGATCCGGCACATCAACGAGTACCGCAAGCTCACGAAGTAGCGGCTACGGTAGCGCGAGCGCGACACCCGCGAACCGTGACGAGCCATCGTTGCAGCCGTACAGGTTGCGCCGGTTCAGCTTCACGACGAGCGCCTTGGGCGTGAACGCGACGGCCCACGCATGGCCCTCGAGCGTCAGCGTGCGCTCGCTGCCGCCACGCGACGCTTCGATCGTGTCGTCGCTGATCTCGAGGGTGGTGCCGTCCTTGCTCACGGGCTCACCGTTGCGCACATCGACGAACGCGTTGGCCGTGATCTGAAACCCGAGCGACGCGAACAGCGTATCGATCAGCGTCACACGCTCGGCGATCCGCGCCTTCGCGGCGTCATCGCACGGGCGATCGGCCGTCTCGTCGCACGCATCCTCGAGCGTCACGAGTGGCAGCCGTGCGAGTAACCGCCCGGTCGACAGGCTGACCACATCGATCTCGGTCGTCCCCGGCGCACCGACCGACAGCGTGCGGAGCGCGGCCATCCCGCCGCCGAGCGTGGTCGTCGCGAGATCGCGCTCGCCGAGCTTGGCGAACGTGGCGGTCCCCGGCGTCGCGGCGATGAAATCCTGCGCGCCCTTGAGCGCCTTGGCGCCGGCGAGATCGGGCTCGACGGCGATCCGCCACGCGAACCACACCGGATTGCGCCGGCCGTGCACGACGAGCGTCTGGCCGGCGAGCGAGGTCTTCTTGCCGAGCAGCTGCGCGGACAGCAAGTTCGTCGCGTAAGCCACGGTGTCCGGATCCTTGGCGAGCGCGCTGCCGAACTTGGCGATCGCGACGGCGTATTGCTTCTTGCCGTGTGCGACCAACCCGACCGCGTTGTCGAGCCGCGCCTGAATTTTTGTCAGCCGAACTTTGGTGACATCGTCCGACAGCTCGCCCTTGCAGCGGGTCGCGGTCACCTCGATCGTCTTGCCGTCCGCGGTGAGCTCGGCCTTTGCGATCTTCTCGTAGTCGGCGACATCGTCCTCGCGCAGCGCCACTGTAGTTGCGCCCTGTTGCACGTAGGGCCGAGCTTGGTGATGACCTTCATCCCACCTGGCAACGGCTTCGGCCTGGGAGCTGCGCCGACATCACGCGCTGCGAGCAACAGTCCTATGGCCACAACCATCGTGCGCATGTGTCCGCCAAGCGTAGAATGGTGTGGTGAGCACGAGCAAGCGACGGGGGCGCTTCCTGATCATCGCCGCGGTCGTTGGTGTCGCCCTGATCGCCGGGCTCATCGTCGCAGTGACGGTCTCCATCCGCGTCGAGTCCGGCGAGTGGCGGGTGCCGACCAAGGGCGACGTCGTTCGCATCGCACGCCGCTTCGATCACAAGCCGTCGAAGACGATCTTCCTCGAGAGGAAGCCCGTCGATCTTTTGCCCGGCGAGGACGACGCCGCGCGCGGTGTGTCGAGCGTGCTCGCCAATGCGAGCAACAAGCCGGCGCGCAGCAAGGGCTGGAGTGGCGGCGACACGCGCTGGAACAGTTTGATGGCGTGCGTGAAGAAGCAGTTCGCGCCATTTGATGTCGTGGTCACCGACCAGCGCCCCAGCGGCGACAACTTCATGATGGTCGTGGTCGGCGGCAAGCCTGGCGATCTCGGACTCAAGGGTTCGCATCACGTGTCGGGGCTCGCTCCGTTCAACGGCGGCGTGATCCCGCGCGCGGTGGTGTTCGCGTTCTCGGCGACCAGCAAGAACGATGTTCGCGCGACGTGCGAGACGATCGCGATGGAGGTCGCGCACGCGTACGGCCTCGATCACGAGTATTTGTGCAAGGACGTGATGACCTACCTCAGCGGCTGCGGCGCGAAGACGTTCGTCGACGCCGACGCGCCGTGCGGCGAGTCCAAGAAGCGGGCGTGCGAGGGTGGGTCGCCCACGCAGAACTCGTACCGCCATCTCGTGAAGGTGCTCGGCGCCGCAACGCCAGCGGCGAAATAGCGGCTGACCGTGGTAGGAACGCGTCGTGCTGACGCGTGTTCTGTCCATCGCGCTGTTCGTTGCGGCCTGCGGCCGTGGCGGCGGTGACTCCAAAGCCACTGTCGCGCCATGCCCTCCGGGGGGCGCAGCGGTCGCGACGCCGGCCATCGCCAATTCCGACAAGCCGGTGTCCCCGGCCGCGATCGCGGACGCGAAGGCCAAGCTGCTCGCGAAGCACGGCGACGCGAACAAGGCCAGAATCGACCAGGGCGTAGAACAGGTGGCGACGCTGTGGCGCGCGAGCGACGGCGACCTCACCGCATTTGTCCTCGAGCAGTTCCTGCCCGACCAACCGGCACGCGATCGCCTGTTCGCGCGCATGCAGGACATGAACGAGCAGATCCGCGGTCACTTCCTCGAGCTCGGCCGCGCGTCGCGCTGGCACACCGAAGTCGACACCGGTCCGATGGCAGCCGTCGAGCCGCTGCTCGCCGCCTACGATCCCAGCGCGCACATCACCGAGGACATGTTCGGCTCCAAGGTCGCGTTCGCCGCGCTGCTCAACTTCCCGCTCACCACGCTCGCCGATCGCATCAAGCACGGCGAGAGCTACTCACGCCGCCAGTGGGCCGAGGCGCGCCTGACCAGCAAGTTCGACACCCGCATCCCGGGCGCGCTGCTCGCGGCCAAGAGCGCGACCGACGCCGCCGCCGACCAGTACATCTCGACCTACTACCTGTGGATGCACCACGTGCTCGCCGAGGACGGCAAGCGCCTGTTCCCGGCGAAGAAGCACCTGATCACCCACTGGAATTTGCGCGACGAGCTCAAGGCGAACTACGCCGACGCCGACGGTCTCGCCAAGCAGCGCACGATCGTGAAGGTCATGGAGCGCATCGTCACGCAGACGATCCCGAAGGCCGTGATCGACAATCCCAACCTCGACTGGAACCCGTTCACGAACACGGTCGTCGCGGCCGATCCGGCGACGATCGAGCCCGAGGGTGCGACCAAGCCAAAGGAGATTGTCGACACGCGCGAGCCCGACACGCGATTTGCGCAGGTCAAGGCGCACCTCGCCGCGGGGCGCACGATCGATCCGTTCTCGCCGATCGCACCGTCCGTGATCGAGCGCGCATTCGAAGGCGCCGAGATGTCCGAGGAGCGCGTACGCACGATGCTCGTCGAGATTCTCGAGTCGCCGCTCGCGATCGATGCCGCAATGGAGATGAGCCGTAAGCTCGGCCGCAAGCTCGAGCCGAGTGACATCTGGTACGAGTTCGGCGCCGACACCGGTCCCGAGACCGCGCTCGACGCGATCACGATGAAGAGGTATCCGGACGCGCAGGCGTTCGAGAAGGACATCCCGCGCATCCTGCGCGACCTCGGCTTCACCGCCGAGCGCGCGAAGTATGTCGCCGAGCACATCACGGTCGATCCGTCGCGTGGCGCGGGGCACGCGATGGGCGCCGAGCGACGCGGCGACAAGGCTCACCTGCGCACGCGCGTCGAAGCCGCAGGCATGACGTACAAGGGCTACAACATCGCGATCCACGAGCTCGGCCACAACGTCGAGCAGACGTTCTCGCTCTACGACATCGATTACACGCTGCTTGCCGGCGTGCCGAACACCGCGTTCACCGAGGCGCTCGCGTTCCTGTTCCAGGCGCGCAACCTCGAGCTACTCGGTCGGCCCGCACCCGGTGGAGAAGCCGAGCGCATGCGCGTGCTCGACGACTACTGGAACACCCGCGAGATCGCCGGCTCGGCGCTGGTCGAGCTCGATGTCTGGCACTGGCTCTACGAGCACCCGACCGCGACCGCGACCGAGATCCGGGACGCCACCGTGAAGGCCGCGCAGGACGTGTGGAACAAGTACTACGCGCCCACGCTCGGCGGTAAGGACATCCCGCTGCTCGGCATCTACAGCCACACGATCACGTCGCCGCTGTACCTGTTCAACTACGTGCTCGGCCACCTGATCGCATTCCAGGTCGAGGAGCTCGTCGCGGGCAAGGACAAGGCGACGTTCGCCAAGGAGTTCGAGCGCGTGTCCCGGCTCGGCGCGATCCTGCCGGACGCTTGGATGAAGCTGGCGACCGGCAAGCCGGTGACGACGCAGCCGCTGCTCGAGGCGACCAAGCGCGCACTCGAGAAGCAGCCCGCGAAGTAGCTCGCTCTCTACCTACAGCAGCGGAAGCCGACGTTCGGGAAGAAGAACGTATCGGTTCCGAGGATGAAGTTCAGCGGGCAACTCGTTCCGATCGCGGTGTCACTGGAGGCGCCGCCTCGGATCGGGTTCTGACCGGAAACGCGAGCCAGTGTCCACTCCTTCACGTTGCCGGACATGTCGAAGACGTGGGCCACGGTGCCAGCCCCGTCGTGATCCGCGTAGCACGAGGCCAGCGAACCAGTCGGAAGGATGTTGTCGTTCGTCACCGAGCGGTCCGCACCGTTGCACGTCATCGCCTGATACGTGGTCGTGTTGGCCGCGTAAGCCCAGTTGCCGCCGGCACTGGTCGCACAGCTCGCCGTAGCGCTCGTCGAACCGTTGGGGCACGGCGGCCTCGGTGTCGCCGTGCGCCCGATGAAGATCGCATCGACCTTGAGCCCGTCATCGCCCATGAACAGGCGCACGTAGTTCGTACCGCTCGTCAGGTTCAAGTCGGTGGTCGACATCCACACCCACGAATTGTTCACGGATGTCACCAGGGTCTGGGTTGGTGCGACCGCCGTCGCCGAGGTGCTCACACCCACATGAACCGTATCGTCGGCGCCCGTCGGCGAGTACATGCGGACCCACAGCCGCCAGTTGGTCGCGGTCTGCGGGATGGTCACCTGGTAAACGAGGTATGGTGAGCTCGCCAGCGCGTTGCCCTGCGAGATCCCGGTGCCGAGGTTCGAGAGCGCTCGCATGTTCGCGATGCCGCTGTGCTCCTGCGGGAACGTGAGGTTCGTGTTCGCCGCCGTGTAGTCCTCTTGCCATGATTGCTGACCGGGGGTGACGTTGGCGAAGTAATCCTCGGCTTCGATCCGGGTTCCGCTCGTCGCGGTGGTGCTGTTGTTGATCGCGATCGGAGTCGCCACCGGGGTGACGGCGCTACACGCTTGGTGCCAGCGCGTCTCGGCGCACAACGATGCGCCCATCGACTCGCACACGGCGAGCGCCTCGGGGTAGGTCACATTGGTCCACGGCACGGCACCTGTCTTCGAGCACGCACCGATGAACTTGACGACCGAGCCACCGCCCGAGGCGGCGAGGCCCGTGGTCGGGAGCGTTGCGGTAAAGGTGGTGGTGGAAGGGACCGTCGCGATAGTTCGCAGGCCGTTGTAGCCGGCCACGCCGACGCCGGTGATGCGGACCTTCGTGTTCGCGGTCAAGCCGTGCGGAGCTGTCGTGGTGAAGGTCGCCGTCGCGCCGGACTGCGTGGCGCCGCCCGGGCTCGCTGCGATCGTCGCGATGTTGACGCCGGCCCTGGAGCCTTGCTGCGTCGACGACGCGTCCTGACGCGACGCCTCGTACTTCATGATCTGGCGCCCGGTGCCGATCGTGACCCAGTCCTGGCCGATCAGATTTCCTGTCTCGGCGCCTTCGTCGGTCTTGCCGTCGCAGTCGTTGTCCAGGTCGTCGCAGGTTTCAGCGGCGGACGGGTTCGTCTGGCCGGGGGTTGTCAGGTTGCAGCGTGCCGGGCCGTTGCGGGTGGTCTCGTTCGTGGTGTTGCACACGAACTTTCCCGTTCCCCGGCACACGCCGGTGCGACCGTCGTCGCAGTCCAGCGTCAGGTTCGGCTGGTTCTCGTCGATGTTCGCGTCGCAGTCGTTGTTGAGACCATCACAGCGGGTCTCGGGAAACTGGACGTTACCCTGATACGTGCAGCGCCAGCCCATCGAGCCATTACACTGCGCGACTGGTGCGGTCACACCGCACTCGCCACCCGAGAGGCAGATCGGCGGCGGTGTCAGGCCGTTGTCGATGTTTCCATCGCAGTCGTTGTCGATGCCGTCGCAGACCTCGGGACCGGTCGCGAAGCAGCGGTACTCGCAGCCGTTGGCAGCCGCGAGGTCGCGGTTGATGAAGCCCGGGTTGCACTGGAAGCTGCACGTGCCGACGCCGCCCTGCGGCGCACACACCGGCTGCGAGTTGATGGCGCAGGTGCCGCCATCGCAGGTGGAGGATGTCGTGCAGCTCGTACCGTTCGTCGCCGGCGTCGACGAGTTGATACAGGTCCTGCTCGCGGACGGGCAGACGTTGCCGCACGCGCCGCAGTTCCGGGGATCGGTGTCCTTCTCGAAGATCTCGTCGTCGGCACCGTTGCAGTTATCGTCGAGGCCGTTGCAGATCTCGAACGCAGGGAATACCGCGTTCGTGCATACGGTGCCGCCGCCCTGACAGACGAGCGTACCGAAGGCACACTCGCCCACGTCCGTCGTCGGGCCACAGGTGCCGAGGTTGCCGATGCCTTCGTCGAACAGCCCGTTGCAGTTGTCGTCCTTGCCGTTGCACGTCTCCATGGCGGTTCGGAGGTCGATGAAGTTCATGCACTTCACGCAACAGTTGTTGTTGGTCACGGTTGCATCACAGGCCTGCGACGGATCGCAGCCCGCGACCGCACCGCACTCGCGGGTGCCGGCGACGCACTCACCCTGATCGGTACCGCACTTGCCGCCACCGCCGGGATTGCCCTCGTCAACGGTGCCGTTGCAGTTGTTGTCGATGCCGTCGCACTGCTCGGCCGTCGGCAGCTTGTCGCACTTGATCTGACCGTTGGTGCACGCGAGGACACCGCCTGCGCACGCGCCCATGACGTTCGCACACGTGTCTCCGACCTGCGGCAGCACGCCGTTGTCGACGAGGCCGTCGCAGTCGTTGTCCTCGCCGTCGCACACCTCGGTGCCACTCGGAACGCAGCCTCCATCGTTGGCGTCATCGGAGCCGCTGCCATTACCGTCAACGGGCGCGTCGTCGATACCACTGCCGCCCGCGTCGTCGATATCACACCCGATGCAGTACTGGTTCACGGTGCAGGACAGCTGCGTCGCAGCCAGCGCCAGCACCATGATCACAATGAACGCATGGACGAACTTCACAGCGCACGTCCGATCGCGCGGCGGCGCCGTGAGAGCAGCACGCCCAGTGCACCGAGCGCGAGCAGCCAGCCGCCACCGTTGCCGGTGCTGCAGCCGCCACCACCGACGGTGACGAACGAGCCGGGAGCCGCATCCGGGCCGAGCTGGTTCGGATCGAAGCAGCTACCGCCGCGGCAGACGTCACCCGCGTTGGGACACACGATCTCGCTCGAGACGCACGGGTCTTCCGCGCACTGGCCTTCATTCGGGTTGCACCACTGGCCAACCGGGCAGTCGCGGAACTTGCACGGATCCTCGATGCACTTGCCGGTAGAATCATTACAGGCCTGACCGAACGGGCACGGCTTGTCGCACGGGTCCGCTTCGCACGCGCCCAACCGGCAGCGCTGGCCAGCCGCGCAGGTCACGTCGCCGCAGCTCGCGACGCACGCACCGCTGACGCAGTACGTGCTGCTGTCGCAGGTCACGCCCTCGCACGGATTCACGATGCACGTGCCGGCGATGCAGTTCTCGTTCGCCGCGCAGCGCTCGGGGAACGTCGAGCAATCGTTCGGCAGACACTCGCCGGTGGGGCCGTGACAGATGAGGCCACCGGTGCAGTTCTTCGTCGCGCAGGTGTCGACACACTCTGGCTCGTTCGGGAAGCCCGGCTTCGGCCTGCAGACCTGCGCATTGCCGCTGGTGGGCATCGGGCACGTCACGTTGAAGCAAGGGTCGTTGACGCAGAAGTTGCCGCTCGCCGTCACTTCACAGCGCTTGCCGAGCGGGCACGGGAACTCGTCGTTCGTGCACATCACGGCGCACTGGCAGTTCACGCACGCGGCTTGTCCGGGGCAGATGTTGTTGTTGGGGTCGTTCGGGTCCGGATCCTCATCGATCGCGCCATCGCAGTCGTCGTCGAGGCAGTTGCAGACCTCGGGGTTGACGGGGCCGCCCGAGCAGGTCGGCACACCGGCGACGCACTGAGTGATGCCATCGCAGACAGGGTCGCCGGCGCCGTTCATCGTGCACGGATCGCATGTCGTGTCATCGCCGTCATCGTTCAGGCAGGTGACGCCGCCCACCATCTCGCCCCAGTGCTCGTCGAACTTGTTGTCGCAGTCCTCGTCCTGGCCGTTGCATGTGTCATCGACGCCCTGCATGACGCTGTTACACACGATCGTGCCGTTCTGACAGGCAGTCGCGCCGAGGCCGCAGTTCGTGGAGCAGTCGGCCGACGCGAAGTCCTCGTCGATCGAGTTGTCGCAGTCGTCGTCGATGCCATTGCACGGATCGACGCAGGGGACCTGACCGTTGCACGGCCGAACCTCGCCCGAGCACGCCCCAAAGTTCTTTGGTCCCATCGTGCAGCCGAGTGCACACGTCTTGAGGCCGGGCCGGCAGATGTTCTGCGGGATCGGCGTGTTGTTCGGATGCCCCGGGCTGTCGGTGCCCGGACCGTTGGGCGTGATGACGTCGGAGCACTCCAGGGTGAATCCGTCGCACAGGCCATCGCAGTCATCGTCCGCGCCATTGCAGGACTCGCCGTTGGGATTTGGCGTCGCCGCCGTGCAGCCCGTATACATGTTCGGTGCCGTGCACGTCGCGATGCCGACGCATGCGCCAATGCCACACTGCTGGGTCAGCGGTGCGCAATCGCAGGCCGCGCCGCCGCAGTCGTTGCCGATGCCGTCGCAGCGCTCGTTGATGTTATTCGAGCAGCGACACACCTGGTCGGGAACTCCGTCGCAGTCGTTGTCGTTGCCGTCGCAGATCTCACCGGTCGGGATGCACTGCGTGCAGCCGAGGTTCTCGTCGATGCGACCATCGCAGTCGTCGTCGAGGCCGTTGCACGGGAGCATCTCGACGCCGGGCGTCACCGTCTGTGCGTTGCACTCGAGGCCCGCGCCATCTGCACGGCAAAGCAGCTGACCCGTGCGGGCACAAATGCCGAGCTGGCCGTTATTACACATGCTGCCCTTGCCGGGCACCATGTTCGGCGGCAGGAAGTCCTCGTCGGAAACGCCGTCGCAGTCATCGTCGAGGTTGTTGCAGGTCTCGACCTTCACGGCGTCGGCGAGGATCTGCGACAGCGCGAGTTGCAGCGACGCCTCGTCGTTGGCGTAGAAGCCTTCGAACACTCCCGGGAGATCGGGCGCGCCGCCAGCGTGGGCGTACGCCTCGATATCGGCGTTGCCGGGCGTGAGACCAAAGCCAATCACCTTGGTCTCGATCCGATATCCGCGATTGTCGATCACGGTGTTCAGCATGCTCTGCGCGACAGGGACCGCATTGCCGCCGCACGTCTCGGCACCATCGGTAAGCATGATCGTGATGTAGGGGCGGCACTGCTGGACGCAGCAGTTGCCTCCACATGTCGCTGGATTTGGATTGCAGCCGATTGGCAGGAACGCCGTCTTGGTTGGGTCATTGCGGATCGGATCGAATCCAGCGCTCGCGCTCGGCCAGATCACGCTGCTGTCCGTCGCCTGGAGGCCCTGCCAGTAGCGCGAGGCCGACGCGAGAAAGCCGCCGAGGGGCGTCCAGCTTCCGGTGCCCCAGATCTCCGGCTGACTGCCCAGGCTCGTGCCCTGGCCCCCGCACGATCCGCACTGAAAATCGGTCCACGTCGACGCGGCCTGGTTACCGCCGTCGACGAGTCCCGTAAGCATCTCGCCGCGCGCATCCGAATAAAGCGTCGTCGAGCATCCGGAACAGTTTTGCGTGCGCCCGTTACAGTTGCACGAGCTGCAGCCAACGCCGCTGGTGTTGCACTGATCATTGCCATTGCCGTCGATGTCGCCGTTTGCATCGCACGACTGACCGTTGCCGACGGTGCCGCTACCCGTCTCGCGGAAGCGACCGAGCGCGAACACCATGTCACCATAGCTGTTGACGATGCGGTTGATCGCGCAACGCGCGTGGTTGAGTCGATTATCGCGACCACCGCATGATGGAGGTCCGGCGTTCGTCACGTTGTCCATCGAGCCCGATGTGTCGAGCATCATCACGACGTACGGCTTCAACGGATCGGCGGAGGAGGTGGCCGCGACGAGAAGCAAGGCGGCGATACCCAGCCACCGGAAAGGCGAATGCATAGGCTCGGAATGTCGCACGGAGCCCGCTAACAATGCGGGTAACTACCGGTTATCGGGTACTAAATGACGTGCGCGCCGCACCATTCGGCGTCGGTCAAAACCCGAGGGCGCGGCCCACCTGGAACGTGACGAAGCTCGCGATCCAGGCGAGCACCGTCATGTATCCGAATAAAAACGCGGGCCACCGGTAGCTACCCGTCTCCCGCCGCACCACCGCAAGGGTGCTCATGCACTGGCAGGCCAGCGCGAAGAAGATCATGAGTGACAACGCGACCAGAGGTGTGTACGCCTTCGTGCCGTCGGGTTTTTTCTCGGATTTGAGCGCTTCGCGCAGCGGCGTGCTGGTCTCGTCCGCCTCGCCGACCGCGTAGACAATCCCGAGCGTCGAGACGAACACCTCACGCGCAGCAAACGCGCCGACGATCCCGATGCCGATCTTCCAATCGAATCCGAGCGGCTCGATCGCGGGCTCGATCGCGTGACCGATGCGACCGCCGTAGCTCTGCTCGAGCCGCTGCGCGTGCTCCTGCGGCGTCTGCGGATCGGAGGCGGGGCGCGGGAAATACAGCAGCGCCCACAGCGCGATCGAGCAGGCGAGGATGATGGTCCCGGCCTCGCGCAGGAACATCGACGACTTCGACCACATCATGCGCAGCACGTCGACGATGCGCGGGAAGCGATACGGCGGTAGCTCGATGATGAACGGCAGCCGCTTCGCCTTGAGCGCCTTGATCGTCCTGGACATCACCCACGCTGCGACGAGCGACGTCGTCACGCTGAACAGGTACATGCCGACCATCAGCGACGCCTGCATCAGACGCGCTCCCGGAATCAACGCCGCGATCAGCAGCGTGTAGACCGGTAGCCGCGCCGAGCAGGTCATGAGCGGCACGACCATCATCGTGAGGATGCGATCCCGCCGCCGCTCCATCGTTCTCGTCGCGGTGATCGCGGGGACCGCGCATGCGAAGCCAAACAGCATCGGCACGAACGCGCGGCCGTGCAGGTTCATCGACCGCATGATGCGATCCATCAGGTACGCAACTCGCGCGAGGTAGCCGCAGTCCTCGAGGAAACCGAGGAACAGAAACAGCATCAAGATCTGCGGCAGGAACACCAACACGGCGCCGACGCCCGCGATCAGGCCGTCGACGAGGAAGTCGGTGAACATGCCGCGTCCGAGCACGTCGCGAAGCTGATCGCCGCACCACCTGAAGGTGCGGTCGATGAGATCGACGACCGGATCGGCCCACGCGAACAGCGACATGAACAGGACCGTCATCACGGCCATGAACACGATGAAGCCGAGCGCGCGATGCAGGAGCACACGATCGATGCGCTCGGTCCGCGTGCGGTCGGGGCGCTTCTCGGTGAGCTTGCCGAGCTCGCGATCGATCCACGTCCACCGTGCCAGCACGGCCTCGTCATCGACCGCCTTGCCGGCGCCCGCGAGCCGCGTGTCCACGATCGCGCGCAGGTCCGCAGGTACACCGGCCAGCTCGTCGGGGTCGGGCCCCTCGGACTCGATACAGGTCAGCGCCCACAGCGCGAGCCCGTCATCGGCACGACCGCCCAGCGGCTTGCGCCAGCGGTCGGGCAGGGCGGTGATCACCGCGTCGAGATGCGCACGCAGCTGCGGCGACGGCGTCCACTTCCACACCGCCGACGGTTCCGAGCGCTTCGCTCGCTCGATTGCAGCGGCCAGCTCCGGGAGTCCCTTGCCGGCACGCGCGACCACCGGAATGATCTCGCAGCCGAGCACTGCGGCGAGCGCCTTGGGATCAGGCGCCGCGCTGCCTGCCTCGTCGAACATCGTCAGCGCGCCGACGCAACGCAGCCCGAGCTCGCGGCACTGCAGCAGTAGATAGGCGGACCGCGAGAGCTGTGTCGCGTCGAGGCACACGAGCACGACATCTGGTGGCGCGTCGCCAAGCAGGCCGAGCAACGCGTCGAACGCGAGCTGCTCCTCGGCACTTCGCGCGTTGAGGCTGTAGGTGCCCGGGAGATCGTGGAGCATCGCTTCGCCGGTCGGCAGCGTGAGTCGCCCGCTCCGTCGCTCGACGGTGATGCCCGGATAGTTCGAGACCTTCGCGGACGATCCGGTCAGCGCGTTGAACAGCGTCGTCTTGCCGACGTTGGGGTTGCCTGCGAGCGCGACATGGGTCGTTCCATGTGCGGGGACCTCGGCAGGCGCCGCATCATGGCAATCAGCGGCAGCGGTCATCGCGGAACGACTTCGATCTGCGCGGCCTCGACACGACGGATCGACCACTGGCCACCGCGTACCTCGATCTGCAGCGGGTCGCCGAACGGGGCGCGCGTCACGACCTTGACGTCAACGCCGGGAACGAGGCCCATCTCCAGCAGACGCCGGCGAAACGCACGGGGGCCATCGACCTTCGCGATCCGCGCCGTCTTACCCAGCGCGATCTCGGCGAGCGACGTCGACATGGAGGCCTACTGGTACCAGTATTGAAAATAGTTTTCAATCTCAGGTTCGGGCCCGGCCGAACGGGTGGCCCGGCCATGTGCTCGGGATCGCACGACGATGTTGGAAACTCGCACGCGGCCGAGGCGATGCTACATTGGTGGTGGAGGGCCGCAGGGCTTTGTCCGCTCCTCCACGACTATGGATCTCGCACAGACCCTACTGCTCAATCAGGGCTTCGAGCCCATCAAGGTGATCTCGTGGCAGCGGGCCATCAGCCTGCTGTTCCTCGGCAAGGTCGAGGTGATCGAGGAGTACGACCAGGACATCCGGTCGGTGAGCCTCATCATCAAGGTGCCGGCCGTCGTGCGCCTGCTGCGTGCCTTCCGCCGCCACTCGCGGCCGGTGAAGTTCTCGCGCGTGAACATCTACGCGCGCGACAACTACAAGTGCCAGTACTGCGCACGCAAGGCTTCGATCAGCGACCTCACGTACGACCACGTGGTGCCGCGCTCGAAGGGCGGCCCGACCGAGTGGACCAACATCGTGACGTGCTGTTACCTGTGCAACCGCAAGAAGGGCGGGCGCACGCCCGATGAAGCAGGCATGCGGCTGCTCGCGAAGCCGACGCAGCCGAACTGGGTGCCCGCGGTCGCGATCCGTATCTCGCTGCGCTCGGTGCCCGAGGCCTGGCAGGACTATCTGTACTGGACCGGCGAGCTCGATCGCGGTCCGTCCACGAGCTGACCGTCGGTGCGGATCTGCTTTGTGTGCCTCGGCAACATCTGTCGCTCGCCGACGGCCGAGGGTGTGTTCAAGAAGCTCGTCGTCGAGGCCGAGCTCGATCGCACGCTGACGATCGACAGTGCCGGTACGGGTGCATGGCACGTGGGTGAGCTCCCCGATCCGCGCTCGCGCGCGGCGGCATCGCGCCGCGGCTACGACCTGTCGACACGCGCGCGCCGGTTCGTCGCGACGGACTTCGAACGCTTCGATCTCGTGCTCGCGATGGATCGTGACAACTACGAGAACTTGCAGAGCCTCGCGCGCGGCCGCACCAACGTGCCGCCGATCCGCTTGCTGCGCTCGTTCGACGACACCGCGCCCATCGACGCCGAGGTTCCGGACCCGTGGTACGGCGACGGCGACGGGTTCGAAGAGGTGCTCGATATCTGCGAGCGCGCGTGTCGCGGCCTGCTCGAGCACGTACGCTCGCGCGTGTGAACCACGCCGCGATCGGTGCCGCACTCGGTAGCCCGCTGACCGATGCATCTTCGATCGCCGGCGGCGACATCAACGACGCGTACCGCGTGCGGCTCGCCGACGGCCGCACCCTGTTCGTCAAGGCGCACGCGAACCCACCAGCCGGCATGTTCGCGGCCGAGGCGACCGGCCTCGCGTGGCTGCGCGACGGCAACGCTGTGCTGCGCATCCCGATCGTGATCGCGACCGGCGATGACTGGCTCGCACTCGAGTGGCTCGACCTCACCAGCCGTCCCGATCCGGCTGTGCTCGGTCGCGGCCTCGCAGGCCTGCACGCGAGTGGTGCGCCGGCATTCGGGCTCACCGACGACAACTTCCTCGCGACGTTGCCGCAAGACAACACCGCCGAGCCAGACTGGCCGACGTTCTACGTCGAGCGCCGCCTGCGTCCACTGTGTGCGCGTGCACGGCTCGGGCTCGACGCGCAGCTCGATCGCCTGCGCGCAGCGACGGATCGCTTCGGTCCGCCCGAGCCGCCGGCGCGCCTTCATGGCGATCTGTGGTGGGGCAACGTAGCGGCCACGCAGGGCGACGCGGTGATCCTCGATCCCGCGGTCTACGGCGGTCACCGCGAGATCGATCTCGCCATGCTCGCGCTGTTCGGCGGCCTGCCCGATGCGCTCGTCGATGCGTACGAAGAGGTGCTCCCGCTCGCCGACGGCTGGCGCGATCGCATCGCGCTGCACCAGCTGTATCCGCTCGCGGCGCATGCGTGCCTGTTCGGCGGCGGCTACGGCGCGCAGGTCAGTCGCGCACTCACTCGCTACGCGTAACGACGACGTTGCCCTTGCCGGCGCTCGCGATCTTGGGACGTGCGGCGGTGAGACCGCTACCGTAGGTCACGTGGTTCTTCGATCCCAGTGCGGCGATCTTGTCGGCCTTGTCGATGGTGATGACGTTGTTCGAACCGGTGATCGCGAGGTTCGTGCTCGCCTCGATCGCGACCTTGTTGTCACCGCCGGAGATCGCGACCTTGTTGCACGTGCCGATGATCTTGTAGCTGCCGCCGCCCTTGGCGATCGAGACCGCGGGCTGCTTCGCGCAGTCCAGCGTGGTGACCGGCGTCTTGTCATCCGCAGAGGCGCTTGCACTACCCAGCACGACCAGCAAGCTGAGGAATCGCTTCATATCCTCGTTCATATCGGAGATCTCACGAGACAGGGACATCAACCCGACATCAAAGCGCGCTAAGCACTCGACATGAACGTGATCTCCGTCGCTACGCGGGCTCTTGCGGACCGCGCCGTCGAGGCCGCGCGAACACTGACGCGCAATGGAGAAGCCATCGATGATCACCAGGTCGTCGTCGAGCGTGTCGCCTACGCGGCCACCGAAGCGCGCGTGATCGCCGAGCTCGCCGACGCGCCGGCGAACCTTGCAGGTGCCGCGCGGGTCGCCGCTGCCGACCTCGCGGTCTCGATCCGCAACCGCCTCGAGCCGGTCGCCGCGTTACTCGGCATCGACGAACCCCGCTTCGATGACGCCGCTCGCGCCGCGATCTTCAAGGCGACAACGCCTGCGGCCGTCGAGCAGATCGGCGAGCAGGCGATCGCATCGGAGGGCCGCCTCGCGTGGCCCCTCGACGAGACGCTCACCGAGGTGCGCAGCAATGTCCGCGCGTTCGCCGAGCGCGAGGTGCTGCCGCATGCCGAGCGCATTCACCATCGTGACGAGCTCGTTCCCGAGCGCTTCATCACCGAGATGGCCAAGGCCGGCTACTTCGGGCTCT
>JBBQFU010000178.1:0-19114 GCA_038322185.1 Haliangiales bacterium
AAGCACAGCAGGTCGGCGTTGGAGCCAACGAAGCTCTGGCACGAGACCGACGTCTGCTCGACGGTGTACTGCACGCCCGCTCCGCCGCCGCCAACCTCGGTTGCGCCGTAGCCGACCATCGTGACCTTGATGCCGATCGGCGCCTTCGACGGATCGAGATTGACCGGCACCGGCTTGATGTCGGTGATCGGCATGTTGAGCTTCACGAGACCGATGTCGTTGTGGCCGAGGTCGTTCTGCGAGAACGCGGGCTTCGCGATCGACATGGCACCTGTGCGCACGACACCCTGTTGCGAGATGCTCACCGTGCCGAAGTGAATCCTGATGTTCTGGGGCGCGAGGTTCTCGATGCAGTGCGCTGCGGTGAGCACCCAGTCCGGCGTGATGAGCGTGCCGGTACACAGGCCGCCACCGACCTCGAGGTAGACGACGTTGGGGAACTGGCCAACCGTCGTTCTGGTGCCGCCCAGGATGGGCGCTTCAAAGGTCCCCGCAGACGCGGCAGACGACAGCAGCAAGAGTCCCAGGCTTACGGCGGTACGGCGCATGCGGCAAAGCATCGCTCAACGCCCGCCCGTTCTGAACCGGAATCTCTAACGACTCTTGGCAGACTTGCGGCTGGTATTGCGGACTTCCGGTCTCACCGGAGATCGCGTCCATGTGCCCGATTTTCCTCCACGCTTTTCGTCCAGCCGGACCTCGGAGATCACCATGCCGCGGTCGATCGCCTTGCACATGTCGTAGATCGTCAAGACCGCCGCCGAGACGGCTGCCAGGGCCTCCATCTCGACTCCCGAGCGATCGAAGGCGCTGACGGTGGCGGTGACCCGGACGCTGGTCTCCGCGACCGCGAGGTCGACGTCGACCCCGGTGATGCGCAGCGGGTGACACAGCGGGATGAGGTCGGATGCACGCTTTGCGCCCTGGATGCCGGCGATGCGGGCGATGCCGAGCACGTCGCCCTTGCCGATCGAACCACCGGCGATCGCGGCAGCCGTGGCCGGCGCCATCGTGATCACGCCGCTCGCGATGGCGACGCGCGCCGTCTCGGGCTTCGCGCCGACCTCGACCATGTGGGCCTTTCCCGCTTCATTGAAGTGAGTGAGGCCGGGCGAGGTTGGCGCCTTTCGCTTCACTCGACCGTGACGGACTTCGCGAGATTGCGCGGTTGGTCGACGTCGGTGCCCTTCAGGTCGGCGACGTAGTAGCTGAGCAGCTGCAGCGGCAGCACCGTGAGCAGCGGCTGGAGCTCGAGCGCCGTCTCGGGGACGAGCACGACGTCATCGGCGTGACCACCGATGTCGTGATCGCCACGGGTCGCGATCGCGAGGACCTTGCCCTGACGCGCGCGGACCTCCGCGAGGTTGGAGACCGTCTTCTCGTAGCTGGGCCCCATCGGGCACAGCACGACGACCGGCAGATGCTCGTCGATGAGGGCAATGGGTCCGTGCTTCATCTCGCCGGCGGCGTAGCCCTCGGCGTGGATGTACGAGATCTCTTTGAGCTTGAGCGCACCCTCGAGCGCGATCGGGTACTGCGGGCCGCGGCCGAGGAACAAGAACCCGTTGGCCTGGCCGTAGCGCCTCGCGAGGACCTGCAGCTGCGAGCCCTGCTCGGTGACATCGCGCATCTTGTTCGGTAGCTGGACGAGCTCGCTGAGCAGCACGCGAGCGCGCTCAGGAGTGAGGGTGCCGGTGCGGCGGCCGAGGTACACGCCGAGCAGCGCCATCGCGATCAGCTGGGTCGTGAACGCCTTCGTCGACGCGACGCCGATCTCGGGACCGGCGTGCGTGTAGAATGCGTAGTCGGCCAGACGTGGAATAGAGGCCTCGACGACGTTCGAGATCGCGAGGACCTTGGCGCCCTTGCGCTTCGCTTCGCGGATGGCCTCCATCGTGTCGAGCGTCTCGCCGGACTGGCTCACGGCAACGACGAGGTCGCCCGGGCCGACGATCGGATCGCGATAGCGGAACTCGCTGGCGAGGTCGACGTCGACCGGGATACGGGCGAGAGCCTCGACGAGGAATTCGCCGACCATCGACGCGTGATACGAGGTGCCGCACGCGATGAAGATGATGCGCTTGATGTTCTTGACGTCGAGGTCGAGGCCATCGAGGTTGACGTCGTCGTTCTCGAGATCGACGCGACCGACGAGCGTGTCCGCGACCGCTCGGGGCTGCTCGTGGATCTCCTTGAGCATGAAGTGCTTGAAGCCGCCCTTCTCTGCCTGGACCGCCGACCACGTGATGATCTTTGGCTCGCGCGTCTTGGGCTTGCCCTCGAAGTCTTCGATCACGACGCTGTCGCGCGTGACGGTGACCAGCTCGCCCTCCTCGATGAAGAGGATCTTGCGGGTCTCGGCAAGAACCGCAGTGACGTCAGAGGCGACGAAGTTCTCGCCCTCACCGAGCCCGACGATGAGCGGCGACGAGTTCTTCGCGGCGACCAGCGTGCTGGGCTCCTTGTCGGACATCACGACAAACGCGTAGCTGCCACGAACCTTGAGCAGCGCCTTGCGAACAGCGGTGGTCAGGTTCTCGGCGCCGTCGGCGATCTGACGCTCGACGAGGTGGGCGAAGATTTCGGTGTCGGTCTCGCTCGAGAACTTGCTGCCGCCGGCGGCCAGCTCCTGGCGCAGTGCCAGGTGGTTCTCGATGATGCCGTTGTGAATGACGCTGATCGGGCCGACCTTGTGCGGGTGGCTGTTCTCGTCGCTGGGGCGGCCGTGGGTCGCCCAGCGCGTGTGTCCGATGCCGACCGTGCCGGTCGCCGGCTCGGCCTTCAGCTTCTCTTCGAGGTTGATGAGCTTGCCGCGGCAGCGAACCACGCGGGACTTGCCCTCGCCTGATGCGGGATCGATGACGGAAACACCGGCGGAGTCGTAGCCGCGATATTCGAGCTTACGAAGTCCGCCAATGAGCAACGGGGTTGCCTGGCGATTGCCGATGTAACCGATGATTCCGCACATTCGATCTCTCCTCTATTTCTTGGCTGGCGCTTTCGCCGGGGTCTTTGCAGGGGTAGCTGGTGGTGCCGGCGCGGGAGCCGGAGCGGCCGCGGGCGCGGGTGCAGGCGCGGGTTCCTCCGCCGGTTCGTCGGCAGGCTCGTCCGCGTCTGGCTCCTCGATCCCGGTGATCTCCGCGATGTCCGGCGCGATATACGGAAGCGCCGGCGTGTCCGCCAAAATCTTCTTCTTGGGCGGTCCACCGCAACCGGTGATCGCGAAGAAGCCCACTACGATTGCAAACAACGTCGCTCGAGTCGTCATCGAGGCGACGCTACCATTAATCGCTCGCCGCTTGGCGTGCACCCGGCTGGCCACGTGCAATCAACGCGCCGCACCCGCGGACCCTTCCCAACCCGGCAAGCGCTGCCAGGTTCCGCCGTCTTCAGGGGGTTCCGTCGTCGACGGCCAGACTAGATCACATTCCGATCGTGCGGCCCCGCACGGAGGGGTGGCGGTCGTCGTGAAATCGCACGGGGCTGCGCCGGACCGCGGTCCGCATCACACCCGCGACCTAGGTCGTCTTGAGTGTGCCGCAACCGCAGTTGGGACACTGGATCTGATCTTCGCCGCTCTCGCGGTTCTCGGCCAACGCGCGCTCGCCGGCGGCCGTGAGCGGCCACGGATACGCGGGCGGCTTGCGCCGCTCCATCTCGTCACGCGTGAAGTAGCTGCCGCAGTTTTTACAGCCAATCGGCATATCGGTCTGGAGACAGTGCGCCGATCCCCCGCCAATTGCTACATGCGAACGCGGAGCACCTCGTAGCACTCCGCGTACTCGTAGCCGCTGATGCGGCCCATCGCGCGGGCTTGGTCGCGCGAGCTCTCGAGGTCGAGGCGCGCGAGCTGCGACTTGTGGCAGGCGATCGCGTTGACCTTGGCGTCGACGTAGCCGGAGATGTCGGCAAAGCAGTTCCCCATCGAGCGCGCCTGCGCGTTCATCTCAGGGCTCGACAGGTATGCGAGAAGATCGCAGGGCGTGCGGCGCAGCGCCGAAACCGTCGCGCGATTGACGAGACTGTGATCCCAGTGCAGGTCGTTCGCCGAGTGCGTGATCACGAGGTCGGGACGCACGTCTCCGATGATCTGATCGAAGCGGCGCACCAGCTCGTGCATCGCGATGTCCTCCACGCGGCACGGCTTCTCGTCATAGATGACGAACAGGTTGGCGTCGATCACCTCGGCCGCGGCCTGCGCCTCGGCGCGTCGTTGATCGGTGTGGTTCGGGATCGAGACCACGGCGAACGTGACCTCGGCGCCTTGGTCAGACAGACGCGCGGCGAGCCCGCCGGCACCGACCTCGATGTCATCGGGGTGGGCGCCGAACAGCAGCACGCGGCCACCTTTTTCTTCGAGGATGCGATTCATGCGGCCCTCCTGAGTGCGGTCGGGTGTGTGCGCTCGAACAGAACGTCGCGACTCGCGGGGCCGCAGTTGAGGACGAGGTCGAGGAAGCTCAGGTGCGAGACAAAGCCCGCCTCGGGATAACGCTGCGCGTGGCGCGGGTGCTGGAACTGCTGCCAGATGAGGCCGATGCCCGCGCGACCGACGCGCTCGACATCGAGGTAGTCCGTCGAGCCGCCGCCGCCGGACAGATAGCAGCGCGCACCGGTCTTCTTGCACAGGTCGATGATGCGATCGGTCTTCTGCCCGGTGAGCCCGAGCTTGGACGCGCGCACGACCGGCGTGTCGATGTGAAGCCAGCGGCGAGCGAGCCCGAGCATCTTCATGTCGAGCTCGAGCAGCGAGACCCAGGTCTGCGCGTAGACCGCGCGGAGCTCGTCGGCGTAGCGCTCGAAGAACGGGGCGCGGCGATAGCTGTTCTCGAGCGTGAGCCACGTGCGGCGCTGCCAGTTCTGGCGCTCGCTGCCGCGATTGTCGATCCGCTTGTCGCAGATGCGATCGAGCTGCGTGCCGCGCTCGAGCGGAACCGTGAGCCACGCAGAACCGGTCGCGAGCTTGATGCGCTGGCGGTTCTGGAAGTTCTGATTCTCGTACTGCAGGTCGTCCATCACGACGAACAGGTCAGCCTTGGCCAGCTTGTCGAGGTAACCGAGCCACGGCATGTAGTGAGGCTGATGAGCGGCGACGATCATGGAACGACTCCTGGTTGAGCGCCTTGAGCGAGCGGTGCTCCCTGGTGACCACGGGTCTGCCAGCTGGAGCTATCGAGCGTGAACAGGCCGAGCGGTGTGAGCAGCAGGTACGCGACCGGCATGAGCACGGCCATCGGCAGAAATGCGATCGGGTGCACGCGGAGCCACGGCGGCAGCGCGCGGACGCTCGGTGCGAAGTAGTAGACCATCGAGAAACCACCGATCACGATCAGGTGGAACGCGACGAGGTCGATGAAGTTGCCGCGCTGGACGTTGGTGATGATCACGAATGGGTAGACGAGCAGCAGCATGAACATCGACAGGTACTGCAGGCACAGCAGCGGGTGCAGCTTCCACGCGTGCGCGACGCCCACGATGAAGTCGACGATGTTCGAGCGCTTCCAGCGCAGCTGCTGGTTGAAGTAGGCGCCCATCGTGGTCGCCGCCTTCGTGAAGCACATCGCTTTCATCGTCATGCGCGTCTTGTAGCCACGGCGGACGATCTGATGCGTGAGGAAGCGGTCCTCGCCGTACTTGATCGGGATGCCGAGGATGTTGCGGTCCTCGAGGATCGGCTCGAGCTCGATGAGCACGTGGCGGCGATACGCGGTGAGGCACCCCGAGAGGCACATCACTTGATCGAGGCCGCGCTCGAGGTTCTTGAGGTGCTCCTGGCCGAAGTAGTACTTGATGGTCTGAAGCCGGGTGAGCCAGTTCTCGTTCGGGTTCGACACGTGAACGCGGCCACCGACGGCAGCGACGTTCGGCGTGACGAAGCGGGCGACCAGCTCGCGAAGCGCGGTCGGGTAGACGATGACGTCGGAGTCGACCGAGACAATGATCTCGGCGGTCGAGGCGCGCACGGCGGCGTTGATGCCTTTGCGCTTGCCCATGTTGTGCGGGTTGCGCAGCACGCGGACGTTGGAGAACTCGTTCGCGCCCTTCATCGCCCACTCGTAGCTGTCGTCGGTCGAGCAGTCGTCGACGATGGTGACCTCCAGCTTGTGCTGGGGGTAGTCGAGCTTCACGAGGCTGACGATCGTGTCGTAGATGGAGCGGCCCTCATTGAAGAGCGGAACGACGATCGTGATCGTCGGCTCGTATCCATCGATCGTCGAGTCGAGCTTCGAACCGCGAACGAGCGTCAGGTACAACCCGAACACGTAGCGGTTCAGGAAGACGATGAAGATGAAGAGGAAGACAGGGAGGTTCACGGGCGCGCGCGCAACACATCAGCAAGCGCCGCGCCGCGCGTGATGCGCATCGCGTGCAATGCATTGCTGTGAGTTGCGAGCGTTCGCGATCGAGATGAATGGAAATTGGGGATGAGCACACACCCCATTCGTTGGGCGTGGTTCCCAGTGTGAAACGTGCACAGCCGTACGGACTCGCATGCATACGTCGCGCACTTGCTGGTAGTCGTCTTGCACAACGCTACCCGCTGAATGTCGAATCGAAAGTCGCGACCCATCGAGACACCGATTCCGCGGATGCCTCGAGCACACGACGCTGGCGACCAGACTTCCGTCGACACTCGCATCGCGCCGGTGCCGATCCGAGAGCTGCCGCGCCCGCGTGCGGCGGCACCCGCACCAACAGGTTCTCGCTCGCCCGCGCCGGTTCGGTCAGCGCTGTCAGCGCCTGCCACCGCGATGTCAGCGCCGGTCACCAGCAACGTCATCCCGTTCGCCAAGCCGCGCGCGATGGCGGGCATGCAGCCGACCTTCAGCAATGGTCCCGCGACCGGCGGACCGTATGGAACGGCGGCAAGCGGTCCGTACGCTGCGCCCACGGTTAGCTGGGGTTCCACGGCGGCTGCGCCGGCACCACAGATCGCGGCGCCCACGTGGGGCTCGACGGCGCTCGCCGCTGCGCCTGCCCTGCCCCAGCGCATGCCGCACGCGACACCGGCTCCGCCGATCGCGAACCCGCAGGTCAAGCCGGCGCCGGCGGCGATGGCGGTTGCCGCGATGGCGACGCCTGGTCAGATGGCCGCGGTGCAGCCGACGATCGCGCCGACGCCTCGCGCGCCGACCAACAGCAACCAGAGCTTCACCACGCTCGCCGCGGCGAACGCGAAGGCGGGCAAGTGGAAGGTGTTCGAGCAGCTCGGCCTGGGTGCGCCCAAGCTCGATCACAAGAAGCTGTCGGGACACCTCGTCACCGCGTATCGCCTGCTCGGCTTCATCATCCTGTCGATCATCGTGGTCGTCCTGATCGGTTATCTGGTCACCACCGCGTTCTTCTACATGAGCAACACGTGGGTCGTGCCGATCGCGCTGTCGCCTTCGGACGAGAAGATCGTGTCGCTCCAGGCGCAGCTGTCCGAGCGCCAGACAGCCCGCGACCGCACGGCGGCCGACCTCGACCAAGCAGAGCGTGCGATCGCGGTCCAGGCGGAATTCCAGACCGAGTTCGCGAAGGCGATCAAGAGTGACCTCGATGGTCGCAAGGCGGCGCTCGCTCGGATGTACGAGCTGGCGGCAGTCGCTGCGTCGACGCGCCGGCAGATCAAGAAGTCGAACAGCGCCTACGCATCGGCCTCGCAGAAGCGGATGGCCGAGGAGTGGCGCGCCGGCCTCATCGATCGTAACGAGATGATCAACGGCAAGTTCCAGATTGCTCAGATCTCGAGCTCGAACCTGTCGCTCGCCGAGCGTCAGGCCGAGTACGAGACGCGCGCGGCCGACCTCGATCAGCAGACGCGTGCGCTCGAGGCCCTGCTCGCCGGCGGCACCGCGACCGACGGCTCGCTCAGCTACGACGTGCTCAAGATCAAGCAGGAGTTCGAGGCATCGCGGCTCGAGACCAAGCGCGCGATCGATACGCGCGACATGCTGAAGACGGCGCTCGAGCGCGAGGACAAGATCGTCGCGTCGCTCAAGCAGTCGTCGTACATCAAGGCGATGGCGGACGGCGCGCATGTCGCCTTCGTGCCGTACGGCAACCTCGAGAACATCAAGAAGGGCGCGCCGCTCTACGGCTGCTGGCTGACGATGGTGTTCTGCAAGAAGGTCGGGGTCGTGCTCGAGGTCCTGCCCGGCGAGGTCCAGTTCAAGCATCCGAACCGCGACAAGCAGATGCGCGGTCAAGTTCTCGAGCTCAAGCTCGACAAGGCAACCTCTGCGACCGACGACGTGTTGTTCGTCGGAGGACGGCCGCTGTTCATCTAATGAAGAAGTTGTTCATCATTGCCTCGCTGCTCGTGTCGGCGTCGGTTGCTGCCCAGGGCCGCGACGACGGCTACTGCGACTTCGTCGAGGGTACGGCGGGCTCGCAAGCCGTCCTCCTGTTCGCGCCCGAGCTGTTCGGCTCCGCGGGCTACGTCGAGCAGGGCCCGGGCTCGGTCACGCCCGATCAATCCACCAAGGGCATGCGCTACATCGGCGGCGTCCGGCTCAAGCTGTCGGGCATCTATCAGGGCATCGCCACGAAAGACCGTGCGGGGGCCGATTGCCGGCGGCACAAGGCGTTCGATCAGATCCGTGGCGAGACGGCGTCGCGTGCGATCGCGGCGCGTGTCGCGATCCTCGACGATGCGCTCGCCGATGCGGAGAAGATCTTGCGCACCGACGAGGCAGACTTCGCGGCGCGGCGGACCACGGCGCAGGAAGCCACGGCGACGCGCGTGCGGGTCGAGGAGCTGCGCGAGCTCGCGGCCGAGGACAAGCGGCAGCTGTCGTCGCTCCCTGCCCCGTCGAGCAAGCCGCTCGCGGGTGCGCTGGTCTCCTATCGCAAGGCCGACGCCGACATGGAGCGCTACGAAGCAAAGCTGCGGCGCGCGCAAGGAATCGATGTGAGCGTACGGATCGGGTTCGATGACTACGCCGACCGCCAGAGCACCTCGTCGCCGTACTTCGCCGTGCTGCAGGTCGGCGTGAACCTGGGCGTGTTCTTCCAGGGCTCGGCGAACGAGCGTGCCGCGACGGGTCGCAAGCGGCTCGTGCAGTCGGGCCGTGGTCTCGGTGTCGAGGGCACGGTCGATCAGCTGCGCACGACGATCGAGATCGAGACCAAGCGCGCGAAGGAAACCCAGGCCCTCGTGAGCGAGCTCGAGCGTCAGCTCGAGGCCCTCGGCCGCATCGGTGGCGAGGAGACCAAGCGCTACAAGCAGACCGTGTGGTTCGAGCTGGTGAAGTCCAAGGCGCAGCTGGCGTATTTGACCACGCACGTCGAGAGCATCCATGAAGTGCTCGGGAACGAGGCCCAATGAGTCGCGCCCTCGTGTTGCTACTTGCTGCGTGTACCGGCTCGCGGACCGAGGCGGCGCCGGCGGCGCGCACGGCTCCGTCGATCGATCTGAAGCCCGTTACCTCCGAGGCGCTGTGCGTGACCAAGGGCGAGCTCGCCGATGGTGCGGTCGCGGTGCCGACGATGCGTGGCTTCGCCCGGGGTGCCGGTGGTGATGCCGCGCAGCTGAGCTTCACCTATCGTGGCGAGTCGCAGGATTCGCGTGCGCTCGCGAGCGGTGATGTGCGGCGGCAGCTCGGTCTCAAGCTGCGGGCGAAGAACAGCTGCAATGTCGTCTACGTGATGTGGCGGCTCGATCCGCGGCCAAAGATCGATGTCTCGGTGAAGTACAACCCGGGGCAGTCGACGCACGAGGAGTGCGGGGCCGAGGGCTACAAGAAAGTTCGCTCGCGCGCGAAGCACTACGTGCCGGCGTACGAGTACGGGCAGTCCCATACGCTGCGTGCCGAGATCATCGGTGACGAGATCTACGTCTGGACCGACGGGCGTGTGGCCTTCCAGGGCCGGCTCCCCGACGGCGCCCGCTCCCTCGCCGGGCCTGCCGGCATCCGCTCCGACAACGTCTCGTTCGACCTCGTCGAGCTGGCGGCCCCGAAGGGTACCGATGCCGCCCCCCCTGCCTGCAAGCGCGAGGGTGGCGCCGACTAGCCCACACGCCGCACGACTACGTATATGATGTGCCCGATGGCTGAATCGGCTACGCCCAGCTCCGAGCGGTTGCTCTCGATCATCGAGTTGCAAAACGCGATCGCCGCGGCGGCGCTCAACTCCGACGAAGTCATGCGGGTTGTCGCCGAGCGCGCTGCCCTGCTCCTCGAATCCACCGCCGTCGTCGAGCTGGTCGAAGGCGATGACGTGGTGTGCCGTGCCTCGTCGGGCTCGAGCCACCAGCTCGGTGTCCGTCGTTCGACCAAGGCCGCGGGCCTCTCGGGCAAGACCATCGATTCGCGCAAGGCGGCCAAGGCCGATGACGGCGCATCCGTCTGCGTCCCCCTGCTCCACGGCGAGTATGCCGTCGGTGTCCTGTGTGCCTCGGCGCCCAAGTCCGGTGCCTTCAACGAGGCTGACCTCGAGACCCTGCGCCTGATGGCGAACATCATCGCCATCCCGCTCCATCGCACGCGCAGCTTCCCGCGCCCGCGTTACGACAACACCCACGATGCGCTCACGGGCCTGCTCAACCGGCGCGCCTTCGAGGAGCGCGTCTCGGTCGAGCTCGCGCGCAAGAACCGCTACCAGCAGACCTTCTCGCTCGCGCTCCTCGATCTCGACGGTTTCAACACCGCCAACGATCGCTTCGGCGAGGCCGCGGGTGACGAGCTGCTCAAGATGATCGGCACGATCCTCAACAAGCACACGCGCGTGATGGATGCCTGCTTCCGCCTCGGCGGTGACGAGTTCGCCATCGTGATGCCGGGTACCGGTCTCGAGGGCGCCAAGATCCTCGCCGAGCGCTTCCGCGTCCAGATCGCCGAGGCCAAGCTGCTCGATGGTTCCGTCACCGCGTCGATCGGTGTCATCGAAGCCACCGAAGAGACGATCGAGTCGCTGGCCGAGCGCTCCGAGTCCGCGCTCAAGGCCGACAAGACCGCCACCAAGTCGACCTGAGCCACCGCGCATGGGCCGTGCGCTGCTCGTCGTCGTTCTGGTCGCGTGTGGATCGCGCGCGCCCGTGCAGCCGCCTCCACCCGCGGCTACGCCGGTGCCGGTGGTGCGTCCGTTGCCGCTGATCACAGACGAGACCTTTGCGCCGCCGCTGCGTTCACCGACTGCGCTCGTGCGTCGACCGACTGCGGTGTTGCTGATCGAGGCCTGGGCGAATGGTCGATCTACGCCGGAAGATTTCCTTCGTCCGGACGTCGTTCGCTTCATCCCGCTTGCCCGCGCGATCGACGGCAAGCTCGTAACGGGGCCTGCGTGCGGAGAGGCCATGCCGGCCACCGCGACTGTCCAGACCGCGTTCGGGCCGCTAACGGTCGCGCGTTCGACCGCGCCGTTTCACGACGAGGATGAGGGTCAAGATTACGCCCCACCTATGGACCCGAGTGCTGCCACTACAAGGGCTGCGTCGGCAACACGATTCCATACTCGGCGCCCCGTCCCGCAGATGCGCCGGCAGCGACGCTGTTCGCGGTGTGGCCGGCCGACGCCGATGTCGCGTTCGAGGTGGCCGATCGCAGCGTCGACCCTGCAGCCGTGCTGGAGCTGTCCGTGACCGCGCGGGTGCTTCAGGCCTTCCGCCGCGGATCGCGGCACTACGCGTCCGTGGTCGACGGTTACGACGGCAACGCGGTGTGGACCACCCACGGCCGCCAGATCCAGGCCGCACCTGTCGCGGGGGCGTACGGCTACGCGTTACTCGCGACCGCTGATCTCGATCGCGACGGTAGCCTCGAGCTGATCGCCTACGAGCTGTGGGCCAATCAGAACGGGGTCACGGTCTTCAACGAAGCCAGCGCCGCCGCGCTCTACCACTTCGGCTGCGGGAACATCTAACTGGCGCTACGGGCGCCAGGCGGACTTCCTGATCAGCGCGATCTGGCCGAGCTTGATGCCTTCGTTCTTCTTGGCCACGCGGCCGAGCAAGCCCTCGATCAGCTTGATCTCCGTGTCGGAGACGTCGCCGTCGGCTTCGACCATCTTCCACGCCTCGTAGATGAACATCTCGTTCATCGCGGGTGGCAGCTCCGAGAGCTCGGCATCCGGTGCGCCGGCGGTGAGCCACGTGTCGAGCTCGGCCTCGGTCACCGGGGCGCCAAACCGTTGCAGCAGTGCGGTGAGCGATGCGCGCTCCTCGTCCTGCACGACCCCGTCGGCCCACGCCACCTTGCAGGCCAGGGCGATGAATGCGCGCGTCTGCTTCTCGAGCATGCGTCCAGCATCTCACGCCGCCCGCATCACCCCGACGGGTGGGGAGGCGGGAGTTCCCGCGGTGATCCGTACCCTTGCGGCTTTTTCGTCACGTCCTTCGCACGTGACCGCTTGACTTGGACCTGAGCCCCCGCTAGAAAAGGCCCCTACCGACTGCGGGAGTAACTCAGTGGTAGAGTGCAACCTTGCCAAGGTTGACGTCGAGGGTTCGAATCCCTTCTCCCGCTCCATAGTTAGACGAAACCAGCCGCGGTCGCCCACCACCTCCACACCACTCGTGGAGTGCAACCTGCAGCGGCTCTTCTCCAAATGCGGGGGCAGACCGCATTTTGGAGTGAGTGAAACTGACGGGTGAGATCCATCCGCAGAGCGCTCGCACCCGCAACCGATAGTGTTCGGGGCCGGTGTCGTTCGTCTGTGCCGGCGGCTGCAAGATCAAGCACGCAACTTGACGAGGCGATCGACCTCGTCCCGCGCATGGCTGCGCGTCCATCGCATCACGCAGGGCAAGGTGTACTCGGCGGCTGAGATGCGGCTCATTGCATCAGCGTGAAGGCCGCCGAGGTGAAGCTCTTCGCGGCGAGCTTCTTCGTTGGCACCCAGATGCGAAGCGTCTCGACGTCGCCGATCTCGAAACCGAAACGACCGTCGGAATCGATCTGCGCGAGCAGCTCGAAGCTCGTGGAGGGTCGCTCTCCGTCAGACCAGCCAAGCACCTGATGAGCGCCGGGTTTGGATGGGGTCTTGCGCGCGTTTCGTACACGCGGCAACACGCCCTCGTCGTAGATCGTCTCCTCGTCGTTGGTCAGGCGCAGCGCGTTGTACGACTTCTCGTGCAGCGGCGGGAGCGTCAGTATGATGCTGGGCTTGGCGAGCGCCGTCTTCGCTGGACGCCCGTCTTGATCGGCGGAGTGCGGCGGCTGCGTCCGTACGAGCGCCTTGGTATCCGCGAAGTGGAAGACTCGGCCATGCTCGGCGTAGTCATCGCTGAGATCGAGATGCGCGAACACCGTGAGCAGACCCGTGCGCGGGAGGCGACGCTCGAGGTCGAGCGGTGCAAGGCTGCGAAGATCCAGTTGCGCGACAAAGGCGAGCGGGGTGGCGCCGTTCATCGGCCACGCAAAACCATCCGGCAGATCAGGAGCACCGCCGAAGCGCGTTGTCACTGCGGATGGCGCCTTGGCAGTGGCCAGGGTGAAATGAATCGCAGGCCGCGCAAGCGAGAGAATGTCCGCTGCACGATGACCGAGCCTCTCATCGTCGAGGATCTTCTGGACTCGTTTGCGTTCGGACGCGGGCACCTTGGCTAGCCAACTGGGTGCCTTGGCATTCGGCCATGGCTTCGAACCTTCGTCGACGACGTTCTTTGCGCCGGCGAACTTCAGGCGATAGCGGCCGAAGAACTGCCAGCCCTCGTCGGAGAGCCGCTTCATCTCGGCCGCGAACTCCTTCTTGCCGTCCGAGCCGCGCTTGATGGGGACTTTGTATTCCACGGGCTCTTCCCCACGGCTTGCGGTGTGGTGCGCGCGATGGCCGCGGCACCGAGGAGGACAGGGACGACGAGGACTGCGAGGAATTTGGGGTGGAACCGCCCGTTGCTCATAGGCCCTCCACGAGGAGGCCGGTTGCGCGAACGGCGCGAACGCGCGCGGCCTTGAGGGGGCGGTACTCGTCGGATCCGTACCAAGCGCGTGCGGCATCGAGCGACGGGAACTCGATCATGACGGGCGACGTCAGCGAGAACAGACCTTCGACCGGTTCGACGACCCCATCGCGAACACGATAGCGACCGCCGAACGCTTCGACGGTGGCGGGAACGAGGCGCTTGTACTCGTCGAAGGCGCGCGTGTCGACGACGCCAAGGTTCTGGAACAAGAAGAACGCGGACATGAGGTGCTCCTGGGTTGAGGCCGCGCGTCGTGCGCGACCGGTTCGTGAACCCACCATGCGGCGTTTCGTTGCAGATGATAATTGACGTAATCGTGCAATTCATTTTTACCATTCGTGAACAATGGACCGACTGCAGTGGATGACCGTGTTTCGGCGCGTCGCCGAGCTCCAGAGTTTTTCGGCGGCGGCACGCGAGCTTCGGCTCTCCAACGCTGCCGTGAGCAAACACATCGCGCGGCTCGAGGACCGGCTGCAAACCCGGCTCCTGCACCGCACCACCCGAAGCGTCTCGCTCACGACGGACGGTTCGGCCTATCTTGCGCGCTGCACTCGCATCCTCGACGACCTCGACGAGCTCGATCATGCCCTCGGCAGGGCGGCTGGCGCGCCCAAGGGCATGCTTCGCGTCAACGCGCCAAGCGCGTTCGGCGTCCTGCATCTGTCCCCGCTCGTACCAAGTCTGCTTGCCGCCTGGCCCGAGCTCACGCTTGATCTGTCGCTCACTGATCGATTCGTCGACATCGTCGAAGAAGGCATCGACGTCGTGATCCGCATCGCGACCGACCTGCCCGATTCAGCGACGCTTGTCGCCCAGCGACTTGTTGCATGTGATGCGCGCGTCTGTGCGACGCCGCGTTACTTGAAGAAGCACGGTACGCCGAGGTCGATTGCCGATCTCGAACGCCACGAGTGCATCATCTACGGCTTACGCGCACCGTCGTGGACGTTTCTGGTGAAGGGAAAGCCGGTCGACGTGAAGGTCTCCGGCCGGCTGCGTGTCGACAACAGCATCGCGGTCCGCGACGCGTGTCTCGCCGATGCGGGCCTGGCAATGCTGCCGATGTTTTATCTCGATGACGCGATCAGCGCCGGCAAGTTAGAGATCGTCCTTCCGCGCGCCCACTCGCCACGCGTGTGGATCCATGCCGTGTACCCGCGTCAACGGCACCTCTCGACGAAGGTCCGCGTGTTCATCGAGCACGTGCGTTCGGGCTTGTCGCTTGCACCGTGGGCAGCGCAAGCGCGGATGCGAACCTGACCCGAAGTTGGGAAGCTCGGCGAGATCTATGTCGTGATGCAGCCGATCTGGGGCAAGCTCGCGTCGTCATGTCCGATCCCATCGCCACGCTCGTATCGCCGACGTCTTCCCTCACCATCGTCGTGTTCGATGCCGCCGCCGCGACGGACTGGGTGCCGACGAAGCCCGCCGCGAACAAGGCACAGTTCACCGGCCATCCTGCCGAGGTGATGCGCGGCCTCGCCAAGGGCGACGATGCGACGACGGTCGATGTCGGGTCGAGCAGTGGCTTCGCGTTCGAGCTCGAAGGCAAGTCCGGACGTATCGAGGCATATCGCACGGCCGATGCGCCGCTCGTTCTCGTCGCGCCGCCGCGCACGTGGTGGGCGGAGCACCACGCCGCTCATGCCGGCGAGCTTGACGCGTTGTTCGCCGAGGCACTCGGCGCTGGCGTCGATGCGACCGAGGTCGGCGAGATCGAGCTGACGTCGGGCAAGCTCCTCGCCGCGTACATGTGGCTCAAGAAGATGGGTGCAGCCCGGGAGCTCGCGGCGAGCTTGCCGAGCGGCGGCGTGGCGTCGTTCGGTGACGGCTACGGTGATGGGGATGGCGCGCTGATCGTGGATCTCGGCGCGGGTCGCTACCGCCTCGCCCGTCAGGAGACAGCCGCGCCGTGGGACGACGAGCAGGTGCTGGTGACGATGTTCCTGACGCCCGTCCGCTGATCGGCTGGCTAACCGTTGCGGACGAAGCCCTCTGCTGCCTGCTCGCGAAGGAGTCGACGCACCTCCACGCTCGGATTCGCCGAGGTGCGCTTGCGGATCACCGCGTCTTCGCCCTCGCCGATGCGGAGCTCGAACCCGGTGCGCCGCTCGCGAACGGCCCAGCTCCTCCCATCGGGATGTCGCATCTCGATCCAGTTGCCAATGCCCGCCTCGAAGCGCTGCTTCGACCGCTGCTCGTCGACAGTTGCCGGCAACTTCACGTCGACGCATCCCTTGTTCGCACGCGCCCACGCGTAGGCCTTCTCGATCGCGTCCTTGCCCTCGGTATCGAAGCCTTCGATCAGGGCATTCAGCCAGGCCGTGATCGTCGGGAACACGCACCAGGTATTGCCACTGCTGAAGTCGAACGACACCACCTGCTCGGGCGAGCCACCGAAGCAACCGATCGGATCGAATGCGTGAACCTCGATCGACGAGATGGCGAGCGGATACCACGCGCTGTTCCACAAGGCGTGGCTCGAGGTGGCCGAGCGCCCGCTCTCGAACTCGGTTGTTAGATTCGTCAACGTGGCTCGCTCGCGTTCGAGCTGCGACGGCTGCATGAATCGGAGGTCGGCGTAGCGCCAGGCTCCGACATGGCCGAGCACTCGGGCGACGTCGAGCGGAAGGGCGCCGTTCTCCCCGTCATGGCGCGACATGGCGCCTCGCTTGACATGTTTGTGGGACCCGAGGGTCCGGACGAACAGTTGCAGCAAACTCTCGGTGATCACGGCCCTCTTGTACCCCGTGAGCACGAAGACGGGCTGCTTCGGAATGCGTTGTCCGCCGTTTTCTTCAGCTCAGGTATCGCTGCACGAGCGCGCGCAGGTCTGCTGCGTCGAAGGGCTTGTCGACGTGGGTCCCCATCGCGGCCAAGAACTCACGCGCTTCGGGTGTGAACGCGCCGCCAGACATGAAGATCATGCGCTTGGCGAGCTCGGGGCAGACGCGCAGCAACTCTCGGTGGAGCTCCATGCCAGTCATGTCCGGCATCATCAGGTCGCAGAGGATCACATCGTACGACTCGCCCGCGACACAACGGGCGAGCGCCTCCTTGGCGCTGTTGAGCGTGTGGACATCGTGCAATTTGAGGATCCGCTTGACGCTCATCGCGACGAGGTTCTCGTCATCGACGACGAGGATCCGTCCGACCCGCGTCCCGACATGAGGCGCGACGGGGAGGTTCGGATGTGCCGTAGCGTGATCGATCTGCGCGACGGGCAGTGACACCGAGAAGGTCGTGCCTTTGCCAAGGTCACTGCGTACGGTGAGCTCGCCTGCCATGTCGGCGATGATCCGCTGGCAGATGGCGAGACCGAGGCCGGTGCCCACGCCGACCGGCTTCGTTGTGAAGAACGCGTCGAAGATACGCCCGACGATCTCCGGCGCGATCCCTTCCCCGGTGTCACTGACATCGATGATGACCCGTGCGCCCTCGACCCGCATACCGATGCGGATCTCGTTGTGCTCAGCATCGCCCTCGCGGATCGACTGCGCCGCGTTCACAACGAGATTCAAGAACACTTGCCCGAGCCGGGCCTCGTTCGCGGCAACCTTTGCCAGGACGCCATAGTTCTTGACGACACGCGCGCGATGGCGCACCTCGTTCCAGGCCATTCGCAGCGATGTCTCCATGATCGCCTCGACGTCCACGGCACCAAGCTCCTCGGCCGGCGTGCTCGAGAAGACCTTCAGATCGCGAACGATCAGCTGCACTCGTTGTGCGGCTTCGCGCGCTTCGAGCAGAGGCAAGCGGACTTCCTCGCCAATCCATGCCGGGGTCGCCTGCGTCGTGATCGCGGCCGTGGCCTCGAGCACGCCCTCGAGGTTCGCCAGCACGGCGGCAAGCGGATTGTTGATCTCGTGTGCGACGCCGGCGGCCAGCGTGCCCACCGATGCCATCCGATCGCTGACCATGAGCTGCGACTGCAGCTTCTTGCGCTCGGTGATGTCGCGAACCACCGCGAGGTAGCCGGTCTCCTCCCCGTTGGCGTCGAGGAGCTTGGAGCCTGCGATATTCACGGCGATGTCATTGCCGTCCTGGTGTCGGAACGTGGTGTCGAGGGAGTTGAAGATCGTCGCGTTGGGCTCCATTGCCAGCCGGGCAAGGTCCGCGGCCGCACTGTTCATCAGCGTGAACACGCTGACGTCCATGACCTGCTCTGGTTCGTAGCCCAGCATCTGCGCGAAGCGCCGGTTGACGAACGTTATCCGCCCTTCGCGATCGATCTTGAGGATGCCGTCGGTGGTGATCTCGACGATCTGTCGGTATTGCTCCTCGCTCTTGCGCAGTGCCTGCTCGCGCTCACGGTGCTCCGTACGGTCGATGAGCATCGCAAGGCGACCGATGTACGTCCCGTCCGCGCCGCGGATCGGGCTGGCCTTGAGCAAGGCCCACAGCTCGCTCCCGTCCTTGCGCACGAATAGGACCTCGGCCTGTCCGGATCCACCGTCGTGCGACTGTTCGACGCCATGCAAAACCTCGGACTGCGCAGTGGTGGGGACCAGCGCCGACAGCGACTGGCCGATGAGCTCGCTGCCGGCGTAGCCGAGCATCTTGGTCAGAGGAACGTTGACGAACGTGATCACGCCGTCCACGTCCATCGTCAGGATGCCCTCGTTCGTCGTCTCGACAATCCGGCGGTAGCGTTCCTCGCTCTCGCGGAGTGCGACCTGCGCCTTGGAGACCATCACCGGTGTCTGCGTCTTCCAGTCGATGACGGCATCGACCTGTCCGGACAGCAGCGCCGCGATCGTCGCAGTCGCTTCGGCGAGGAGCCGCTTCAACTCGTCGAGCTGGCTCTCCTCCGGTGTCATTGGCGCCCCAGTGCGACCAAGACCTGCTGGATATCACTGAGATCACCGATGATCCGGCCCACGGGCTTGCACAGCTTGAGCAGCGTCGGCGTGACGATGATCCCGTCGGCGATGGCTCGGCGAGGCGCCTCGAGTAGGTCCACGATCTCGAGGTCATGCTTGTCGGCGAAATGCTCGGTACAGATCGCTTTTACGTTCGTGATCGCGCGTACCGAATTCGCCGCGTTGCCGACCACGTAGAGCCGGAGCAGCAGGCGACGCACTAGTACCTCGCCGCAGAGGTTTTGATCGGTTGAAGTGCCGGCAGTTTCTCAGCCGGCACAAGCAGTTGAATTGTTCGCGCTTGACCTGGGATGCGGGCGATCAAGCCGTTGCGTTCGAGAGTGACAATCATCTGATGAAC
>JBBQFU010000179.1:0-18953 GCA_038322185.1 Haliangiales bacterium
GATCGCGACCGCCAACAACGTCCACCAGCTGCCGCCCGAGCTGCTCCGTAAGGGCCGCTTCGACGAGATCTTCTTCTGCGATCTGCCCGACCGCGATGACCGCCGGCAGATCATGGACATCCACCTGCGCAAGAAGAAGCGCGATCCAGGTCAGTTCGACATGGACAAGATCGTCGACGCGACCATCGACTACTCGGGCGCCGAGCTCGAGCAGGCGGTGATCGCCGCGCTCTACGACGCCTTCGACAGTGGCGAAGATCTCAGCACCGACGGTCTGCTCAAGACCTGCAGCGAGCTCGTCCCGCTCGCGATCACGATGCGCGAGATGATCGAGCAGATGCGTGAGTGGGCTCGCACGCGTGCCCGGCCCGCGTCGTCCCGTGCCAAGGCGCCCAAGAAGGAAGGCTGGATGGCGCGCTATGGCGCCCCGTCCGGTGGCCTGGGCGATAAGGCAGGTACCCCGCCCGACGACGATACTCGGAAGCTAGAGCTTTAATCCAACCACGCGCTAACACCGCGACGTACACTGGAAGACCACGATGTCGCATTTCACCAAGTGCGCCCTGAAACTCACGAACCTCGCCGCCATCAAGAAGGCGCTCGAGGACATGAAGCTCAAGGTCGAGTACGCCGAACAAGGCCAGCAGGTGACCGTTCGCGGTTACCGCGGGGACACGCTCAAGGCCGCCGCGAAGGTCGATATGGGCCGATACGATATCGGCGTCATCGAGAACCAGGACGGCACCTACGAGATCACCGCAGACTGGTGGGGCGTCGAGACGACCAACGGGACGTCCGAGGAAGAGTTCAAGGACACCCTCAACCAGAAGTACCAGTACCACAACGTAAAACAGGCCTGCGAAGAGAAGGGCTACGCGGTGGAAGAGGAAGTGAACGAGGAAGACGGCAGCATCCGTCTCGTCGTGAGCAAGTGGTCGGCGGCGGAGTAATCGGAGGTCATCATGAGTCGCAAGCAGGACATCGAGATCGTCATCAACGCCAAGGGCGAGGTCACCTTCGAGGTGAAGGGCGTCAAAGGTGGGAGCTGCCTGTCCGAGACCAAGTTCCTCACCGAGGCCCTCGGCGGCGACTCCGCGGTCGTGTCGCAGGAGAAAACCAGCGAATTCTATGAACAAAACGAGGGCTACTCCTCGGTCTGGTCCGGGGAAGGCAAAGACGAGTAAGCCCGTAAAACGACTACCGGATTTCTATGGCGAATGACGAAGAGACATCGACGGACGTCGCGGCAGAGGACCTGACCGACGAGATCGCGCGGAAGTACGACCCAGACCGTCTGCTTCGCATGATGTCCAAGAAGGCGGGTCGCCGTGATCCGCTCGATCCGACGACGCGCGCGAAGTACGAGAAACGCTTTGGCGTCGATCTCGGTCACGTTCGCGTGATCACCGGCGAGTTCGCCGAAGAGTTCAACCGTAAGCAACAGGCGTACGCCGTCACGATCGGCTCCACCGGTCTCGTGCTCATGGGGAATTCGCCTGACAAGGCAGCCCACACGGCAGCCGGTCAAGCACTGCTCGCCCACGAGCTCACCCACGTCGCGCAGGCCACACGTGGTCTGCACCGCAAGGGTCAGTTCGATAACACGCTCGCCTTCACCGAGGGTGACGAGGCTGAAGCGCACGCGGTCGAGGATGAGGTCGAAGCCGAGTCCAAAGGCCAGGGCGCGACCACAGCGCACGCCGAAGCGAACCAGGCGAAGATGGCCTCAGAAAGAGCCATGAAAGAGCAGATCGAGAAGATCAAGAAGCGCGTCATGGATCTGATGGGCGATGCAGCGCGTAATCAGCACACGCGCAACGGCGCGGCTCGTCGCCCGTAACCCAGAACTGCTAAGCTCGAAGGGTGAGTGACAGTGCCGCCGACGCTGGCGTCGTTCAGTCGCGAGTCCAGCTCGAGCGCCTCGTCGCCGATGACGAGCTCGCTGGCCGCACCATCGCTGGCTTCGCCGCACCGTCGGTAGGCCTGCGCGGGATCGATCTCGACAACGTCACGCTCGAGCGCCTCGACCTGCGTGGTTGCGATGGCGATGAGGCTCGCCTCGAGCGCGCCGAGCTCAAGATGTCCGATCTTCGGACGTCGCAGTGGAGGGGCGCGCTGTGGAATCGAGTGCGCGCCAAGGACTGCGACCTCACCGAGCTCGACCTGACGGGCGCGCAGCTGCTTCGCTGCGAGCTCGGCCCGGTGCGCATGGCCCGCGTGCGGTTCCACAAGGCACGCATCCAGAGCACCACGTTCAAGGAGAGCGAGCTCTACTCGGCAGACTTCGCCGCGGCTGTGCTGATGAAGTGCACGTTCGAGGGCTACGAGAGCGCGACCGTCTCGCTCTCGCGCACCGACTGGACCGGCGCCTCGCTGTTCGAGGTCGACTTCAAGCGCGCCAACATGTACGGCGCCAATCTCACCGGCGCGGTGTTCATCGGCTGCGATATGCGCGGCGTGAACCTGTGCAGCGCAACTCTCACCGGTACCCGGTTCGTCGGCTGCGAGACGACCGGTATCGATCTCGACGGAGCCACGTTCTAAGGAGCCTCGCTCCAGGAGTTCTCATGCCTTCTCGTCCCGACATTCGCGAGCTCGCTGCCAACGTCAAAGAGGCGTTCAGCGAGATGGATCGCGAGACGCTGCTGGAGATCCTGACCTTCGTCGTCAAGGAGTACGTGGTCGAGGGACCGCCGCCGATGCTCGTGCACCAGGCCGAGACCTTGGCTGACCTCTCGGGCGCGTCGTTCGCACAGCTCATCAGTGCGATGCAGACGCGCTTCGATCATCCCGAGCTGCAGCTGTTCACCGTCGATCGCGAGCAGGTCTCGGTCAAGATCGGCGGTGTGATGCAGCCGCTGCTCGCGGGTCGCCAGCCGGTTCCCGGTGCGCTGCCCGCCGCCGAGATGCCACGACCGTCCGCTGGCGTGCACGTCGTCGAGACCACGCTGCAGCAACGGCCGAACGCTGGCGAACCCACAGCGCCTGCTGGCTTCGTCGATACGCGCCCGTCCGCCGCGCCTCCGCCTCCCGCGCAGGAGCGACCCGCGCCGCCGCCGCGCGCCGGCCTCTCGGTGCGTGGCGCGCCCGCCGGTGGAGCAGGCAACACGCCTCCCGCGCCGGCTCCCGCCGCGCCGCCAGCCGCGCAGGGTCAGCCGGCCGCACCGGGCCAGCCCGCTGCGCCGCAGCCCGAGAAGCCCGAGGGTGCCTCGGGGGACGATGCCTCCGCGCGCTTCTCGCTGCTGGAGCTCGACTGATGTCATTCCAGGCGCGCCGGTACTACGAGCGCGGCAAGCTGTCGCTCGACTCGGGCGATCTCGAGAGTGCGAAGCAGGCGCTGGCGAGTGCACTGCAGCTCGCGCCGAACTTCGGCAACGCGATCGTCGCGTATGCGGTCGCGCTCGCGCGTGCCGGTGATGCACCGAGTGCTGCTGCAGTGCTGCGCAGCGGTGTGCCGCGTGCGTCGTCGAAGATCTCGGCGGCCGCGATGTACGCGACGCTCGGCGACGTGCTGACTCTATCGGGCGATCTGTTCGGCGCCGAGGACGCGTTCAACAAGGCCGGCGAGACGCCGGGCTTCGAGGCGCGCACGGCATCGGGTCTCGCGCGTGTGTACTCACGGCTCGGCCGCTATCGCGACATGGCGCAGGCGCTGCAGCGCGCCGCGGCTGTCGTCGCTGCGCCCACGAAGTAAGCGGCGCAGCGTTATCGAGCGTCTGCATCGAGCACCTCGCGGATCTTCTTGCTCAGTGCCGTGGGACTGAATGGCTTGTGGATGAACGCGAGGCCTTGTGGCACCTCACCGTTCTGCAGGATCTGGTGATCGGAGAACCCGGACATGAACAGTGCCTTGACGCCCCTCGCGTGCGAGCGGACCGCGTCGACGACCTCGAATCCGTTCATGTCGGGCATCACGACGTCTGTGAGGACCAGGTGGATGTTGTGCTCGTGGCTCGCGGCAAGCGCCGATGCCTCGTTGCCACCGCGAGCCGACAACACCGTATACCCGCGTCCGGCCAGGAGCCGGCTGATACCGCTTCGCACTCCATCATCATCCTCGACGAGCAGGATGGTCTCGGTGCCCCCGCGGTCCACGGCCTCGACTCGCTTGAACACCTCGGCCCCCGTGGGCGGATGGACGCGCGGGAGGAACACGTCGAACGTCGTGCCGATCCCGAGCTCGCTCGTGACCCAGATGAATCCCTTGCTCTGCTTCACGATCCCGTACGTCGTCGATAGCCGGTCCCGCGCTCCTTCTTCGTCGAGAAGAACGGCTCGAAGATGCGTCGCTGGGTCAGTGCGTCCATGCCACAGCCCGTATCGCTGATCGAGATCCGTACGTAGTTGCCTGGCGTGATCGGCACGTGGCTGGCGGCGAACTCCTCGTCGATCTCGGCGTTGGTGAGCCTGATCGCGATGCGGCCAGTCGCTCCGAGCGCGTCGCGTGCGTTGACGACGATGTTCACGATCACCTGTTCGAGTTGTCCGGCGTCCGCACACACGAGCCCGAGGTCCGGGCTGGTCTCGACCACGAGCCGGAGGTTCTCCCCGATGAGCCGGCGTAGCATCTTCTGCAGGTCGTGCGTGAGCGCGCCAAGGTCGACGATGGTTGGCTCGAGAACCTGGCGCCGACTGAACGCAAGCAACTGACGCGTCAGGTTCGCACCTCGCTCGCCCGCGCGACGGATCTCGGCGATGTCCGCTGCGCGCGGATCGTCGGGTCGAGCGTCTCGCTCACGAAGTCGCAGTTCGTGAGCACGACGGCGAGGATGTTGTTGAAGTCATGTGCCACACCACCGCTGAGCATGCCGATCGCTTCCATCTTCTGGGCGGCACCGAGCTGCTCCTCGAACTTGCGCCGCCGCGTGACATCGCTGACGAGCACGTATCCGAAGGTCACGCCCCCTGCTCGTGCGTGCGCATTTCGCGCGGATTCAGCAAGAGCCTCGTGCGATCCCTGTGCTGGTTGCGATACTCGTCGTTGAGCGGCTCGCTGCCGTCGAAGAACTCCGCGTAGGCGCGGCGGATGCGGTGTTCGTCATCCACGTGTACGCGACTCAACCAGGTGTCGACCGAGTCCGCCAGCAGCTCGTCCCGCGAGAAGCCGATCATGCCCGCAACGTTCTCGGTGACGTCGGTTGTCTGGGCGTGGGTGCCGCACCAGACGACGTCTGGAATCGCCTCGACCAGCGAGCGGTACCGCTCCTCGCTGGCCCGGACTTGTTGCTCGAGCTCGAGTCTGCGAGTTACGTCGCGTGCGATCATGAGCGCGTGTGGCTTGCCACCCATCTGCATCGGCACTCGGCGGGCCTCGGTGACGCACGTTGTCCCATCCAGGCGCCGAATGACGGCCAGGTCGTTGCCATCGGGCGCGTTCAAGTTGGCGTCCATCGCAGGCTCCTGACCTGCGACGGCGAATTCATGCATGTGGTGTCCGACAACTTGATCTCGCGACGTTGCTCCAGCGAGGTCTAGCCCTTGTTGGTTGATGTCGACCACCTTGCCGTCGAGGGAGAGCACGATCAGTGCATCGGATGCGGCATCCAGGAGCAACCGGTTCGTTTCGGTCGAGCTCACGAGCTCCGCCTGCGCCACCGCCAGGGCGACGTGCACGGCGACCAGACGCACGAGCTCGAACGTCTCCGGGGCGAGTGGATCCCCGCCACGCATCGCAACGAGCATGGCCCCGACGTGGGTGTTTCGGACGATCAAAGGGAACACGATCCCGCGCGAGCACCCGAGCCGCTCGAGCAGAGCACGCCCCTCGCTGTGATCGCCGAGCTCCACGGAGTCGGCCGCTGCCAGCGCCCGCTGCAAGAGCTTGGCGTCGACCTCGGCGAATCGGACGGCAGCGTCGACGCCGGCGTGGACGGCGAGGCGCCAGTGCTGCGATTCGTCTACCAGATAGATCGCCGCAAGATCGGCGCGGGTCGTTTCGGCCACGAGGTACAGCGACTCCTCGAGCGCGGGGACGAGCTGTTGCTGACGGCCGAGAATGTCGGCAAGCCTGCGCAGGACGCCCGTGGCTGCGTTGCGGTCGGGTGCGAGCGCGCGCGCCTCCTGGAGGAAGCGCACATGCTTCGTGGCCCGTTCGCAGGACGCTTGCAGCACCGCACGCTCGGTCGCGTCGAACCCCGCGGCAATGACATTGTGATTGCTGGGGGTGCGATTCACAGGCGGGACTGTCTTGGTTCTCATGATTCACCCTTCAGATGACGCGCGACGCTGGCCGCGAGGTCGTCGCCGCTGATCGCGCTGCTGACGCAGTCCGCGCACCCTGCTTCGAGTGCGATACGTCGGACTCCCTCGTTCATGTGCGCCGTGACTGCAACGACGACGATGTCGCGTGTCGCCGGACTGGCCTTGAGCACGGAAGCCAGCACCAGACCGCTCATGCGTGGCAGCAGCAGCTCCGTGACGACTGCCCAGGGATGCACACGCTCTATCGCGGTCAGCGCAGCTTCTGCGCTCGTCGAGGTGAACGTGAGGAAGCCGCGTCGCTCGAGGCTGTCTGCATACACTTTCGCGCGGAGCGGGTCAGGTTGAACCAAGAAGACTTCGCGCGGCATGCGTGGTCCACGCTGCGAGAAGCACGCCATCGAGGGCCCGAGCAGTCGTGCGGAGTTGGAGACTTTCTCGTCGGGCTAGGATGTCCTCCACCCTGGTAACGCCGCCACGGTCCTGGCACAGTCGCCGTGTCGGCGAGTTGTGAACTTTGGGGGGCCATGCCACGGAAGCTTCTAGTCGTCGACGACGACGTGCGTAGCTGTACATTGATGAGCGACATCTTCGAAGCAGAGGGCTTCGACGTTGTCGTTGCCCACGATGGAATTGCAGGACTGGCTGCCATCGAGCGCGAGAATCCCGACGTGGTCGCGCTCGATATCGAGTTGCCTGGCCTCACCGGGATCCAGATCCTCGAGCGCCTCGGCGATCGGCTCGCGTCGCTACCGATCGTGATGCTCACCGCCCATCGCGACGTCAAGCACGCCGTCCACGCGATGCAGCTCGGGGCGTACCACTACCTCACCAAGCCGATCGACACCGCGGAGGTCGTGCTGGTATTCAACCGCGCGGTCGAGCGTCGTCAACTCCACGAGGAGGTGCAGCAGCTGCGCCGTCGCGTCGAGGGCAACACGCTGGCCGAGCAAATGGGTTCGAGTCCGGAGATCACCGACGTGTTCGAACAGGTGCGCACCGTCGCGGCGTCAGACTTCACCGTGCTCGTGCTCGGCGAGACCGGTTCGGGCAAGGAGCTGATCGCCCAGGCGCTCCATCGCCAGAGCGGACGTGCCGCCGCTCCGTTCATCGCGCTCGACTGTGGCGCCATCCCCGAGACCCTCCTCGAGTCCGAGCTATTCGGACACGAGAAGGGCGCGTTCAGTGGAGCGGAGCGGAAGAAGGAAGGCCAGTTCCAGCTGGCTGAACGTGGAACCCTGTTCCTCGATGAGATCGGCAACATGCCGATCAACCTGCAGGCAAAGCTGTTGCGCGCGCTCGAGTCCAAGCAGGTCCAGGCAGTGGGCGCGACCCGGCTAACGCCACTCGACGTGCGATTCATCGCAGCGACGAACATCGATCTGGAACGGAAAATTCAGGCCGGCGAGTTCCGCGCAGATCTGTTCTTTCGTCTCGCCCAGTACACGATCCGATTGCCGGCGCTACGCGAGCGCCCTGGCGATATCCGCCACCTCGCGCGAAGGTTCGTGCGCGAGGTGAGCATCGAGCTCCGCCGGCCCGTGACGGACATTACCGAGGAGGCCCTCGTCCTGCTGGTCGCCCAGAGCTGGCCTGGAAACGTCCGCGAGCTCCGCAACGTGGTTCGCCAGGCTGTCCTGCGCTGTCGAGTCGGCTCCCTCGACGCGGAGTCGATCGTGGCCGCGATGGGCAAGTCTGCCGAGGCCAAGCCGCTGGAGCCCGCGCCAGCGGCAGGCGATCGGTCGTTGAAGTCGTTGAAGGAGGTCGCGGTCGAGGCGGCTCAGCAGGCCGAGCGGATCGCGATCCGCGAGGCGCTGCGGGCCGCAGGCGGGAACAAGGCCCTGGCAGCACGGACGCTACGGACCGACTACAAGACGATGCACGTCAAGATGAAGCAGCTCGGCATCGAGAACGACGCGTAAGGCTGGCGGATCGACCATGGCGGTTGCGCCAGGGTCCAGCTGTTCTGGCACTGGTTCGCGGACTTCGACGTGGCTCACGGCGTGCACACGCTGCAGCGATGCGTCGTCTCTGGATTTCTCTCGCGCTTGTCTTGGTGGTCTCTTTCGCGGTGCTTCTCTGGGTCGGATCGCGGATTTATCAGCTCGCGCCGCCGATTCCCGATCGGGTGGTCACGACCGAGGGCCGTCTCGTGTTCGGCCCCGGTGAGGTCGAGGCCGGACAGGACGTGTGGCGTTCGTTCGGCGGGATGCAGCTCGGATCGATCTGGGGCCACGGGGCGTACGTCGCGCCGGACTGGAGCGCGGACTGGCTGCATCGCGAGCTGATGCAGATCCTCGACGGGTGGTGTCGCGTCGACGGAACCGACTTTGCTCACGCGGCCCTCGAACGCCAAGCACTGCTGAAGCAGAGGCTACAGACGATGATCCGGGCGAGCACGTATGAACCGGCGACGCGCACCATCACCGTCACCGAGGACCGTGCGCGCGCGATCGAGGCGAACATCGCGCACTACACCGACTTGTTCGCGAATGGTCGTTCCGACTACGCACTGCCGCCCGGCACTGTCACCGAGCCGGACCGTGCGCATGCTCTTTCAGCGTTCTTCTTCTGGACCTCGTGGGCTGCGTCGACGAACCGGCCAAACGACGACGTGACGTTCACGAGCAACTGGCCGCACGAGCCCCTGATCGGCAACGTTCCAACGCCCGACGCCATCGTGTGGACGGGCGTCAGCATCTTGATGCTCCTCGGCGGGATCGGAGCACTGGGGTTCTGGAACGCGGCGCGGCGCAGGGACGAGCACCCCGAGGCACTTCCGAAAGACGATCCGCTGCACGGGGCGTCACCGACACCATCGCAGCTGGCGACCGTGAAGTACTTCTGGGTCGTGTGCGCTCTGTTCTTGCTCCAGATCGTGATGGGCATCATCACGGCGCACTACGGCGTCGAGGGCAATGGTCTGTTCGGAATCGCGCTCGCAAAGTTCCTGCCGTACTCGGCCGCCCGGTCGTGGCACGTGCAGCTTGGAATCTTCTGGATCGCGACGGCATGGCTCGCGGCCGGACTCGCGATCGCGCCATCGATCGGCCACGAGCCCCGCGGCCAGCGACTGCTCGTCAACGTGTTGTTCGTTGCACTCGTGCTCGTCGTCGGTGGTTCCCTCGCCGGCCAGCTGCTCGCAATCAACGGCAAGCTCGACGCCGACGGCGTCTGGTGGTTTGGCCACAGCGGCTACGAGTACATAGATCTCGGCCGCATCTACCAGTACGGCCTCCTCGTGGGGCTTGGCCTGTGGGTCGTGCTCGTCGCGCGAGCCCTGTGGCCGGCAATCAAGCGCCGCGACGCGCAGCGACCGCTCGTGGTGATGCTGCTCATCTCGACCATCGCGATCGGTGGATTCTTCTTCGCGGCGCTCGGGGCAGGCCGTCACACCAACCTCGCCGTCGCGGAGTACTGGCGGTGGTGGGTCGTGCACTTGTGGGTCGAGGGCTTCTTCGAGGTGTTCGCCACCGTGATCATCGCGTTCTTGTTCGCCCGCCTCGGTCTCGTGCGCTATGCGGTCGCGGGACGAACTTCCGTGATTGCGGCGACGATCTTTCTGGCCGGCGGTGTGCTTGGTACGTTGCACCACCTCTACTTCAGCGGAACTCCGACCGTCGCGATCGCGCTCGGCTCGGTGTTCAGCGCGCTCGAGGTCGTTCCGCTGGTGTTCCTCGGCTACGACGGCTGGGAGAACTGGCGACACACGCGCTCGACGCCATGGATGAGAGCCTACAAGTGGCCGATCTACTTCTTCATCGCGGTCGCATTCTGGAACGTCGTCGGTGCGGGCCTGTTTGGCTTCATGATCAATCCGCCGGTCGCGCTCTATTACATGCAGGGCCTCAACACCACCGCGGTCCACGGTCACACTGCGCTGTTCGGCGTCTACGGCATGCTCGGCCTGGGCTTGATCCTTCTCACCGTGAAGTCGGTGCGTCCCAACGTCGTGTGGCCGGAGCGCCTGCTCAAGTTCGCCTTCTGGACGATCAATCTCGGGCTCGGTGCGATGGTCATGATCAGTGTGCTTCCAGTCGGGTTGCTGCAGACCTGGGCGGCCGTCGACGTGGGGTACTGGTACGCGCGCAGCTCTGAATTCCTGCAGAGCGAGCCGATGCAGACGCTGCGCTGGCTCCGCGTGATCGGAGACACGGTCTTCGCACTCGGATCGTTCGCCTTCGTGATTGCGGTTGCACGCGTGACCATGCCGCGCGTCAGCAGTGGCACGGGGCCGTCGGCCGGTAGCTCGGATGCGAGCTGATCGGTGGCAGAGCGTTATCCCCTCAGTGTCAGACGAGCGCGGTCGCGATGAACACTGAGGCGAGCGAAGCCGCAACCAGCGCGAGCCCGATCGCCCTCAGGTGACGAGCACGGGGAGGGCGCATCACGATCGCCGTCGAGAGCACCAGGAGGGGAAGCCCCACGGATACGCTCGGCCACCAGCTCACGAGCACGCACGTGGCAAGAACGGCGGCGCATAGCATCACCAAAAGCGCACGATCGACTTGTCCGGCGGCCCGACGATGCCGCGCGATCACCCGGTGTACAGCGATGACACTTGCACCATAGCCGATGGCCCAAGCGCCCCACACGAGTAACGCAGAGCTCATCGCGACACCTGATGCGACGGCAACCGGCGCTGCCGCGGCGGGCAACGCGATCGCAGCGACGAGCTCGGCCCCGAGTGCATGCTGGCGACCGCGGCTCGCAAGCCCGACGAGCGTGAGTGCCGGGACTGCCGCGAGGGCCGAGACGCCAAGCGTCGCGTTGTTTGCCATCGCGATTCCCGCCGCGCCCGCGATCAGGCTCACTGGTGCGAGCACCAGCAGTCGCCGTCGTGCTCTGGCTCCGGCACTCGCTGCTCGTCGCGCGCCTCGATGGCCGAGCAGCACGAGAAGGGGCTCGTTGGAGAGAAATGCGCCGACCGCTGCGACCGCGATCAGGCACGCGGGAAGTGCAGGCGTTCGAACGAGGAGCGCGGCCATGAGAGGCATCGCGAGTTGCGCATATGCGCCATGCTCACGCGGCAAGAGTGAACGCTTCGAGACGTCCCTCCTCACGCGCGACCCTCTTCGCTCCACGTCAGGCCCGTGTCTCGGCGTAGACACGATTCTTGAGGCGATTCCAGAGCTCCACTGCGCGGTCCGGGTCGGAGGCGCAACACTCTGACAGCGCGGCGAGCTCGCAATGCAGGGGTTCGGGCACGTAGGACGCGAGCTGCTGAGCGACCCATCGCAAGCCGCCGAGGTCGCCGTTCGCGCACGCCCAGTCACCGCCAACGCAAAGCCTGCCGATTTCGTCGCGATTCGTGTCGCAGATCTGTGTGTGGGCCACGACTCTGAGCTGGTGCAGCAACGAGGCCATGGGTAGCGTTCCACGCCACCCTGAGAGAGCATGCTGCGGACGAAGATCGCAACATGTACCCGTGGGCCCAAGCTCATATGTGCTGAGCGACAGTTACATCTCCCCGCGATGGGTGGATGTAATTGACGTCAAGCACATATGCCGCTCGCTACGATGCGAGAGCTGTTCGAGCGCATCGCGCACTCGCTGCGTGCGCTTGCGAGTGATCAAGCACGCTTTGCGACTTCCGGTCGCACAATGCCCCGTTTCGATGGCACGTCGGCTGCTACTCACCGGGGGTATGGAGCGCACACGCGTCGAACGCCGCTTCCCGACTTTGCACGCGCGCTCGAGGAGCAAGCTGCGGCAGCACTGGACAAAGAAGTGGACCGCATCAAGCACACAACCACCGCCACGGTCCGGGCGACGTTGCGGGGCGGCTTCGCCGGCATTCGTACGCTGGCGTCGCTGGATGTCGATCGCACCATCGACCTCGTCGTGATGGGAAGTCACGGGCGCAAGGGGCTCAAACGAGCACTGCTGGGCTCGGTCGCCGAGAAGACCGTGCGTCATGCGCACTGTCCCGTGCTCGTCGTTCACCGCAGGGCCTGAGGTCGGAGCGGCGTTCGCGCGAAAACGGTGCGCACCGTCGCCATGGTTGCCGCTGGAAATGCGCAAACGTTGCCGACGTCCAGCGCAGCGCAAGCTCGCTCTGCCTCGAGCGACGAGCTGGGTATCATCGGTATATGAGTCTCGATCCAGCCTGGGCCAAGCGCGCGGTGACAGCCGCCGATGCTGTCGAAGTGATACGCAGCGGGGCGCGCGTTTTCTTGCAGGGAGCGGCGGCGACGCCGGTCCCACTCATCGAGGCGCTGTCTGCGCGCACCAACTTCGAAGGGGTTCGGCTGTACCACCTGCACACGCAGGGCACCGATTGTTTTCTCATGCCCGAGGTCGCCACGAGGCTCCGATCTGTCTCGTTCTTCGTCGGTGCGAATGCGCGCGCGGCGGTAGAGGAGGGGCGCGCAGACTTCGTGCCGGTGTTTCTGTCCGATGTTCCGGCGCTGTTCTCGTCCGGCTGCATTCCACTCGACGTTGCGATCGTGCAGCTGTCTCCGCCCGATCGACACGGATTCTGCTCTCTCGGCACGTCCGTCGATGCGGCACGCGGCGCTGTCGACGCAGCGCCGATCGTGATCGCTGAGATCAACGATCGGATGCCGCGCACCCACGGCAACACAGCAGTCCACATCGATCGCGTACACGCGTTCATGCGCACGAGTCGTCCCCTCATCAGTCACGCGAGCGATAGACCAGGAGAGGTCGAGACGCGGATCGGGGAGCTAGTCGCCGAGCTCGTCGAAGACGGCGCGACGCTGCAAACGGGCATCGGCGCGATACCAGATGCCGTTCTCTCTCGCCTCGGTAATCGCCACGACCTCGGCGTTCATACCGAGATGTTCTCGGACGGGATGATCCCCTTGATCGAGAACGGTGTGGTCACCAATCGCAAGAAGGCGGTGCACCCGAATCGGACGGTGACCAGCTTCGTCAACGGCACCCAGGCGCTCTATGACTTCGTCGACGATAACGCGACGATCGAGTTCCATGGTTGCGATCGCACGAACGATCCGAGCTTGATCCGCAAGAACGACAAGGTCACCGCGATCAACTCAGCGATCGAGATCGATCTGAGTGGTCAGGTGTGTGCAGATTCACTGGGGCACCGCATCTTCTCGGGCATCGGCGGGCAGATGGATTTCCTGCGCGGGGCCGCGGTCTCCCACGGCGGTAAGGCGATCATTGCACTGCCGGCCACGGCGGCACGGGGCACGGTGTCGCGCATCGCGGCGGAGCTCAAGCCCGGCGCCGGTGTTGTCACGACGCGTGGGCACGTGCACTGGGTCGTGACCGAATACGGCGCGCGGAACCTTCACGGTATGACGTTGCGCGAGCGCGGCGAGGCGTTGATCTCGCTCGCGCATCCTGAGGTCCGTGGCGAGCTGCATCGAACGCTCGCTCGCATCCGATACTTCTGACACCGCACCCGTGACGTTAGCGGTGAGCGCCGAGACCTGATGCGTGATCGATCCAGGCCTGGAACGTGGGCCGACGGCAGCATCGCGGAAGGTGGTCCGCGACGAGAGCAACGGTCCGGGTGACCTTCGCGAAGAAATCGGGCGTCGCGGGGACCTCGTATCGCTGAGGATGCCGCGCCCATGCCCTTGCGATCCCCGCATCGATCGCGGCGGCCTCGCCGGCGGTCTCGACGCGCAATGGATTCCTGCGGTCGTATCCGAGCTCCGCGGTCGGCGTGCGCAGATGGATCACCGCGTCATAGCGAGCTCGTCCGCGTACGAGCTACCGACCGACTCCCACAGATCGTCAGGGCCGGGCCAGTACGCGAGGCTATCGATCGTGCCGCGGTCGCACATGACGACCGCTGCATCCATGGCAATGGTGGTTGCCTCTAGCTCGCGCTGGACGAAGTAGATCGCTCGCTGCCCGGGCCGCTGAATGGCGGGCGCGCTGCTGCGCGGAAACCCGCCCCCGAACAGGATGCCGGCGGCCTCGGGGAGCACGTGCACGTGCTGGCACAGCGCGATCCGCAGCACCTCGAGCACGGCAGTCTTGCCTGCACTGGGGCCGCCGGTGAGCACGATGCGCTTGGGCTGATGAGGGGCGGTGCACATGCAGGCGGTCACGGTTGCTCCAGCGTGAAGCTCTCGCCGGACTCGGGGACGCGCGGGTTCCAGCCGAATGCCTCCTGCAACCGACGACGAAATGCGTCTGCGGCAGCCGGCTCGCCATGCGTTACGAACACCGTGCGGGGTGCAAGGTGCGAAGCCCGCAACCAATCGATCATCTCGCCATAATCGGCATGTGCCGACAGTCCATCGAGCTGGACGATGCGCGCGCGCACCGGCACGTACTGGCCGAGCAGCTTGAGCTCGTTCGCCCCGTCGATCAGGGTGCGGCCACGCGTTCCTGCTCCCTGAAATCCGACGAACAGGATCGTCGAACGTTCATCGGGCAAGAAACGCTGCAGATGGTGCAGTACGCGTCCGCCGGTACACATGCCACTGGCCGAGATGATGATCATCGGGCCACTACCCCGATCAATCTCCTTCGAGTCATCTGCGCTCTGCGAATAGCGGGCGACGTTGGACATCGCCGTGCACTCGTCTGCGGACAGAACGTGATCGCCGATGTGCTTGCGGAACAGCTCGGTCGCATCGATCGCCATCGGGCTGTCCAGGAACACCGGACACTCGGGAATCCGACGCTGCGCACGTAGCTTTCCGACCAAGTAGAGCAGGTGCTGGGCTCGGCCAACGGCGAAGGCTGGTACCACCAAGGCGCCGCGTCGCTCGACGGTCTCCACGATCACGCGAGCGAGAGCTGCCTCGATGTCGGTTTGCGGGTGCCGGCGGTCGCCGTATGTCGATTCCACGATCATGACGTCGGCCGCCGGCATCGGTTCTGGTGGCGTCATGATCGGATCGACCGGACGGCCCACGTCACCCGAGAATGCGATCGACTGGTTGTCGACGGTCAGATGCACACAGGCGGAGCCGATGATGTGGCCCGCTCGCGTGAACGACGCGGTCATCCCAGCTGCGGGCTCGAACGGAACGTGAAACTCGATGGGGCGCAGCAGGTCGAGGGACCGAACGGCATCGTCACGGGTGTACAGCGGCAATGCCGGACGGTGGCGTGCGTAACCCCACTGGTTCGCGTGATGCGCTTCCTCCTCCTGCAAGTAGCCCGCGTCGGGGAGCAGGAGCTGGAGAAGATCGCGGGTGCCGCGCGTGCAGTAGACCGGACCCGTAAAGCCCGCCTTGGCGAGCCGTGGCAGATAGCCCGAGTGATCGATGTGGGCATGCGTCAGCACCACCGCGTCGAGGGTCGATTCCGCGAAGGGCAGGGCGGCCCAGTTGCGTTCGCGCAGCTTCTTTGGCCCCTGGAACAGCCCGCAGTCGACGAGGATCCGACCGTGGTCGCCATCTACCAGATAGCGGGATCCCGTGACGGTATCGATCGCACCAAGAAATTTGAGGGAAGACACGACAACCTCATGAACAGCAAGAGGCGTGCTCGGGATCGGGGCAGGGTTCGCGCACGCGATGCACGGAGCGCGTGGATGTCGCAAGATCCGCGGGTTCGACCAATCACCGAGGGTCGGCGATTGTCAGTCGTGGATTTCGATCGCCTTGACTGCGAAGCGCAAGTAGTCGCGCTCGGTAACAATCCCGATCAAGCGACGCTCGTCGTCGACCACCGGCAGACAGCCGAACCGGTGATCCATGAGAAGGCGTCCGGCCTTCGATGCCAACGACTCGGGCCCGACCGTCCAGACCTCGCGTGTCATGAGCTGCCCGACACGGACGTTGTCCTGACGAGCGCGTCGCTCATCCGCGGTCAGTCCGGACAGTGCGCTGATCTGTGCCCGCAAGATGTCGCGGTGAGAGACGAGCCCGACAAGCTGGTTGGCCTCGTCGATCACCGGCAGGTGGCGAATGTGCTTGAAGCTCATGATGTCGTCTGCGAGCGGCAGGGATTGCTCCGCGAAGAGCGCCACGACCGGTGCTGTCATGATGTGCCTGACCAAAACGGGCATCGAGGCAATCAACTGCAACGTCGACGCCATCGAATCACGCGGCTCTTGTACGCATCGCGCAAGGATGTGGCGGCTGACGACGCACATCCTTCGCCACGTAGGGCACGGAAGGCGCAAACGATTCGCGTTGGGATGATCGTCGCGGATCAGGGTCCCGGGACGGGGGCCGGGCGCACGAGCTGGTGGCAGCCGGCGCACGTCGACATCAGCTCACCGTAGAGGGTGGCGCGTGCATCGAGATCCTTCGTCATGCCGGCTCGCACCGAGCGCAAGGTAGAGCGTCTCGGCCAACGCGATCGGATGCGCGACCTGCTTGTGTCCATGAGCATGCTAGAACGACAGGCGCAGGGTGAATGGAATGCTGATGCTTCGGATGTTGACCGTCATCGGATTCGTTTCGCTGTTTGCGTGCGAAGCACGCAGCACGACTGCGCGTGACCTTGCAGACGAGATCGCTGCTGCCTATCCGGTGGAGGCGCAACCCGACGGCACCGTCCGCACGTTCGAGGTCACCGCGGCGGAGGCCGAAGTTCCGCTGATCGACGGCGGCATGCTCGCGGTATGGGCGTACAACGGCACGGTTCCGGGTCCGACGCTGCGCGTGCGGCTCGGCGAGACAGTGCGGGTGCTGTTCACGAACCGGTTGCCGCAGGAGACGACGATCCACTGGCACGGGGTGCGTGTCCCGAATGGCATGGACGGTGTTCCGCACGCAACGCAGCCGCCGGTGCAGCCGGGCGGCACGTTCACCTACGAGTTCACGCCGAAGGATGCCGGCACGTTCTGGTTTCATCCGCACGTACGCAGCAGCGAGCAGGTCGAACGCGGCCTGTACGGCCTGTTGATCGTCGAGGATCGCCAACCACCGGCCTACTCACGCGACGTCGCGTGGATCATCGACGACTGGCTGCTCACCCCTGGCCGCCAGATCTCGCCGCACTTCAACACACCGCACGACCTCATGCATGACGGACGCTGGGGGAACGTGATCACGGTCAACGGCTGCACTGATACGTCACTCACGGTCGCCGCTGGCGAGCGTTTCCGGCTGCGCCTGCTCAACGCATCGAACGGCCGTATCTACACACCAGAGTTTCCCGGCCTCGACGCAAAGATCATCGCGGTCGACGGGCTGTACACGGCAGCACCGATGCCGCTCGAGCGGTTTGAGCTCTCGCCAGGTAACCGGATCGATCTCGATGTCACGGTCACCGGTGCCGCGCGTTCGATCTCGATGATCGACACGTTCTATACGCAGCGCGCGAATCGCCTCGCTCAGATCGAGATCGATGGCACGGCGAAGACTCCGGCGTTTCCATCGCCCGCGAAGACTCGCGTGCCCGCATGGGCGACGGCACTCGACCAACCGGTCACCCATGAGTTCCGGCTCAACGTTCGAAGGGGTGGGGCGTTCGGTATCGAGTGGACGATCGATGACGTCGCATTCGCTGGTCACGATCATGCCCATCCATCGCTCGCACTCGAGCGCGGCAAGTTCACCCGGCTGCGGTTCGTCAACGAGAGCTCGCGCCTGCACCCGATCCACCTCCACGGCATGTTCTTCAAGGTGCTCGCGCGTAACGGAGTCGGCGCGCCCGAGCCATTCTTCCGCGACACCGTGCTGGTCCATCCGCGGGAGACGATCGATGTCGGGCTCGTGCCGCTCGACGTCGGCGACTGGATGCTCCACTGCCACATCCTCGAGCACGCCGAGGCCGGCATGATGACGATGCTCGCCGTACGCGAGCCGAAGCCGCGCTGAGCGCGAGGGCCTTGTGGCATGAGAGCCGGGCGCTGGAACGTTCGGGATCAGGTGGCGAGCTGGCGAAGGCGTGCGACGCCCACGGGCTCGTCGAGCTGCCATGGCACGATCGCGACTCGCTTCGCATGTAACGTCTGTACCGCCGCGATCTGCTCCAGCTCGCTGACGATGCGTTGATGGAGCACTGGATCCGTAGAACCGGCAGCGGCAAGGCTACTGTTGATGATCCATGCGTACGGCTCGATCCCCGCGCGACGCAGATCGGCCTGCAGCTCGGCCGCCTCGGTTACCGGTGTGGTCTCGGCGAGTGTGACAAGCAAGATCTTCGAGTGGGCCGGATCTCCGAGCCGCATGAGCGGTGTCGTGATCCGGCCACTGTGCTCGGAATGATAGGCGCGCACGGTTTCGCGATGGTACGCGCCGGTGGCGTCGAGTAGCAGCAGCGTGTGTCCGGTGGGTGCGGTATCGAGCACCACGAATCCGCGTTGCGCCTCGCGGATCAACCTCGAGAATGCACTGAATACCGCGACCTCCTCGTAGCAGGGAGATCGCAAATCTTCGGCGAGCAGGGCGCGTCCTGCGGCATCGAGCTTCGCGCCGCGCGTTTTCATCACGTTCTCGATGTATGCCTTGAGCTCGACCTCCGGATCGATCCGGCTCACCTGCAGGCCAGGAAGCTCACCGGCGAGCGTGAAGGAGACATGCGCGGCTGGATCCGTCGTGCTGAGGTGCACGGGGAGGCCGCGCGACGCGAGCTCGACCGCAACCGCAGCGGCAATCGTGGTCTTGCCGACGCCGCCCTTGCCCATGACCATGAGCAAGCCGTGTCCCGGCGCGGCGAGCTCGTCGAACAGCGATGCGAGCGGGGGGAGAGCCGGGATCGCGATGGTGGCTACCTGCGCCGCGACCTGGTTCGGTGCTCCCGGTGGATATCAAGGTTGTTGTCGCATGAAAGTGTGATGCAACTCAGTTGCAGGTGGTCGATGCTTTGCGTGTCTCCGGGTTGAGAGTGACGGTGTCGGGTCG
>JBBQFU010000180.1:0-18869 GCA_038322185.1 Haliangiales bacterium
CGTCAATTAACCGGTCAGTCTTCCCGCGGAGGTCTCTCACTTCCTCGTCGAGGAAGCCAGTTTTTCGACTTCCTGCTGCATCCGCGCGATGCGTTTCTGGAGCGCACGTGAGGACCCGGACGAGGGCACATGCTTGCGCAGCCAACGAGCGAGGTTCTTGAGGAGCTCGTCTGGATCGGGGGAGTAGTCGAGAGTTGGCGTCGAGAGCAGGCGATACTTCGTCGCGAGGTTGGCGAGCGCCTTGTGGTACTCGTCGCCGACGGTCTCGGGCGTGATCGCGGTGTACCTCAACGTCATGCGGTAATCGCGATGACCGAGGAGTCGCATCACGCCGAGAAGGCTCATGCCGGCACTGAGCATCTCGGTCGCATAGGTGTGACGAAGGCGGTGGCTGGTGATGCGAACCGGATCGGGCAGATCTTGGCTATGCTCTTGGAGGACGTCGCTCAGGTGCCAGTAGCTCATCTGCCGGGAACGGCCGATGGACGCGGGTACAAGCCACGGCCGCGTGCGCGGCGCGACGGATTGCAACCGCGTGATGAGAGCGACTGCCTTCGGGTCGAGCGGAACAAGTCGTTCGTTGTTCATCTTGCCGAGTGGAACCTTGAGCAGAGGTCGACCGCCATCGGAGCGTTGGCAGTGATAGTCGAGGCCGCGCAGCTCGCCGCTCCGCAAGCCGGTGCGTCTCATGAGCAGCAGCGCCCAGGCGCCAGGATCAGAGGACGCGTCGAGACGTTGTTGCAACTCGCGGTCTGCCTCCGCGGTTAGCGGGCGTGGCAAGTACGACGGCAACTTCGGGAGGTCCCGTGAACGGACCAAATCATCCGGTGCCGTCCGCATCTTCTGGCGTTCGTTCAGCCAGTGTAGATAGCTGCGAACGTTCTGGAGCAGGTGGATGCGGGTCGCAGCGTGAAACCCTGCGGCGTGCAATTCCTGAAACCACGGCGCGATTTCTTGTCGCGTGAGTTGTGGAAGCACAAGGCGATGTTCGTCGAGCCAGCTGTGGAATTTTCGGAGTGTGCTCGCATAGGCGCAGCAGGTCCCTCGGGCACGCGTCGGTGCGAGTGACGCGAGGAACTGGAGTGCCAACGATGGCAGTCGCTTGGGGTGGCGACGCAATCTATCCGGATCGAACCCGATGAGCTCGTGGTCATGCAGGTGCTGCAGGTAGGGCCGGAGGAGGTGGTGGTAGTTCGCGCGGGTCGTCGACGTGATCCGCATGCGCTGCGGTCGCACGAGGAACCGCTGTATGTGACGGGGTGTGAGCTCTGTGATTGCAAGGCGACGGCGATCGAGCCAAGCGTGCAATGCGTGTACGAGTGCCGAGCTCACGCCGGCGGTGCGCAGGAAGTCCCTGGTCGCGGAGACAAACTCAGGCGACAGAGCTACGCGCGGTGCCGCACGTGGGAACCGTCGCGACTTCGTCGCCGGCATCGTTATCGCTCCACCTGATAACGACGCTGAAGCTCGGCGACAGCACGTTGGTATTCGTCGGCGATGTCCGCCATCGAAAGGTGGATGTACTGGAGGGTCGTGATGCCATCGGCGTGACCCATCATGCGTTGCAGGATCGGTAGCCGCACGCCGGAGCGGGCCATGTCGGCACCGAAGGTGTGCCGGAACCGATGTGGATTCGCGCGAGAGATCGCGCGGTCGCGACGACGGTGGCGAAACAGGCTGCGTAGGCCGGCCATCGTCATCGGATGTCCGCGTCGACGTCCCTGCAGGATGATGAACAACCGTGTTGCCGCGCAGTCATTGGGCCGCTCCCAGCGGACGTAGTCAGCGATGGATCGGGCCACAACTTGCGACAGCGGCAAGACACGCTCGCGGTCCCCCTTTCCGCGAATGCGAAGCTGCTCGTCCTCGATGAGTACGTCGCCGACTTGCAGCTGAAGGACTTCGGCGCAGCGCAGGCCGCAGAGCAGCATGAGGTGCACGATCGCGAGGTCGCGGTAACGCCGAAGGCTGCGCAGAAACCGACGAACCTCGGTGCTCGACAGGGGCTCGACCACTCGACGTGGCACCTTGACTCGTAGTTTGACCTGCCGTCGTCGGGTCAGCTGGTGCAATCCGAGGTCGCGGTCCCTGCCACGACCTCGATAGTAAGGAGCAGGACCACCACCTCCGACGTCGAGCTCCCGACGGATGCAGAATCGGTACAACAGCCGCGCCGTCGTCAGCCTTCGATTGATGCTCCTCGGTTGTGCGCCGGCGAGACGCTGAGCACCGACGTATTCGAGCAACCGGTCACCAGAGAGACTGCGCAGCGAGTGCCCACTCTCCTTGAACCACCGATAGAGAATGACCAGGTCGAAGCCATACGCTCTGACGGTCGCACGCGAGAGTCCGCGCACCGCGGCTGCTGTGAGGAATCGATTGGCCTCTGAAATGGGTCGGAGCTTGGCGTCGACCAGTCGATACTGTGCACGCTCGTCCAACCGAAGTGACACGGTCTTGCTTGGCGCGCGTGGTCTTACCGAAGCGCGTGCACTATTGCGCCTTGTCACCGCCACCTCCGAGCAGCGTGCTCCGATTGAGCAAGAACCGAACGCGATGATGGCGTGCGGGAACCGCAGCCAAGGCCTCGTCCCAGATCTCCATCCAGCCGCCGGTGTCGGTGCCGACGCAGAGCACGACGTCGACGGGACCGCCGTGCCAGAGCGCGAGTAGTGCGAGCAAGCGGCGCAGCTGCTTGCCTTGCGGCACCGTCGCCATCGTGCCCGTCAGCGACACGTACGTGTACGCGCCGTGCTCGAGCGCGTGCAGCTTGAGGGTCATCGTCTCGGCCAGGTGCTCGTGCTGCTCGTCGTCGTCCATCATCGGCTCCACGTTGCGTGCAGGAAGCTGTGCACCCGACCGCACGGATGGGCCAGGCTGGTGCGTGACGTCGTGTTCCAGGATCAGGTCGAAAGGCGGTGCGACTACGTGGCGTTACGGGCCGAGGGTGGCGCGTGACTGCGTGGTCAGCGTCGCCGTGGATGTCTCCGCTGGAACCGACGAAGTCCTCTGCAGTCCACGGATTTCCCGCCGCAGGCTGGCGCGTGACATCGCCACAGCCGTGTCCCACGCTGCGAGCAACTTGTCCCCGTACTCCGCCGACTTGGAGTCCGAGGCCGGCGCGTGACAAGGCACCGTCTCCGAGGCCGCGCAGGAACCCACGGCGGCGGCTTGGCGTCGTCGTCGGCACTCGCGCTGTCGCTTTCGCTCGTCAACGCGGAAGTCCTGCATCTCCCGCGCACGGCGCCGTCGTGCCGACCTTCGCCTACGCCGTCGGCGGCACTCGTGGCCGCAAACCTTCTGGTGACCGCGCGCTGAGAACGCCGGATGGAACCACCGTCTGCACTCAGTACATCGCTTTCGGGAGCGCTCCATTCGACGAGCGGTAGCAGCCGACGCGTCGTACGGGTGGGTCGGCTTCGTGCAGAACCGAGGCAGACCAGCTCAACCGGTGCTTGCCGACGACCTACCCTGGAATGACCGGTTAAAGCTCAAGGACTTTCTCCAGATTCGTCATCGCGGCATCGATATTTCAACTCCGCGCTCAGCGGCCTCCGCATTGAGTCCGAATCTCGGACAGCCGAGACCTTTGGGCGTGCCCGCCCACGAAGGAGGTCGCGCTCTGAAGAGATCGCAGGACATGGATCTTCGATTGACGCGCGCGTGCTCGGCGCAAGGCGCGACCGAGCGCCGTGCCCGCTCCAGGAAAAAGAAGTTCCTGGGCCCGGAGCGGGCGGGGCGGCGGGTCTCTCGACCGACGCGCGCAGGGAGCGCAGGCGGCATGCCGCGCGCCGCCCCTCGGCTCGCGTTCCACTGGCCGCACATCTACGCGGCGGTCGCGCGCGCCAACACCAACGCTCACGCGCGCGGCAGGCCGCGTGCGCGAGCAAGCGCAAGGGCGAGACCCGCCGACCCGACCGCGTAGGACGGTCGCAAGGCCACCGCAGTTCGAGGGCCGACAATAGCCACGGTGACCACATGGAACAGACCGCGCCGGCACTGAGGTTGACCGCCTTGCCGGTTTTCCTTCTTCGGTCTCGAATAGGTGTGCCGCGGGTGCCTTCCCTTCAGCGCAAGCAGCAACGGGCACCTGACAGGCGCGTGCTCGGGAGAACCCCATCGCCGCGTGATCAAACCGCAAGCCACACCACGTTCCGTACAGTCGGATCTTGGTGCGCCGCCCCGACGCTCCGTGGTATTCGGCAGGCCGTGCTGCGGATCTCTGTTCTCTGTGTCCTTGCGACCGGTTGCGCCGTCTCGGGCGATCCGTTCGATGACGACAGCGAGACCGCTGCGGCCCTGACCGCGGCGCAGTCCGCGCGCGTGCTCGACCTCGTCAACTATCCCGGCGTCGACCAGACGGCGCTCGATGACGTCGTCGGCCTCGATCCACGCGCCGCACGCGCGATCGCGACCTACCGCGCCGGCGCCGATCTCCGGTTCCCGAGCCTCGACGACAACGACATCACCACGATCGCCGAGCTCGATGCGCTCTCGTACATCGGCAACGCCGCCTTCTCCAAACTGTCCGCGTACGCCGAGGCGCACCCCGCCCCCAGCCCCATCACCATCGAGCAGGTGACGTTCAAGGGCTGGCAGGCGGAGATCGTCGCGTGGGGCGCCAACACCGTACCCATCGGCGTGCTCAACGGTCTGCTCGACAATCGCGCCGCTGCAAACATCATGGCGGCACGTCCGCTCGCAGACGTGCGCGCACTCGCAGCGGTCCCGCTGATCGGCGCGAATGCCCTCGGTGCATTCCGCGGCCAGGCCCGCACGTGGTGGCATGCGCGCAACCAGCAGCAGGCATCGCTCGCCGGAACGTTCGACGGCGTCACGTTCGACGAGCCGACCGCGGCGCGCGCACTCGACATCGCGAACACGCACTCGCGCGATCAGATGGTGGCCGGCGGCATCTATGGCAACGGCGCATCCGCGATCGTCGGCAACCGCCCATACGCCTCCCTCACGGCGGTCGCAGCCGTGGCCGGCGTCGGAACCTCGACGCTCCAGGGCCTGCATGCCTACGCGACGTCGCTCGCCCGCGGGACGACTGCCGACGGCGATGCCTGCGCGGCCACCCAGGAGTGCGCGGTCGGCCTTCTGTGCATCGGGCTCACCTACGACACAACGGGCCACTGCCGTCCCGAGTGGATGGCCGGCACCTTCAGCGACACCGTCGACGTCACGATTCCTGACGGCGGCACCACGATCACGCGGAGCATCCAGGTCACCGGCCTCGCGAGTGTCCCCGAGGATCTGATCGTTCACCTCGACATCGATCACCCGCGCAAGCAGGACCTGCACATCGCGCTCGTGCAGCCGAGCAGCGCGGAGTCGCTGATCTGGGATGTCGACTCCGCCGGGTACGCGCGCGTCGTCGTGGGTGGGAGCCTGGAGCGCGACTCGAGCGTCAACGGTACGTGGACCCTCGTCGTGACCGACTTCATGGCGGGCAGCGCCGGTACGTTGCGTGGCTGGTCGCTCGAGCTGACCAGCCGCTACGACTAGCGCTGGTAGACGACCGCGAGCACGGCACCCTGCGCGTCGACGGTATGCACCCGCCGGAACCCGGTCGGGATCGGGCACGGCCTCGACGACGGTGCATAGGCAATGATCCAGTCGGCCTGCGCGGGCTGGTTCGTCATCGGCGTCCACAGATCCTGGCGGAACCACGCCAGGTGCGCGGGCTCGATGCAGTTCCGGAACACGCGGGCACCGGGCGCGGCATGCGCGTTCACGTAGTCCACCGCGCCGGCCACACCCTCGCCCCACCAGCCGACCTCGAACAGATTCTTCGCCGCGACCGCACGCGGACCACCGACCTGCTCGCCGTAGTAGTCGATGTAGAACGGGTGCACGCGAACGAGCGTGATGCCGAGATAGCCGACCGCTACCGCGGCCCACACCACGAACGCGCGCGGCATCACGCGCTCGGCCAGCATCGCGAACGACTCCCAGCCCGCGGCCGACATCAGCGCGATCGCGACAACACACGGCATCACGTAGCGCACGCCGTCCTGGCGCACCGGCGACGCCATCACCGCGAGCGGGATCACGAACCACAGCGCGAGGATCAGCGAGCCGCGCGTTCGCTCGCGCAGCGCACGCGCGATCCAGCCGGCGGCACCGGCGAGGATCATGATCGGCACCGTCGCCGCGAGGTAGACGAGGAAGTAGCCCGCGCCGGGCTGGTTCGTCAGCGCGCCGAGGTACGGCTCGACACCGTGCGGCTGCGACAGCTTCGCGAGCGACTCCTGCATCGACGCGATCGGATGCAGCCACAGCCGCGGCCACAGCGCGAAGAACGTGACCACCGCGACGAGCGGCATGATGACGCTTGCCTCGAGCACCCGACGCAGGCGGCGCTCGGAGGGCGACCTTCGCTCCGCGGCAGAGCCGGGACCTGCGATCGCCACGATCGCGAGACACAGCGGACCGAGCAGACCGCTCACGAATCGCGAACCGATCGCGACACCGATCACGACACCGACCGCAACAAGACGCAGCCGAACCTGGCGCACGGTCGGCTCGCCATCCCCGACGGTGAGTGCCAGCAGGATGCCGAGCGACCACCACAGCACCGTCGGTGACTCGTGCCCGACGATCTGGCCGTGCCCGACGAGGTGCGGCAGCAGCGTCGCGATCGCCGCAGCGAACACACCTGCACGCAGATTGTAGAGCCGCGTACCGATCGGAACCAGCAGCGCGCAGCCGAGCGCCATCCAGATCGCGGACAGCGCGCGCGCTGGGCCGAAGCCGTCGGCGAACTGCGCGCCGACACCGGCGAGATACTTCATCACCGGCGGATGCTCGTAGTTCCAGATCCACGAGCCCGGGCTCAGATCGAGCGACAGCAAGTTCGTGATGTAGTTGCGACCCGCGGCCCAGTTGACGTCCTCGTCCCAGGTCTGACCGAAGCCCCCGAGATCGATCCATCGCACCACGCACCCCGCGAGGAACACGCCCCCGATCGCGATCCACATCCCACGCGGCACCGCGCACAACCGACGCCGCGCGAGCATCAGGCAGCTGCCGATCAACACCAGCAGGATCCCCGCAGCCACCAGACCGTCGAGCGGCCGCGCACCCGCCCAGCGACCGAACCGCGCACGCTCCGGCGGCTCGGGCGACAGCGAGCTCGCCGGCACGTACTCGGGATCGCCGCGCCGACCCACCGGGCTCCACACGAGCCGCGCACCAGGCGGCGCGGCGAAGCGGATCGCGACGGCCCCCGCCTCGAGGACCACGCGCTCCTTGACCAGGCCGCGACCGATCATGTCCTTCGAGATCTGCATCGCATCCGCGCGCACCGGATCGCCGCTACCCACCAGCAGGCGCGCGGGCGCTTCGGACTGAAAGCCGATGATCACGGGGCCGCCCCGCGCGATGTGCAGCGATCCCTCGTACACCACCGTCCCCGCCGGGTCGCGCGGGTTCGCGCCGCCGCGCGCGAGGTTGTCGAGCGGCGCCGTCACCAGGCACGCCCGCAGCGCGAGCAGCACCACGACGAGCGCGACCGGGACCGCACCCCAGAAGCGCATCACAGCACGCGGCCCGGGCATTCGAACTTGCGCGCCTTCTTCGCGAGGAACGTGTAGTACTCGCCGCTCTGCAGCATCCCCGGGATGCGCATCGTCACGAGCTCGTAGCCGCGGGCTTGCCAGAATCCCGGGCTGCAGTTGAGCTGCGGCTTCGCCTGCACCGCGTGGATCGAGTAGCAGGAGAACACAAAGGTCGGGTCGTACTCTGCAAGCAGCTCGTTACTCGCAAACTTGGTGTGACCCGCTCGCGCCCGCCGGCGCGGCTCCTCGTGCGCGACCCGCTCGGAGACGAGACCGAACACATCGATCGCACGCATGCGGCCAAAGTACGGCTGCGCGCCCGCACCACCGACGATGCTGAAGTCGTCAGGGCGAAAGCACGACTCCATCGCCGCACCGATCTTCGCGCGGTCCTCGGTGTAGACGATGAGAAACGCCGGCGTGTCGATGCCGTGATCGGCGGCCCAGTTGCCCCACTTCATGCTCTTGAGCGTCAGCTGGCTCTGGGTGAATCCAAACGCGCCGAGCACGACGGTCGCGAGCCCGAGCGCGACATAGCCGCGTGGATTCTCGGGCACGCGAGCACAGATCCACTCGAGCCCGAGCACGACCGCGATCGCGGCGAGCACGAACAGCGGCATGATGAAGCGGTGTAGCCCCATGAAGTCGCCACCGACGCTGATCGTGTACGGGATGTACACGGCGGCGATCACCGCACACGCGAGACCGAGGACGAATCGCGGCGTGCGCGGCTTCGCGGCGACGAGGCCGAGCAGCGCGATCGGTAGCGCGTAGAGCAGCTTGGTCTGATTGAGCCAGGCCCAGATGTAATAGGCGCCGCTGTCGCGCATCTCGGCTGCCATGTTCTTGCCGGTCCACACGCCGGTCGCCTTCACGTAGTAGGTGTTCGGGAACAGGTGCCCGTAGTACCAGTAGCGCCAGGCAAACCACGGCGCCCACAGCGCGAGGAAGCACCCCGCGGTGATGAGCTCGTGCTTGCCGATCACGCGGCGGCGCGCGACCACGTTGCAGATGATGCGGACCACGCCGAGCACGGCGCCGACGAGCAGCCCCTCGGGCCGCGTCATCGCAGCAAGCGCCAGGGCGACACCGGTCGTGTACAGGCGCCGCTCGCCCGCGACATCCTCGGCGGCGACGACGCCATGGATCGCGATCGTGCACAGCATCGTGAACAGCTGGGTCTCGAGGCCGCCACTGGTCCAGCACGCGAAGCCCGACGAGCAGGCGAGCAGCAGCGCCGGGATCGCGGCCCAGCCCGACTTGCGGCCGAGCGCACGATCCATGATCCCCAGCACCACGACGAACGTGATCGCCGAGCACACCCCCGCGAGGATCTTCGCGGTCCACTCGGGCGGGATATCGACGAGCATCCCGAGGCCGATCAGCAGGGTCCACAGGAAGTTCGTGTAGCCCTCGACGTACTGGCCGAGGTTGAAGACGAGCTCCTGGTGCTCGGCGAAGTTGCGGGCGTAGACGAACGAGATGTAGGCGTCGTCGGTGATGAAGTCGTAGGCGAGCGAATGCACGGCGAGCACGGCGACTGCAACTCCCAGGAGGAGCCAGCGCAGGCGTTCGACGGTCATCGGCGGGACCATACCGCGTCGGCCTCGCAATCGCGCAGACGGTCCTCGGAGATCGTGCACGTCCACGTGCACGTGCACGTGTCACGTGTCACGTGCACGTCCACGGTCTGCTAACCTTTCGTCGTCGATGAGCCCCCCCGAACGCACCGTCCGCGACGTGCTCGGGATCGGTGCGCTCACCGGCCTGATCGCGGGCTTCGCGGCAGGCGCGATCGACGCGCTGTGGTCGTGGGGGCCCGCAGGTCAGTTCGTCCCGGCGGTGCTGTCACGCATCCGGTTCGTCGCCTACTCCGGCTTCGCGCTCGGCTTCGCCGGCATCGTCGCGGGCTTTCTGATCGCAGCGTTCTTTCTCGTCCTGCTGCGCGGCACTCGCATCGGGGACCTCGCCCGCTTCGCAGGAGAAGCCCACGCAGCGCGCAGGACCCAGGACCCGCGCAGCGCGCTCGTCGGCCTCGCGCTCGCAATCGCCGGGGTACCGATGCTCGGCCTCGCGATCTACAGCGTGCACCGCGTGATGACGCCGATCGTCGTCAAGAGCCACGCGCTCGGCCTCGCTGTCCTCGCGGTGGTCGCCGCCACGCTCGTCGCGCTCGGCATCGCGCTCGTGCTCACGTTCGCGCTCGGTCGCCTGATCGAGGCGATGCTCGTCCCGCTCGTCGGTCGCGCACCGTGGCTCGCCTCCCCGCTCGCCCCGCTCGTCGCAGCCGGCGTGCTCGTCATGCTCGGTGCCGCGTGGTGGGCCCGCAGCGAATGGGCGATCGCCCGCGTGCTCCCGCTGCGCGGCCCGCTCGTCGTCGCCGGAGCGCTGCTCCTCGCGGCACCCGCTCGCGGCCTCGCCACCCGCGCCGTCGACCGCATCAGCCGGTGGCGCCCCGCGATCCGCCGCCCGCTGTGGGCCTTGATCGTTGTCGCGACCGCCGTGCTGTTCCTCGTGCTCGGCAGCGCGCCGAGCGTGATCAAAGGCGCGACGGCCTTCACTGGCCTCGGCGCCCCGATCGCCCGCAACGTGCGCCGCGCATTCGACCTCGACCGCGACGGCTTCTCGCGCTTCCTCGGCGGCGGCGACTGCGACGACGGCGATCGCACGATCCACCCAGGCGCCGCCGAGGTGCCGGACGACGGCATCGACCAGAACTGCATGGGCGGCGATCCCAGCACGAAGGCCGCGCCGTCCGATCCAGCCTTCGTGCCGCTGCCCGCCGGCGTGCCCACCGACGGCAACATCCTGCTCGTCACGATCGACACCGCGCGCGCTGACCACTTCGGCATGTACGGCTACAAGCGCGCGACCAGCCCCAACCTCGACAAGGTCGCCGCCGAGGGCACCGTGTTCGAGGCCGGCTGGGCGCACGCACCGTCGACGCGCTACTCGATGCCGGCGATCCTCACCGGCCGGCTGCCGCTCGATGTGTTCTACGACTACTCGATCGAAGGCTGGCCCGGCCTTGCACCCAAGGCGACCACGCTCGGCGAGGCGCTGCAGCCGCTCGGCTTCGTGACCGGCGCGATCACGAACTACTGGTACTTCGATCGCGTCCGCCGCATGGACCAAGGCTTCAGCGAGTACGACAACGAGAACGCACGCCTCCACAACGCGGTCGCCGGTGCAGGCCCCGAGCAAACCAAGGGCAGCTCCGCGCGCGAGCAGACCGACAAGGCCATCGCGTTCGTCGAGCGCCACGCCGGCCAGCGCTGGTTTCTGTGGGTGCACTACTACGATCCCCACTACGCCTACGAACCGCACGCCGGCGTCGCGCCGTTTGGCGCCGACGAGCAAGCGCTCTACGACGGCGAGCTGCGCTTCACCGATCAGCACATCGGCCGCCTGTTCGACGCGTTACGCGCGAAGGGCGCCTACGACAAGACGATCATCGCGGTCACCGGCGATCACGGCGAGGGCTTCGGCGAGCACGGCATCAAGCTGCACGGCTATCACCTCTACGCCCCGCAGACCAAAGTTCCGTTCATGCTGCGCGTCCCGGGCCTGCCCGCACGCCGCACCAAGACTCCCGCCGGTCACATCGACCTGATGCCGACGCTCGTGAACCTCGCCGGTGGACAGCCCAACCCCGAGATGATGGGCCGCTCGCTCGTCGACGTGCTCGCGGGCAAGGACACCTCGCGCGTCGTGTTCCAGCAGCTGTCCTACGAGGGCAACCACGAGATGCGCGCCGGGGTGGATGCGAGCTGTCACGTCATCTACAACGTCAGCCCCGAGACCAGCTGGGAGGTCTACCAGCTCGATCGCGATCCGAACGAGACCAAGGACGTTGCCGGCGACGACGATGCGTGCAGGCCGACCCGGCGCGCCGTCGAGCAATGGTACGACCGCGAGCAAGTCCCGACCGGTGCCGTCGAGGCGCTACTGCCAGCGCGGCCACCACTTGCAACCTCGCTCGATGCCGACCTCGGCGATGGCGTGCGGCTGCTTGCCGTCGAGGCGCCGCCCCGCGCAAAACCCGGCGAGACCATCACGCTGACCTGGACATTCGAGGCCCGGGCCCCGGTCAGCTCTGCATGGCGATTCTTCGTCCACGTCAAGGGCCCGTCGAATGCGTTCGCAAACGGCGATCACAAGCCCGTCAGGCCGTTCGAGTGGTGGCGTACGGGCCAGTTCATCCGTTACACCACCACGGTGACGCTGCCGCGCTTCGCGCCGCCTGGCATCCACACCGTGTGGGTCGGCCTGTTCGCGGGTACCAAGCGCGCGACGATCCGCGCGCCGAAGGCACGCATCGACAACAACGCGGTCGCGGCAACGACGATCGAGGTCGCGCCGTGACCGTGAACTTCGGCCGCGAGCAGACCGCCGCAAACGTACGCAGGGCCATCGAGATCTCGCTGTGGGTCGCGCTCGCGATCCCGGCGCTCGTCCAGGTGTGGCTGCTGATGAGCGCGATCGGTGGGCGCGTCGCCTATCCCTACGACCTCGAGTGGATGGAAGGCGGCATGCTGCACCACGCGCTTCGGCTACAGAGTGGTGACCCGCTCTACGCCGAGCCGTCGGTCCACTTCATCCCGTATCTCTACACGCCGCTCTACCCCGCCCTGCTCGCCACGTTCGGCGAGGTCTTCGGGCTGACCTACACGCTCGGCCGTGTGATCAGCATCATCGCGTTGCTGGGCATCGCCGCGGTCGCGTTCGTCTCGATCGGCGCGCCCCGGTTCAAGCACGCCGCGCGGCTGCCCGCGCTCGTCGGTACCCTGCTCGCGCTCGGTCTGTTCTGCGCGGTCTATCCGTACGTCGAGGGCTGGTACGACCTGGTGCGTGCCGACACACTGTTTCTGTTCCTGATCACCGCCGGCATCGCGGGCGCCGCCAACTGGAGCGCCGCCGGCACCGGCGCAAAGGGCCACGGCCGCGTGGCCGTGGTCGCGACGATCCTCGCGTTCTCGTTCTTCACGAAGCAGACCGGCATTCTCTATGTCGCACTCGGCGGGATGATCGTCCTCATCGTCGCGTGGCGGCGCCTGCCCACGTTCATCGCGGTCGCCGGCGTGATCGGCCTCGGCGGCACGTTGATCGCGAACGCAACGACGGGCGGTTGGTTCTGGATCTACATCCGCGAGATCCACAGCAAGCACGACTTCAACATGGATCGATTCTGGAAGTCCTACGGCAACATCCTGTGGCACTTCCGCGCGCTGACGATCATCGTGGTGATCGCGCTCATCGTGGTCGCGATCACCTATGCACGCCGTCCACCCGAAGGCCGCAAGCGCGAGCTACCGCTGCAGAGCAAGCCGCTGCTGCTGTGGTCCGCGGCATTCGCGGTGTCGACGATCGCCGGCGCGATTGGCTGGGGCACCGAGTTCGCGCACTACAACGCGTACATGCCGGCGTTCCTGCACGGCGCGCTCGCCGCCGGTGCCGCGATCCCCGCGCTCGCCGCGTGCGCGGCGATCCTGTGGGGCAATCGCCGGTTCCCGCGCCTCGTGATGCACGGGGTGGCCGGCCTCGCCGCCGCAGCGCTCGCGATCACGTGCTGGCACTGGCGCTGGGAGCCGAAGCGCTTCGTGCCGACCGCGGCCGACGTCTCTGCCGGCAACAAGCTGGTCCAGCGCGTCCGCGACATGCCCGGCAAGGTCTGGCTGCCGTCGCATCCCTGGTACGCGGTGCTCGCCGGCAAGCAGCCGCACGTGCATCGCATGGGGATCAAGGACGTGACGTGGCGGCAGACGCGCACGGTGGTTGGCCTCGACAAGTCCCTCAGCGAGCACGCGTTCACCGCGATCATCCTCGACAACCGCGACCTCTTCCTCGAGCTGCCGCAGCTGCGCGCGAACTACCGCCCCGGGCTCAAGCTCCCCGCGGCCGAGAAGCCACGCCTGTTCACCGGCGCGAAAGTCTGGCCTGAAGCGGTCTGGGTTCCCGCGCTGCCCGCGAAGCCGCCCGAGGGAGCCCGCGTGCTGTTCGACTTCGAGCACGCGAACTGGACCGGCTGGACGCGCTCGGGCCCCGCGTGGGGCGAAGGTCCGGTCAGCGAGTCGCGCCCCGGTCAGGACATCGTCGTCGGTGCAACCGGCCAGCGCTTCGCGACCAGCATGCATGGCGGCGATCCGGCGATCGGTCGCGTCACGTCGCCGTCGTTCGCGCTCGACGGCACCAAGCTGTCACTGCGCGTCGGCGGCGGCGCGGATGCCACGAAGCTGCGCGTCGAGCTATGGATTGATGGCGCACTCGTGCAAGCGAGCGGCGCTCCGTCACTGGGCGGTGACGTGCTGCGGGACGTGAGCTGGGACGTCAGTGCGCACCGCGGAAAGTTCGCGACGCTGGTTCTCGTCGATGACGCCACCACGGCGCTCGACGCTCACCTCACTGTCGACGACGTCTGGATCTGGAACTGAGGCGCAGCGTCAGCTCTCGAGCTTGTCGATGATCATCTCGACGAACTGCTTCTTCTCGATATCGCGATACGAGTAGGCGTCCTCGAACCAGCGCGATACGGGGTCGGCCTGGCCCTCTTTCATCAGCTTCGAAACCGAGCCGAGGTTGCTGACCGCGACGAGTCGGCCGATCACCGCATCGGAGTTCGGGTGGTCTGCGTAACGCTTCCGCAGCCACGTGAAGAGAAGGTAGACCAGCGCCGGGTCCGCACCTTCGACGAGACCGATCGAATCGCTCGCGCTCATGGTGCCCTCCTCGATGCCCTCGAGAATCCGGAGTGCGGCGCGCTGCTGCTGTTCGAATGCCATGAGCGGTCATAGCATCGGCGGCCGCTTGTAGACACTCACGATCGGCACCCCGCCGGCGCGCAGGACGAACACCGGCTGCACGGTCCCGTAGGATTTCCAGATCATGTAGTCGTGCCGGTTGAAGTGCTTCTCGTGCACCACGATGGCGTACTGGCTGTTCGCGATACCGGTCGCCTCGTGGCCCGCATCGGGGTAGATCCGCGGCAACAGGCCCAGGCGCATGTACCAGCCCCAGGCCGGCGACGCGTCGTGCGAGTAGACCCGCCCCGGGGTCTGCAGCGCGATGAATGGCAGCACGCCGCGGGCGGACACGCCCCAGAACTGGCGGTTCATCCCGAGGTCGGCGGCGCCCGCGGAGCCGCCGGCGAGCGCGTTGTACCAGCTGAGGCCGTATGGCTGCGCCGCGACGGTCTCGGTCGCCGCCGCGAGCACGATGCCGCCGCCGACGATGCCGAGCGCGAGGCGCTTCGCGAGCTGCTGGGTGATCGACTCGAACGTCTGCAGATAGCTCGCCGCGAGCCGCGCGGCCCAGATACCACCGACGCCGGCCGCGATGCAGACGGTTGGCAGCGCGGGCATCCAGTGCTTCTCGGCCCCGAAGATCGGCGTGGTGCCGAGAAAGAACGGGACCATCGAGGCCGCGGCCGAGAGGCCGAGCAGCAGCGCGGGCGCACGATCGGCATCCGCGGCGGTCTTGCTCCGCCAGCGTGCGATCCACAGGCAACCGCCCGTCAGCGCGGCAGCCAGCGTTGCAATCGGCACGGTGAACAGCGTCGTGACGAGCGCGACGTGCCACGGGAAGCGCGGTGCGTTCCAGTTGTGACCGAGGTACTCGAAGTTGTAGTGGACGTGCGTGGTGTGGAACGTGAGCCACTGCTTGACGTGCGTGATCGGAGACAGCCACAACCACGGCCACAGCACGATCAGCACGAGCGGGCCCAGGAGCGCGAGCGAGACGATCACGCGCCAGCGATGCAGCACGATGCCGCGCCACTTGCCGGCGCGATACCCGATCACGGCGAGGTGCAGGCCGAGCGCGAACGGCAGCAAGAACGCGTTGTGCTTGGTCGCGAGCGCGAGCCCGAATACCACGCCGACCTGCCACGGCCACTTCCTGCCGTCGAGGCAGCGCCAGTACGCGTAGATGGTCGCGAACCACAGCGACATGATCGGCGCGTCGAAGCAGCCGAGGCCGGCGTGAAACAGCGCGCGCGGCATCAGCAGCATGCAGATGCCGGCGAGCATGGCCTCGGTGAAGCCCCAGATCCGCAGCGTCATCGCATAGACGAGCACGACCAGTAATCCAGCGAGTAGCGCTGCCGGGAATCGGTACGCCGTGAGCTCGTCGAACACTCCGAGCTTGTCGTGAAACAACCAGTGCGACATGCCCATCGCCGTCTTGATCAGGGGCGGATGCTCGCGGTTGTTGTCGGTCGCGTTCTTGCCGCCCCACGTGCGCGTGATGTCGGCTGCCGACACGCCGTGATCGAACGTCACGAGCCCGCGCCACCACTTCGCGTAGTTGGTGCCGACGCCCATGTAGATCGTCTCGTCGCGCGCGATCCCGATCTCCTGCTGGTTCACGGTGACGACGAGCACCGTGCACAGGAAGAACAGCAGCCCGACGATGCGAGCGCGTGACCACGCGGGCAGCTTCATCGGCGTGCCTCCGCGGCAAAGCAGATCAGCCGCTGCGGTGCCGTCGAGCTCGCGACGAACGTCACATCCGCGGGGCCCGGCGTGGTGGGCGCCTCGAAGCGGATCCAGCCGTCGTCGACGCCCGCCGTCACCGCGGCGACCTGCTTGCCGTTGATCTCGACGGCGAGCGTTCCGGGTGCGCGGACGTCGCGGCGCGTGAACACGTCGGCGAGCCCGACATAGCCGACGAGCGTCGTGCCGAGCGGAAGTTGCGGGAACGTGATGCGCGCGGGGCGATTGGGCGCCGGCACGACCTGCACACAGCGCCGTGGCGTGAACCCGACCTCTGCAAGCTCGAGTGACACCCGCGCACCGTCGCTGCGGACGCTGGAGAGGGCGTCGCGCACGTCGCTGACCACGGTGACCGGCGTGCGCACGAACCCGCGGATCACGATGCCGTCGATCTCCTTGGTCGCGACCGGCGTGAGACCGGCGGTCTCGGGCGCGCGGGCACCGCGGATGCTGAGCTCCCAGATCCGGCCGTAGCGGGCGCCATCCATGCGGGCGGCCATGTCGACGGGGATCAGATCGCCGAGGTGCAGCCGGCCCGTCGGATCGACCCACGACGGTGCGAACACGATCAGGTCTCCTGGCTGGTAGCTGGCCCGCACGACCTCGGCCGCCCTCCTCCAGATCGCCTCGTGCGGGACCATGGCGGCGTTCCGCGGGGTGGCACACACCTCCCAGACCGATAGCACCGCGAGCAGGAGCGCCGGTACCACGGCGATCGGCGATGGTCTCGTCGACAACGACCGGAACGCTACCACGCACCCGGCCACGCGGTAATGTCACCCCGTGCGGCTGTATGCGGTGCTGTTCGTGATCGGGCTCGTCGTCTACGGCGTGCTCGCAGGCAGCCGCCTGGGCAAGCAGTCCGTCGCGCCACAGTTCGTGTATCAGGCCGACGCGTGGCTCAAGGGCGAGCTCGACGTCAAGCCGCCGCTCGTCGACAACGACTGGGCCAAGCTCGAGACCGTGACGCTCGCCGATGGCCGCGAGGTCACCGGCCGCCGCATGCTCACGCGCCCGATGTTTCTGACCGTGGCGGGCGATCAGCTCCCGATCGCACAGGTCAAAGGCTCGCGCGGTGTGACCTGGTACATGTCGTTCCCGCCGCTGCCTGCCCTGCTGATGCTGCCGTCGGCCATGATCTCCGGCCGCGCCGGCAACGACGTGATCCCGACCGTGCTGTTCGCGGCGCTGATCCTGCCGCTCTCGCTGCTGCTGCTGCGCCGGCTCGCGACCGCAGGCCTGTCACAGCGAACGGTGCGCGAGGACCTGTGGCTCGTCGGTCTGCTCGCCTTTGGCAGCGTGCTGTTCTTCTCCGCCGTGCAGGGCAAGGTCTGGTACACGGCGCACGTCGTCGGCCTCGCACTCGCGCTCGTCTATGCGTGGGCTTCGATCGAGGCCTCGCGTCCGTGGATCGCGGGTATCGCGCTCGGTGCCGCGGCGCTCACGCGCACGCCGATGTCGTTCATGTTCCCGCTGTTCATGCTCGAGGCGTGGCGCATGGCGGGCGGCGACCGCAAGGCATTCGGTCGCACGGTGCTCAAGTTCGCCGCACCCGTCGTTGCCTTCGCGATCGCAGGCATGGCCTACAACATGGTCCGCTTCGGCTCGCCGACCGAGTTCGGCCACACGTTCCTCGACGTCCGCCAGCAGGCGCAGATCGAGCAGTGGGGTCTCGCGAGCTATCACTACCTCGGCCGCAATCTCGCGGTCGCGTTCACGCTGCTGCCGGAGCTGCCGGGCCGCGCGCCGTGGGTGCAGATCGGCGGCCACGGCCTGGCGCTATGGTTCACCACGCCGCTGCTGTTGTGGGTGCTGTGGCCGCGCGACAAGCCGGCGCTGCACCGCTCGCTGTGGATCACGATCGCGTGCGTCGCGCTGCCGTCGCTGTTCTATCAGAACAGTGGCTGGGTGCAGTTCGGCTACCGCTTCAGCCTCGACTACATGGTGTTTCTCGTGATGCTGCTCGCGATCGGCGGCCGTCCACTCACGCGCGTGGGCAAGGCGCTGATCATCGCGGGCGTCGCGACCAACCTGTTCGGCGCGTTCACGTTCGATCGCGGGTGGAAGTACTACCGGGTCGGCGGCAACGCCTACGACGCGGTCGTCTCGCACTAAGGCTTCAGTGCGTCCAGCTCGACCTGCAGGCGCTGCAGGATCGCCGCAGCGGCCTCGCGCTTCGCGGGCGTCTTCGCCGCGTCCATGAAACGGATCCAGCGATAGCGCGGCCACAGGTCCATCGTCGCCGACGAGTCACGCTTGGTCGCGCTGGTCAGCTGGCGACCGATGCGCGCGTAGAGAGCCGCCAGCTCGCTCACCGTCGGTGCAGCGCTGGGGGGCGGCGCTTGCTGCAGGCGCGGCGACACTGGCGCCGGTGGCAGCTTGGGCTTGTGGGTCACCGGCTTGCGCGTGCCTTGGGCGACGATCGGGGCGCTGTCGATCTGCTGCGCCGGCGGCGGCCTCGGCGGGAGCGACGGCGCGGCAGCCTCGGCTCCTCCGACGAGTAGTGCGAGCGCCAGTAGGGTTCTTACGGCAATCACCGCAGCCCCACGGTCGCATGTCGGCCAGCGTACGTGCTCGGCCTCACGGTTGCCTCGCTGGTAGCTACGGCCGGAACGGCTGCTCGTACCAGCCATATCCTGAACTGCCGTTCGAGCTGGAGTTTGCGGCGTAGTCGCGAAGCAGCAGGTTCGCGTCGCGCGGCGCTACGCGTGCGATGACGTCGGCGAGTAACCCGCGGCGGCGGCGGGGCGGGAACGTCAGACCGTCGTGCATTCCTCGTAGGCGATGCTGCCACAGAACCGTGGACGCGAGCCCT
>JBBQFU010000181.1:0-18836 GCA_038322185.1 Haliangiales bacterium
AATCACGAGCATGCCGAGCGCGAGGATCACGAGGACGCCAGCGCCCTTGTTGAGCGCGCTGCCGGACTCGTCGAGGAGAAACAGCAGAACCGTTCCGGAGGCAGCGACGCCGCAGCCACCGAGCACGGTCATCAGGATCGCGGCGCCCTCGAAGCCCTTGTCCTCGGTGAGCGGAAGGTCGTCCTTGTAGCGCTTGAAGCGGGGGAGCTGGAACAGCACGAACAGCGTGGCCGGCCACAGCAGGAGCGCGACGGTGACGCCGAGCGCGATCTTCGAGGGAATGTGGAACTTGGCGGCGAGCAGCGCGCCAACGGCGAGGCTCTGCGTGCTGGCGAAGATGATGTACTTCTTGATGCCGCCGAAGTGCTCGCGCTTGTCCTCGCGGAGCGCGCCGTTGCCATAGAGGAGCTGGGTGCCCGCCATGCGGTGCATCAGCGAGCGCGCGATGCACATGCCGAGAACGAGGAACATCCACATCGTCTCGCCGCTGCCGCGCATCGCGAACAGCATGGTCACCGCGACGATCGAGACGTAACCGGAGAGCACGCTGCCAGCGAGCTGCATGAGCATGCCGAGGGCCGAGAGCCCGTGGTCTGCCGGCACGCCTGCGTCGACTAGCTGAACCACCCCGTCATCATTGTGCTCGGTCATGTCCGCGGTTGATATCACGCGGCCACCCCCGGTTCACGAGGGATTTTGCAGGCGGTGGCGGCGGAGCCGGTCGACGAGCAACGGCAGCCGATCCTGGCCCCATGCCACGAATTCTCCACACCGGAACGACGGCACGCCCCACAGCCCGATGACCGCGAGATCGGTCGCGTGGCCGGACGCCCACTTGGCCGCCTCCGGCTTGCCCAGCGCCTCGCGACCAGCCGTCCAGGACAGGCCGGCGCGCTCGACCACATGACGCAGGTCGACGTACTCGGCCATGTCGCGAGCCTCGGCCCAGCTGCCCTGCATGGCCGACTTCGCGAACGGCAGCAGCTTGCCCTGCTGGTCGGCCCAGTGGGACAGGGCGATCAGGTTCTCGATCCCAGGTCCGAGCGGGTCACAGATCTCGCCGAACGGGATCCCCTGGCGCTCGGCTTCACGCTTGGCGTCACGCACGATGTACATGCGCTTCACGTTGGGCAGCGAGTGGCCGCGCATCACCATCGGCAAGATCGGACGCAGCACGAGCGGCACGCCGAACGGCTCGAGCATCTTCTCGATCTGTGCGAGCGCGATGTACGAGTACGGCGAGCGATACGAGAACCACATCTCGCACGTCAGCGGCTTGTCCGCCGGTGCGAGCGCCGAGGCGCCGCGATCCGCTTCGGGCCGCGCGCTGACCACGTGGGCGACGTCGGTGCCAAAATCCCTCGCGAGCTCGGCCTCGAGAAAGCCGATGCGATCGATGCCCCAGTACCACTCACCGCGGTAGGCGATCATCGCGCCCTGGTAGTGACCGGCCTTGCGCAGCTCGGCGTAGTTCGAGTTCAGCTGTGGTGCGATCTCGCCGGTGGACTCGGTGCCCCACACGCCCAGGAGCTTGGTCAGCGCCTTCTTGTCATGGGCCCACAGGGCCGCGGACAGCTCGAGCACGGCCCGCAGCTGATCCTTGGGCGGGCGCTTCTTGATCATCGCGCTGTTGATGTCGCGCACCCAGTTCGGATCGGCTTCCTTCTTACCGGGGAACTCGATGTCCCAGTAGCCGGCGAGCATCTGCGCGTCGCGCACCGCGTGCTTGGTGCGCAGGATCGGCTGCGTGTTCACGTCGGACGCGGGTGGCGTGACGAAGTGAACGTCGATCTCGACCGGGTAGGCCTCGATGAGCCGGCTCGCTGCCTGCGCGGTGAGATAGCTCCACGGGTCGCCGGGATCGAGATAGACGTCGAGCTTGCGTGGTGTCTTGTCGATCTGCTGCTTGAGGCTGGCGACGGCGCGACGTGCGGCGTCCCCGGTCGGTCCGAGCCACGCAGCGATAGCTTTGCCTTTGAGGCGCTTGGCGAAGATCATGAGCCGGTGCACCTTACATCGAGTAGAGTGCGCCCCCGGTGTCGTCCGACGATGATCTGAAGCAGCGCGTGCAGGCCGCGATCGAGCTGATGGACCAGCTTGGCGCCGAGCTGCCGCGTCTGGCCGAGCTCGACGAGGCGCTACGCATTCAGCTGGTGACGGCGGCGGGCCGGCTGTCGCGCCCCGACCGCTACAGCCGCAAGGCGCTCAGCAAGGTGCTGCTGCGCCAGCGTGTGCAGGCCAAGCGCGATGCCGATCGGGCGCTCCTCGACCAGACCGGCATTCGCGCGCTGCGGCGCGAGCCGGTATTTCGCACGCCGCTGCCGAAGCCGCAGTGGACCGAGCTCGACGCGCCGATCCGCGACGACGAAGGCGAGGATGCGTGGGCCGCTGCCGAGGCGCGGCGCGACGACGAGGATCCCGAGATCGTGCGCAAGGTCGAGACGGCGCGCCTCTGCTACGTGTGCAAGACCGAGTTTCACGAGCTGCACTTCTTCTACGACCAGCTGTGCGCGCCGTGCGCCGAGCTGAACTACAAGAAGCGCGAGCAGACCGCGGACCTGCGGGGCCGCGTGGTGCTGGTGACCGGCGCGCGCGTGAAGATCGGATACCAGGCCGCGGTGATGCTGCTGCGTGCAGGCGCCGAGGTGATCGTGGCGACGCGGTTTCCCCGCGATGCCGCGCGCCGCTACGGCCGCGAGCTCGATGCGGCCGACTGGATGCAGCGGCTGCACGTGTACGGGATCGATCTGCGGCACACGCCGAGCGTCGAGCTGCTCGCGCGGCATCTTCTCGCCACGCAGTCGCGCCTCGACGGCATCATCAACAACGCGTGTCAGACCGTGCGGCGCCCGTCGGGCTGGTACGACCATGTCGTGCGCGACGAGCACGCGCCGGTCACGGCGTTCGAGCGCGCCGTGCTCGAGCGCAATCGCGCGCTGCTCGGTGGCGATTCGGCAGAGCAGCTCGCGCTCGCTTCGGGCGGCGAGGTCCAGGCGGCCGGGCTGTGGAAGTCCGCGGTGCTCTCGCAGGTGCCGCTGCTCGCCGAGGATCTCGAGCGCGGCAATCACCTCTATCCCGAGGGCCGGCTCGATCAAGACCTGCAGCAGATCGACAAGCGCGACTTCAACTCGTGGCGCATGACGCTCGCCGATGTGCCGACGGCCGAGCTGCTCGAGGTCCATCTGGTCAATGCGGTCGCGCCGTTCGTGCTCAATGCGCGGCTGCGTCCGCTCCTCGCGGCGGTGCCCACGAATGACGCGCACGTCGTCAACGTGTCGGCGATGGAGGGCCAGTTCTACCGGCGCTGGAAGACCGACAAGCACCCGCACACGAACATGGCCAAGGCGGCGCTCAACATGATGACGCGGACCTCCGCGGCCGACTATGTGCGCGACGGGATCCACATGAACAGCGTCGATACCGGCTGGGTCACCGACGAGGATCCGCAGCACCACGCGGTGCGGAAGCAAGCGATCCACAACTTCCACCCGCCGCTCGACATCGTCGATGGCGCGGCCCGGATCGTCGATCCGATCTTCGATGGCGTGAATACAGGTAACAACCTGTGGGGCTTGTTCCTCAAAGACTACAAACCAGCCCCCTGGTGATGCATGCTCCGCGCATGCCGAGCTTTCTGCACGATGTCGAGATCGACTGGGGCTGGCACGCGCTGAGCTCGGACGAGCGACTCGTCGTGCGCCAGCACGAAGCGCTGCTGCAGGCCGATCGCAAGTCGCACACGCTGCACACCGCTGGCGAGGCGCTGCTCGCGGCGGCGGCTGCGCTGCCGGGCCGCTCGCTGTGCATGCGCGCTGTCGACGACGATCACGGGTACACCTGGCACATCGAGGACGGCGAGCTGTGCGACGGCGGAGAGTTCGACGAGTCGGGAATGTTTCCCGACGAGCTCACGGCCGAGGACTTTCACGAGGCGGGCGTGACGATCGTGCTCACACCGCTCGCGTTCCCGGAGTCGATGCTTCGCACGATCCAGAGCACGGTCGCGCGGCGTGCGGACTCGCTGTCCGCGGTCGTGCAGGATGCGTGGAATGCTGCGGCCAACGAGACGCCGCCGGGATTCCGCGTGGCGCAGGGGCCGCGCCGGATGCATTCGCTGTATCTGCCCGTCGATATCTGGGCGGACATCAAGGATCGCGCTCGCTCCGAGGATCGCTCGATGAGCTATCTCGTGCAGCGCGCGGTCACTGCCGCGTACGCATTGCCCGTCGAATAAATCAGTATTCTTCCTCATCCGCTCCCGGTTGAAGGGTTGCAGCGACGGCGGCATGGTCGCGCCGCAACATCAACATCAGGAGTGATCATGTCGAACGAGAAGGCTGTGCTGTTCATTGGTGCAAACCGTCCGATCATTGGCCGCGAGACCGAGGCCAAGAGCCTGTGGATGGAGACTCCCGGCTGGCTCGAGAGCCAGTGCAAGCTCGGCTACTTCACACGCTGGGACGGGTTCTGGCTGACCGCGCACGGTGGCGACATGAACTCGGCGTACATCTGCTACGGCGAGCGCGCCAAGCTCGACGAGTGGCGCCGCACCGACACATTCGAAGCGTGGGTGTTCCGTGCGAGCAACTGCCTCGAAGGGTTCGGCATCGTCCCTGGCGTGAACGCGGCCGTGGCACGCGAGACCCTGCAGCGCATGGATCGCGCACTCGGCCAACGCTAGGCGTGAAGTAGTCAGCGTCGACGGAGGATCCGGTTGATCGCGCGCGTCTCCGGGACGCGCGCGACGACCATGATCCCGAGGTAGACCGCGCCGAACACCGGCACGGTGACCACGGCCGTGTACGGGGCGAGGCGATCGCCGACGAGGTACGCGGCTGCGAAGCCCGCGGCCCCCGCGAGCAGGGCCGCGCCGGTGGCGCCGAGGATGAACTTCGTCGGCACCGGGACACGACCGATGCGCTGCGAGAGCCAGTGCTTGAGTAGCGCGTTCTCGATCCACGACGATGCTGCCGATGCGGCGGTCAGCGCGAACGCGCCCCACGCGGGGCTGTAGCCGAAGTGCTCGCGCAGCGGCAGCGCGAACAGATAGCCGAGGCTGGCGCTCAGGGCGACGCGGATCAATGACGCCTTGAACGGAGACTTGGTATCGCCGAGCGCGTAGAACGCCGAGCCGAGCAGGCGCGACTGCGTGCCGGGCACGAGGCCGAGCGAGCTGCCGGCGAGGATGAGCCACACGATCTCGGTGTCGCGCGCGGAGAACCGGCCGGTCTGGAACAGCAGCGCGACGATCGAGCCGCCGATCGCGACGAACGCGACGGCCGACGGCACCACGAAGAACGTCACGCGGCGCAGCGCGCTGGCGAGGCGCTTCTGGAGATGCTGGGATCGAGCAGCTGCGTCGCCGGTCGCGCTCGACATCTCGGGGAGCTCGGCGGCCGAGATCGCCATGCCGAACAGCGAGACCGGAAGCAAGTAGAGGACCTGCGCGGTCGCGATCGCAGCGACGATTCCGAGGCCCAGGAAGCTCGCGAGGATCTGATCGATGAACGCGGAGACCTGCACGCTGCCGCGGCCGAGCAGGACCGGGACGAACGCCGACAGCGTCTGCTTCACGCCGGGATCGCGGACGGCGAGCGAGGGACGCAGGCCGCGCAGCAGCACGATCACCGCGGGGAGCTGCACGAGGAACTGCGCCGCCGACCCGGCGACTGCGCCCCACGACACCCAGATCGCGACCGAGTCGTCGCTGCGCGAACCGGCGACCACGGCCGCGATGATCAACGCGGCATTCCACAGCACCGGCGACACGTAGCTGAGGAAGAACTTGCGATGGCTGTTGAGCACGCCGAGGCACCACGCCGACAGCACGAGTAGCGCGGTGCCAGGGAACAGGATGCGAACGAGCGTGATCGTGAGCTCGCGGCCTTCGCCGGTGAAACCTGGTGCGAGCGCGTCGACGAGCGGCCGCGCGGCGAGCACGCCCGCAAGGCAGATGATCGCAGCGACCAGGCCGAGCAGCGTACCGACGGCGCGGGCGACCCGACGCGCATCCTCGGGGCGCCCCTCGGCGAGCAGGCGCGAGTACACCGGGATGAACGACGCCGACAGCACGCCCTCGCCGAGGAGGTTCTGCAGGAAATTCGGGATGCGTAGTGCCGCACGAAATGCATCGGCCGCGACCGACAGCCCGAGGTAGTGCGCGAGCACGCGCTCCCGGACCAACCCCGCGATGCGGGACAGGAAGATGCCCGCTGCGACCGCGAGCGCACCACCGAAGCGGCGCCGAGCGGGAGCGTCATCAGGCATCAGCCGATTCTCGTCGGCCAACTGCATGGCGGCAAGAAACCAACGCCTCGCGTCGACGAGCTATTCTAGGGCCCATGTCGTTCGAGCCAGGTCGCCCCGATTCTGCGCGGCTCGCGCGGATGCCGTTCGGCGATGCCTGGGCGAGCCTCGTCGATCCGGTGGACGTGGTGCGGGCGGATCCGATGGATGCGCGGGTTCGCATGTCGATGTATCGCCACCTGATCGAGCGGCTGAACCCGCATGGCCGGTTTGGCCGGCACGACGAGCTGTCCCCGTTCTGGGGCTATGCCTCGCAGCTCGCCTGGCAACAGCGCAGCGGGCGGCTCGGTAGCGCGGGCCACGCGATCGCCGACGGCAGCTGGTGGGGCGCGTGCAACTACGCGCTCAGCGTGGTGCCGTATGTCGCGGCGATGCAGCTCGAGCTGGTACCGCAGCTGCCGGTCACGGTGCACGGCTACGACGCGGTGATGCCAGCGTGGCACGCGGCGATCCGCGCGCTCGTCGATCCCGATGCCGATCATGACAACGCGCGCGTGCTGGTGTGGGCCGCGCACCTCGCGAGCATCACGCTCGCCGTTGCCAACCACGACGTCGCGTTCAGCGCGATGTCGATCGACGAGCAGCGCTTCGCGAGTGGCTGGGTGCGCATGGTCGATCTGTTCGCGGCGGCGGCGGTGCGCACGGATCTCGACAAGCTCGTCGAGACCGGCGGCGGTGCACTGCCGCCACGCATGCTGCGCGAGGACGATCCGCTCGACTTTCATCGCCACGAGAAGAGCACCGTGCGGCGGGTCGGTGAGCTCGCCGATCGGCCGAGCTGGCGGTGGGGCATGGAAGTGCGCGTGTGGCGGCGCATCATGCGCACACGTGCAGCGCGTGCCGATGCCGAGCAGCTGCTCGCCGGGATGCTCGGCAAGCACGAGCGCTGGCCCGCGACGGTGCGCGCGATCGCCTACGCGACGCTGCCGGCGCGCATCGTCGAGCTCACGCGCTAGCGACGTCTTCTGAATCGTGCACGTGTCACGTGTCACGTGTCACGTGCACGTGCACGTCCACGATTCTTGGCGCCCGCACAGCGAGTGCCTCATTCCCGGTCTGCGCCCTCCGCTAACGCAGGCGCAACGTCAGCGTGAGCGGCTTGCCCTTGCGCGTGCCGGCGAGCTCGACGACGCCGAGCGTCTCGAGCTGCGCGTAGAGCTCGAGCAGCGTGTTGGCCGACTCGATCTTGGTGTTGTTCACGCCCTGCAGCACGTCGCTATTGAGCAGGCCGAGGCTGCTCGCGAGGCCACCCGGCTTCACGCCGAGCAGGCGCAGGCCGTCGAGCTTGCCGTCCTTGTTGATCGGCAGCACGCGCGCACCGGCGCTCTGCATCGAGCCGCTCACGAGGTCGCGCACGACGCTGCGCTCGACCTCGAACGTGGTGTCGTCGATCTTGCGAATGCGATCGGCATACGGGTTGGCGGCCGCAGGGTCAGGTGTTGCCGCACCGACATCACTGCGGCCGCCAGCACTGGGGGCCGAGGGCAGGAGAGAGAGCGTGCCGATGCGTCCCTGCGCGTCGCGCAGATCGATCGACGCGAAGCCAATGCGATCGACCGTGCCGATGCCGGGGATCATGTCGCCGACCTCCCAGTCGCCCTGGACCTCGGTCGCGGGCACCCGTACCGTCGCGAACGTCGCGGTGCCGACCGCGGTCGCGATCAGCTCGGCGGCAGGCTCGAACGAGTCCGCCGGGCCTGACCCGCCGAGCGCCGGCGCGGGACCGCACGTCGAGCAGAACATGTTCCGCGTGACGAGCGCTGACGCATCCGGTGCGGGCGTGATGACAGGCGCAGCCACGAGCAGCGGGCCGCGAGGAGGAGCGGTGGCCGATGGTTCGAGGTAACGCGCCTCCACGAGGGCGGCGACCGCGCGAGCAGTGAACGCTGCACACACGAGCACGGTCATCACGCCGACGAGCCAGGTCCGACGAACGAGGCCAGCGAGAATCCGAGACACTGTGTTGCCACCCATCGCTGACCTCCGCCACGGGGTTATCCACCCGGCGTGCCAGCGCGCAACGGCGTGGATTGGCGCCACGCGCCGAGGTGCGCGCCACGTCGACGAGGACGGCCCGGCCGGTCCTGCCAAACTGACACCGGTGCTATCATGCGGGCTCGTGAGCGGCACCCCCAAGCAGATCGGGAAATACCAAATCCTCGATCGCGTGGCGGTGGGCGGCATGGCCGAGCTGTTCAAGGCCCAGCTCCAAGGCGAGCACGGCTTCGAGAAGCTGGTCGCGATCAAGAAGATCCTGCCGCACCTGGCGACCGACAAGTCGTTCGTCGAGATGTTCATCGACGAAGCGCGCATCACCGCGCAGCTCGATCATCGCAACATCGTGGGCGTCTACGAGCTCGGCACCGATGCCGACACCCCGTACATCGCGATGCAGTACGTCGATGGTCTCGACGTGCTCGCGCTGCTTCGCGAGTGCGCGCGTGCGCAGGTCCGCCTGTCGCCCGATCTCGCGGCGCTGATCGCACGTGACGTGCTCGACGCGCTCGATTACGCGCACAACGCGCTCGACGTCCAGGGCCGGCCGCTTCAGATCGTTCACCGCGATATCTCGCCCGGCAACGTCCTCCTGTCGTGGCGCGGCGACGTGAAGCTCACCGACTTCGGCATCGCGCGCGCCGCCGAGCGCAGGCACAAGACCGAGACCGGCACGCTCAAGGGCAAGTACGGCTACATGAGCCCGGAGCAAGTCTCGGGCGCCGATGTCGATCAGCGCAGCGATCTGTTCGCGATCGGCATCTTGCTCGCCGAGATGGTGATGGCGCGCCGCCTGTTCACGTCGATCAACGACCTCGACATCCTGCTCATGGTGCGCGACGCGCGCCTCGATCGCCTGCACAAGTACGCGAGTGAGTTCCCGGTCGAGCTGCGCGTGCTCACCGTGCGCGCGCTGCAGCGGCGTCCCGAGGATCGCTGGCAGACCGCTGCGCAGTTCCGCGATGCGCTCGACGAGTGGATCCGCCGCACCACGCGGGTCACCAACCGTGATCTCGCCACGCTGCTCGGCCGCGTGATCAACTCGCCGACCGCCGACCTTGAGCGCGACACGCAGCAGCCGGATTACGAGGAGGCCGAGGTCTCGGGCATGTCGGGTCCGAGCACCCGCATGAGCATGGCGGCCGCCGAGGCCGAGGCAGCGCAAGCGCGCGCCGAGTTCATCGCCGGTGACGGCACGATCGATCTCGACAATGATCAAAGCGCATCGATCACCGTCTCTGACGATGACGTGATGCCGGAGATTCCCGCCGAGCAATCGAGCGGGCCGCGCGAGGTCGGTGACCTGCGCGAGCAATCCGTGCTCCGCGTGGTCTACCGGCTCGCGAAGACCAAGGGCACCGGCATGCTCGCTCTCGAAGGCCGCGCCGGTGTGCTCAAGGAGGCCTACTTCTCCGAGGGCCAGCCGCAGTTCGTGAACTCGAACGTCGAGAAGGAGCGGCTCGGCAACTTCCTCCTCGAGCAGAAGGCCCTGTCGCCGCAGGCGCTGCAGCGCGCGGTCTCCGTGATGCATCACTTCGGTGGCCGCCTTGCCGACACCCTCGTCGGTCTCGATCTCCTCGATCCGCTCGAGGCCTACCGGCTCCTCGCCAAGCAGGTCGCGGCGAAGCTGATGGAGGCCTTCTCGTGGCAGAAGGGCCGCTACACGTGGACGCCGCGCCACAACAATCCATACAAGTCCCGCTCGCTGCACCTCGACGCCTTCCGCGTGATCGGTGCCGGTGCCGCGCAGATCGGTGAGCCGCTGATCGACGAGTGGCTCGAGACCAACCGCCATCAGTTCGTGTCGCGCGAGCCGGTGCAGGATGGTGAGCTCGCGCAGTTCGGTCTCGGCGAGGCGGTGCTCCGCGTCTACTCGCTGCTCGACGGTCGCACGCGGCTCGGCGATCTCGCGGCGCGCGTGCGGTCGCCGGAAGCCCGGACCAACTTGCTGCGCCTGACGTACCTGCTTGCGCAGACCGAGTTCGCGCGCCTCAGCTAAGGCCTGGCATCACTCGAACGGTGATCGGTCGCCGTCGGCTCGGAAGCGAGCGAGCAGCGCCGTCAGCTCCTCGAGGATCGCGACGCGCGACAAGATCACGTTGTTCCGCTCCTGCGGATCTTTGAGGATGTTGTAGAGCTCGCGATGGGGACCGTTTCCCTCGATGAGCTTCCACGGACCGCGCACGACCGCGGTGAGTCCGCCGGGGTTGCTGCGATCCTTGATCATCGCGGCGAAGGCGACGCCACCGTTGGGGTCGGGTGCGCGGCGGCCGGTGGCGAGGTCGGCGACCGAGCGGCCATCCATCGCGGGGGTCGCCGGCACCGTGAAGCCCGCGAGCTCGAGGAGCGTCGGGGTGAGATCGGTCAGGCTGACGGTCTCGGGGATCCGCGTCGGGCGGATGCCGGGACCCGCGATCACGAACGGCACGTGGATCTGCGAGTTGTAGAGATCGGTCGAGTGATACGGCTGGCCGTGATCGCCGAGCGCCTCACCGTGATCCGCGGTGACGATCGTGATGGGCACGGTCTCCGGCGTGCGATGCGAGAACGCGGACATCAGCTCGACCATCATCGCGTCGGCATTGGTGAGCGAACGATCGTAGAACCGCCGCCTCTCGTCGTCGTTGGCCGGCACGCCCGAGCCGGCCTGCCAGTTGTGCGGCTCGAGCAGGTGCATCCACAGAAACAGCGGCTTGCGGTTCGGCTGATTCTCTCGCGCCGCGAGCCAGGCCCGGGCCTGCTTCGCGAGCTTCATGCCGTTGGGCTCGATCTCGAGGTGCTGCAGGCCGCGCTGCAGACCGGTGCGGAAGCTCTCGCCCCAGAATCCGTTGCAACACACGAAGCCCGCGGTCTCGTAGCCGCCGGCGAGCAGACGCTCGGCGACGAGCACGTGACGCGGATCGATGCGCAAGGCCCAGCCGACCACGCGGCCGCGCACGCGATTGGGCCGCAGCCCGGTCACCATCGACGGGATCGAGCGCCGCGTGACGTTGGATGGGGAGTACGCCCACTCGAACACCGCACCACGCGCCGCGAGCTCGCGCAGCAGCGGCATCTCGGCCTGCCCCCCATAGGGCGGCGTGTGATCGGCACGCACGGTGTCGATCGTGATGAGCACGATGTCGGGATGCTGCGAGCCCGGCTTCGCGTCAGGCCGGAACTCGGCGAGCGACATGCGCGCGCGAATCGTGTCGATATCGAGGAGCTTGTCGATCGCGAGACCCGCCAGCGGCCGCTCGCCCCAGATCGCGAGAGTGAGCGAGGGCCGCGTGCGCCATGCGAACACCGCGCAGCCGAGCATCGCGATCGCGGCGGCCATGACGAGTGCGAGGGCAGGGCGCCGCGCGCGCGGACCGAGCCACGACCAGATGACGTGCGTCCCGAGTGTGCCGGCGAGTGCCGCGAGCGGAACATGGAGCAGCGACAGATCGAGCGAGCCGAGCTTGGGCTTCACGAGGAGGCGCCACAACAGGTAGCCCACGACGAGCGTCTTCACGATCACGCTGATCGCGATCGCGCGCGGCGTCACGATCGACCACGACACGTGCTTGCGCCAGCGCGCATCGACCTTGCGATAGATCCACGTCAGCCCGCGCACGAGCGGCCACGACACGGCCGCGAGCACGAGGACTGCGGTCACCGCGAGCACGGGCTCGAGAAACGACAGCGACACTGGCTTGAATGCGGTGACGCTCGCGAGCAGCCACGTGCCCTGGAACATCGCCCACGACAACCCGAGCCCGGACAGCCACAGCACGGCTGCCCACGCGGCGAGCCGCGGCGCCGACCCGTCGGGCTCGACGAGCGCGAAGTCCTTGGGCCGCCACGCCGCCCACAGCCCGCGCACGAGGATGCTCGCCACGAACAGGATCGGCAGCGTCACGAGCACGACGAACCCGGCTGCTGCCGTGATGCCGAGCCCCGTGCTCATGCCGAGGCCCTCGACGACACCCGCCAGCAAGGCACCGCCCGCAGCCGCGGCTGCGCTCGGGGCGAGCCAGCGCAACACTGCCGCGAGCCTGGCTCGTTTGGTCGATAACTCCACGCGCTCGGCGCGATTTTAGCCTGCGCGCTGGCCGCATGGCACATTCGGCGCTCTGGGAGAAACGCCGAAATCGGGTGTCTTCGACGTCTTTCGGTCGCGAAAGATGCTCGTGCTGTTTCTGCTCGGCTTTTCGAGCGGTCTGCCGCTGCTATTGACCGGCCAGACCCTGCAGGCCTGGATGGTCGACGCGGGCGTCCAGCTCGGCCGGATCGCGGATCTGTCGGCGGTGGGCCTGGCCTACACGTTCAAGTTCGCGTGGGCGCCGCTGCTCGATCGCTACAAGCTTCCGTTCCTGGGCCGGCGCCGCGGCTGGTGCCTCGCGTTGCAGCTCCTGCTCGCACTCGCGATCGCTGCGATGGGCGCGGTCGATCCGCTGAGCGAGCCGGTGATGCTCGGCACCCTCGCCGTCGTCGTCGCGTTTCTCTCCGCATCGCAGGACGTGATCATCGACGCGTACAAGGCCGACGTGCTCGCTCCCTCGGAGCGCGCCGCCGGCTCGGCAGCCTATGTTCTCGGCTACCGCACCGCGCTGCTCCTCACCGGCACGCTCGCCCTCGTGCTCTCCGATCACCTGCCGTGGCGCGTGATCTACGGCGGCATGGCCGCGCTGATGATCGTCGGTGTGCTCGCCACGCTCATGGCCGAGGAGCCCGCCGTCACGACCGGCGCGCCGAGGAGCCTCGCCGCCTCGATCGTGCTCCCGTTCATCGAGCTCAAGCGCCGGCTCGGCTGGCCGACGCTCGGGCTCATCCTCGGCCTCGCGGCGCTGTATCGCTTCGGCGATTACTTCGCGCAGGCGCTGATCATCCCGTTTCTCAAGAAGGGCGTCGGCTTCTCGTCGACGGACATCGGCATCGTCAACAAGGCGCTCGGCTTCGCCGGCACGCTGGTCGGCGGGATCGCGGCCGGCACGCTGGTCTCGCGTCACGGCGCGCGCCGCTTGCTCGTACCGTTCGCTGCGCTCGCCGCCTTAACGAACCTCCTATATATCCTGCTCGCGGTGGTCGGCCCGGACTACGTCGTGTTCTGCAGCGCGGTGCTCGTCGATCACGTGACGACCGCACTCGCGACGACCGCCTTCCTCGCGGTGTTGATGGGCGCGACGACCGCCGCGGTGAGCGCGACCCAGTTCGCGCTGCTCACGTCGTTGTCGTCGGTCGGCCAGCGCGTGTTCGGCGTCCTCGCAGACGATGTCGTGGTCGCGTGGGGCTGGCCTGGCTTCTTCGGTGTCACGGTCGCGCTCGCAATTCCCGGCCTGCTGTTCGCGTGGCTCGTGGCACGCACCGCAAAGATCGAGATCTAAGGCCGGTTTTTTTGCCCCGTACGGCGCGCGCCCGTAGCGTCGATCCGTGGTTCGCGCCAAGACGTGGCTGGTCATTCCTGCCCTCGCGATCGCGGCGGCGGCGCTCGGGTTGGCCGCGCGTCATTCGCCCCCCACGGCGCTCGCGCTCGGGGCGCTCGGTGCGGCGATCACGGCGGCGGTGCGCGGGTTCACCGGTCCGTCGATCGCTGCCGCCGTCGCAGCCTCCGCAGCCTCGCTCCTCGGCGTGCTCGCGATGCTCGAGCTTCCGCAGCTCGAAGTCGCGCGTGCATCCCTCGCATGCGCCGCCGGCATGTTCGCGATCGCCGAGCTCGTGCGCCCGCTGCCGACGAACCCGTCGCCGTGGCCGGCGCTCGGCGCTGCACTCGTCGCGATGGTTGTCGATCCGGCCTTCGCGCCGCTGTTCGTGGTCACCGGCGTTCGCTACGTGACCGGCCCGTGGCCGCAGCCGCGCTGGGCGCTGCTCATCCCGGCCGCAGGCGTGCTCGTGGTGGCGCTCGCTGCGATCACCGCCACGCTTCACACGCGCAGCGATCTGCTCGCGTCGTTGTGGTCGCACTGGGCCGCACGCGGTGCCGGCATCGCCGAACCACTCGCGATGCTCGGCTCGCTCGGCGATCTGCTCGGCCCGGTGACCGCCGTCGTCGCGCTCGCCGGCCTCGGGACCTGCGCGGCACGCGGCCGCATCCAGGGCGCCAGTGTCGTCGGTGTCGCGGGTGGTGCACTCGCGATCGATCTCGCGACTGGCGTGACCGGCGGCGCAACGGTCGTCTGCGCGGCGCTCGGCGCGGGAGTTGGGATCGCGCGGTTCGCGGCGATGATCCGCTGGCCCGTCGGCCAAGCCTTCGTCGGAGCCGCCGTCGGCGTGATGCTCGTCGTCGCGCCGGTGTGGACGCTCGCCGACGCCATCTGGTAATCGCCGGGTGCTAGATTCGCCGCGTGGATGTCATCCGCGGGCACGAGCGCGCACCGGCCTGGGCCGATGGTGCCGTCATCGCGATCGGTAACTTCGATGGCGTGCACACCGGTCATCGCGCGCTGATCGCTCGCGCGCGCGAGCTCGCCGCGGCACACGGTGCTCGCACGGTCGCGCTCACGTTCGATCCACATCCGTCGTCACTGTTCGCCGGCAAGCCCCCCCCCGCGGTGTGCTCGCTTGCGCGCCGGCTCGAGCTCCTCGGCGAAGCCGGTGCCGACGCGGTGGTGGTCGAGCCGTTCACGCGCGATCTCGCGGCACGCACGCCGCACGTGTTCGTCGATGCGATCCTGCTGCGTGCACTGCAAGCTCGCGCGGTCGTGGTCGGCTACGACTTCTGCTACGGCGCGGGCCGAGCCGGTACCGTCGATACGATGCGCGCGCAGTGCGGGCTGGCCGGCGTCGAGGTCGCCGTGATCTCGGCGGTCGAAGCGGACGGCGAGATCGCGTCGTCGACCCGCATCCGCGAGCATCTGCGCGAGGGCGAGCTGACCGAGGCGAACCGCTTGCTCGGCCGCCGCTGGGACATCGACGGGGTGGTGGTCCATGGCGCCAAGCGCGGCCGGACGATCGGCATCCCGACCGCCAATATCCGCCCCGACTCGGACCTCCTGGTCCGCCCCGGGATCTACGCGGTGACCCTCAGCGTCGAGGGCGGTCCGGCCCTCCCGGCGGTCGCCAGCCTCGGAACAAACCCGACCTTCGTCGAGTCCGGCGGCCTGGTCCTCGAGGTCCATGTTCTCGACGGCGGCGGCGACTACTACGACAAGCGCGTCAGAACCGCATTCGCGGCCCATCTGCGGGATGAGGCCAGATACGACGGCGTCGAGGCGTTACTGGCGCAAATTCGGCTGGATATCGACGCAGCGCGCCGTGTTCTCTGAGGCGCGGGGGCCTCGCACGCGTGTGACCCGGCCGCCTCACGACAGACAGCACCTGGCATGCCCCGCTCGTTGGCGGATTCGTTCGCCTCGTGTTTGATGCGCCTGCTTCAAGGGGAGGCTCCATGCGTTTTCGTACCCTCGCGATTGCCGCCACATTGTCCGCCGGATTTGCCCCGTTCAAGGGCGCCGAGAATCAGGTCGTCACGCCGAGCCACGAGCCGCGCTCGCACCGCGATGTCGCGTGGCAGGCCCCGGCGGGCAAGCTCGCCACGTTGCCGGCGAACTGGCGCGTGATGTGGGATCGCGACACCGACGTGCCGGTTCGCCTGTGGGGACCTGCGCTCGCCGCTCCCAACACGACGAGCGATCCCATCGCCGCCGAAGCGTTCGCGCGCCAGCAGCTGGCCGCGCACCTCGCGCTGCTCGCACCGGGCGCCGCGCTCACTGATTTCGTCGTGCTCGCCAACGTCGTCGATCGCGCCGGCCTGCGCACGGTCTCGTTCGCGCAGCGCTGGAGCGGACTCGACGTGATCGGCGGCGCCGTCGCGTTCACGTTCGGCCACAACAAGCTCACGATGATCAGCTCGACCGCGCTGCCGCACGTCCATGCGCGCATGCCGTCGAGCACACGTCCCGTCGACGTGATCGCGTCCTCCGCGCGCAGCTGGCTCGCTGCCGACGGTTTCAAGGTCGACATCAAGGCGCACGGCAATCGCGTCGTGATGCCGGTCGTGCACGCCCGCGGCAACGGCGCGCGCATCGACATCGAGTATCGCGTCGCCGAGACCGTCGAGGCGATCGCCAGCGAAGGCGCTGGCAGCTGGAACGTGTACATCGACGCGAACGACCTCAGCCCGGTCGCGCGCAGGACCACCACGTACTTCGCGAGCGGCAAGATCCTGTACGACACGCCGGATCGCTATCCGGGCGGTACGCGCAGCGCCAAGCCGGCGCCGCAGGCGAACCACCTCATCGACGGCATCCTGGCGATGAGCGGCGTCGACGGCCTGGTGTCGTGGGCGACCGAGACCCCTGGCACCGTGACGCCCGGCCTGACGGGGCCGCTCGTCAAGATCACGAACAAGGCCGGCGCGCTCGCGGCGGAGCCACTGACACTCGCACCCGATGGCACCGTCACGTGGAGCAAGGCGACCGAGGAGTACGGCGATTCGCAACTGACGGCATTCGTCGCGGCGAGCAACGCGAAGGAGTTCGCGAAGACCAGGCTGAATCCCGAGCTCGCGTGGCTCAATTCGCAGATCCCGGTGGTCGTGAACGAGCAGGAGACGTGCAACGCGTTCTCCACCGGCAACGCGATTCACTTCTTCAAGGCGACGAGCGGCTCTGGCTCCGGTGGCGCGAACTGCGAGAACACCGGCCGCCTCGTCGACGTCGTCTATCACGAGTTCGGTCACTCGCTGCACGACCACTCGGTCATCCCGGGCGAGGGCGAGTGGGAAGGCGCGCTCAGCGAAGGCCTCTCCGACACCCTCGCGCAGGCGATCACCGGTGACCCGGCGATGGGCCGCGGCTTCTTCAAGACGTCCTCACCCCTGCGCCACCTGAACCCGAGCCGAGACCTGCGCTGGCCCGACGACGTCACCGGCGAGGTGCACGTCGACGGCGAGATCATCGGCGGCACGCTGTGGGATCTCCGGGTTGCTCTCGAGGAGCGTCACGGCAAGGACGCCGGCTACGCGATCTTCCTCAAGCTGTTCTACGGCATCATGCAGCGCGCGGCGGACATCCCGACGAGCTACGCCGCGGCGCTCGTGACCGACGACGACGATGGCGATCTGTCGAACGGCACGCCCAACACCTGCATCATCGACAGCGTGTTTGGCGCGCACGGTCTCGCAGACCCGGCCGTGTCGCTCGGTCTCGAAGCACCGCGCCGCGACGGCTTCCGCATCGGCGTGGTCACCAACCCGCGCGAGCTCGCGCTCGAGTGCGAGCCGACGACGATCGTGTCGGGCGCGATGACCTGGAAGGTCGAAGGCGGTGCCGAGACCACGATCCCGATGGCCGGCAGCGTCGATGATCCGAACTTCTGGAGCGCGAACATCGCGACCCAGCCCGATGGCACGGTCGTTCGCTACAGCGTGAACCTCGAGCTCTCCAACGGCACCAAGGTCACGTACCCGCAGAACCCGGGCGATCCGCTCTATCAGTTCTACGTCGGTAACGTCGAGACGCTGTGGTGCGCCGACTTCGAGGACGGCCAGGGCGCGTGGACGTTCCACGGCACGAACACGACCCGCATGGAGTGGGAGGTCGGTGCGCCGCTCGGCATCGGCGGCGATCCCAAGGTCGCGCACTCGGGCACCAACGTGCTCGGCATCGATCTCGGCACCGACAGCGACGGCCAGTATCGCAGCCGCCAGACCCAGTGGGCGGAGTCGCCCGAGATCGATCTGCAGGGCAACACGAACGTGCGCCTGCAGTACTACCGCTGGCTCGGCACTGAAGATGGCGCCTATGACCCCGCGACGATCAGCGCGAACGATCAGGTCGTGTGGACCAACTTCACCAGCCCGAACACGAACAGCGAAGGGCTCGCGCACACCGACAAGGAGTGGCGGTTCCACGATGTCGACGTCTCGGCGCAGGCCGCGACCGGCAAGATCAAGCTCAAGTTCGAGCTCAAGTCCGACGAGGGCCTCTCGTACGCCGGCTGGAACGTCGACGATGTCTGCCTCGTGATGGCCGGCCCGCCGAGCAACACGTGCGGTAACCACAATGTCGACGAGGGCGAGACCTGCGATGACGGCAACTCCGAGAACGGCGACACGTGCCCGTCGGATTGCGGCGTGGAAGACCCGGGCTGCGGCTGCAGCACCGGCGGTGGCAGCCCGGTTGCCCCCATTGCTCTCTCTGTCCTCACGCTCGGCTTCGTCGCTCGCCGCCGCCGCCGCAGGTAACGGAAGGCTACAGTCGCTGCCATGAAGCGACTCACACTTGTTGCCCTCCTGATCGCCTGCGGTTCGAAGAGCTCGGACCCGGTCGAGCCCGCTGGCTCGGGATCTCCGTCGGGGCCCGCCACCGGGGCAGGCGGCGCCTGCGTCAAGGGCGGCTGCAGTGGCTCGGTCTGCACCGAGCCCGGCAACGACATGATGACGACCTGCGAGATGAAGCCCGAGTACGCCTGCTATCGGGACGCCGAGTGCAAAGTGCAGGCGGACGGCAAGTGCGGGTGGACCACGGATGATCGCCTCGAGACGTGCCTGGCCGCGCCGCCGCCGCTGTAGCGATCAGACAGCGACGGGCAGCACGCGCCGGCGCACGAGCTTGATGCTCAGCAGCCGGTAC
>JBBQFU010000182.1:0-18805 GCA_038322185.1 Haliangiales bacterium
GGGTTGCTCGAGCTGCTTCGTGCGGTGTGGCCCCGCGACCTCGAGGTTCTCGAGCTCGCACGCAAGGTCGACGCCGGCTGATGCGCTAGCTCAACGGAAGACGGCTTGGTCAGCCGGGATGCCGCGTGCTTCGAGCTCGCCGTAGAACCGCGGGACCTTGCCGGTCGCGCTGAACGTCCCGTCCTTGTGCATGAACACAGCCTCGGTATCGAACTGCGTCTCGGACACGCTGCTGATCTCTTCGATCGAGTGGACCTTGAGCGCACCGTCGGTGCCGCGGCCGACATACACGACGATCTCGAACGAGGACGCGACGAGCTCGCGGAGTGCGGCGTCTGAACCGACCGGCTGCGTCGCGCGGGCGAGCGTGGCCAGTCGATGCAGCGTGGCGTTGGCGCCCTCGCCCGTCATCGCGACGATCGCGCCGTCGACGGAGGAGTTGAGCGCCTGCACGACCCGCAGTGCTTCGCGACCACGTACCTCACCGATCACCAGGCGATCGGGCATCAGGCGCAGCGCGGTATCGAGCAGCTGGCACATGTCGATCTCGGGCGACTTCGCGTTGGCGGGGCGAGTCTCGAGCTGGACCCACTCGTCACGCGCGATCGCGAGCTCCGAGACATCCTCGATCGAGACGACGCGCTCACCGGCCGGCGCCGATGCGGCGAGTGCCGCGACGAGGGTGGTCTTGCCCGAGGCCGGGCCACCACACACGAGGATGTTGCGGCGAGCCGCGACGCAGGTCGACAGGAAGTCGGCCATGCCGCCAGACAGCGAGCCCTGGCTGACGAGCTCTTGCAGCGTCGGCGCATTGATCGCCGGCTTCTTGAGCACCAGGCACGCACCGCGCGCAGCCACCGGGGCCACCGCAGCGGTGAGCCGTGTGCCGTCGCGCATGCGCAGGTCGACCACGGGACGGGTCTCGTCGATCACCGCGCCGGCCTCGTGGACCAGGCGCTTCACGACGCGCTCGAACACGTCGTCCGAGGAGAACGCCTTACCCGAACCGCGCAGCTGGCCGTTCTTTCCGACGACGACGCGGTCGCGACGGTCGATCAGGATCTCGTCGATACCTTCATCGGCGAACAGATCCTCGAGCGGACCAAGGGCGAGCGCCTCGTTGAGCGTCTCCTTGATGAGCGCGTCCTGGTCGATGTACTTCGGCAGCTCGCCGCTGGTCTCGAGCGTCTCGACCAGATCGATCGTCGCGCGCTCGGCCTTCTGCCACAGCTCTTCCTCGTGCAGGCGCTCCATCGGCACCTTGTCGAGATCGAGCTTCGCGCGGAGGCGCTCGAGGATGTTCGACTGCAGGTCGAGCATCTTCACGATCTTCTGATCGAGCGGCTCGAGCGTGACGCCACGCTTGGCGCCCGCCGACAGCGGACGCGCGGCCACGCGCTTGGCCGGTGCAGCAGCCGCTGCAGCCGCGGGTGCTGCTTGCGGACGCGAGTTGCTCTTGTTCTGGATCGGCACGACGACCGCGGGTGCGGCCGGCGCGGCCATGGGCGGCGCGAGCACGGGCGGCGGTGCAGCCGGCATCGCTGCCGACGGCGGGCCCGGCGGTGGCGGCGTGGGTGACGGAGCACCCGCATCGCCGAAGCGACCCGGCGGCGGCGGGAAGTGCGGATCTGGCGCGCCACCCGGCGGTGCGAGCGGCGGCACCGACGCGACGGGCGGAATCGGTGCCATCGGTGCCATCGGCGGAGGCATCGTCCCACCGGGTCGAGCACCGGGCGGACGCGTGCGGAGATCCGACGGCGGCGGAGCCATCGCCGGCATGTCGCGCGGAGCGGGCGGCTCGCGCGGCGGAATCTCGCGCGGTGGCGCGCCGAGATCGCGGCTCGGGCCGAGGTCTCGAGGTCCGGGCGCCGGACGAGGCGGTCCGCCCATCGGACCGCGTGGTGGCAGGGTGCCGGGACCTGGAATCGGAACGGGAGCTGGCGCGGGCGGCTGCGGCTCGGGCTGCGCGCCCATCTGTCCGCTCATCGGACCACCCATCGGTCCGCCCATCGGTCCGCCCATCGGACCACCCATCGGACCACCCATCGGTCCGCCCATTGGACCCGGCATCGCCATCGGCGACGCGACTGCTTCGGTCGGCGGAGGCGGACGAGCGGGCAAGCGATCGTTGCCCGGCGGAGACGTGGTGGTCTCCGACGGACCATCATCTGCACCCGCGGCTTCGTCGACACCGACGATGAAATCACCGATGTAGATCTTGTCGCTGTCCTTGACGACGAGCGGACTCGTGATCTTGCGACCGTTGACGTACGTGCCGTTCGTACTCTTCAGATCAACGATGATGAACTTGCCGTCCTTGAGGACGATCCGTGCATGGCGCTTCGAGACATTGCCCTTCGGGAGCACGATGTCATTGCCCTGCACGCGGCCAATGGTGACCTCAGGCTTGTTGAACACCATGCGGCGCTGCTCGCCGCCTTTTTCTTGAATGAGGATGGTGAACATTTGCTCCTGAGGAAAGGGCGCTGCCCCTCCCGCACCGAAACGGTACTAAGCATCGGGAACCACGGTCAAGTTCAGGGGCGGATGTCCGCGCGATTTGATCAGGTCGACGGTTTGGGTGCAGCAGGCTGATTGACCGCCGAACCGCTTCCGGGGCCCAGGTTCAACAGGCTCCGTACATCGTCCCACCACATCGCCCAGATCCCGACCGCCAGGAGGCCCAGGATCGCCGACACGATCAACGCGTCGTGCCAACGCGGCCTCACCATGAATGGAAGCGTAGCACGTGCCGTCTGAGGCATGATGCGCCCGATGAAGAGCCTGATTTTGGCAGTCGCCGCGATGGTCTGCCTGCTCCCCTCCGTCGGTGCCGAGGCCGCGCCGAAGAAGAAGTACCACTTCCAGCTGACCAAGATTCTGGTCAAGGACGAGGTCAAGCCGGAGGTCGCCAAGGAGGCTCAACCCCGGGTCGAGGCGGTCTTCAAGAAGGCGCTCGAGAACCATCCTCAGCTGGTGCTGGCACTCGAGGGCGCGCCCGCCAACCCCGAGGCCGCCAACGGGCAGCCGTTCCGCAAATACCTCACCAAGAAGGGCATTGCGGCCGCCTACCTGGTCACCGTCGAGGTCACCGAGGCGAGCATCGAGATCGTCCCCCTCGAGGACAAGAAGGGTGCCCAGCGCATTGTGGTCTCGGTCGGCATCCACGTGCTCGGCGAGACCATCCCGGGCCGCACGATGGGCTTCACGGGTGACGGACGCGCGACGGTGAAGCAGGAGATCGGGATGAAGATCCGCGACAAGGATCGCGAGTTCACATGGGACGGCGCCGCCGAGAACGCAGTGGCCCAGGCGCTCGAGAAGTGCTTCGCCAAGCTCGCCGCCCCTCCCCCGCCGCCTGCCAAGAAGCCGGCGAAGAAGAAGAAGTAGCTCTACGCGCCGCCGCTACTGGACGAAGTTGCCGATGCGCGGCCAGCGAATCCCGCTCCAGTCGAGCGGGCCCCAGTGGCGATAGGACAGCCAGATGAACAGGGCCTTGCCCTTGATGTTCTCGACGGGGACGACGCCCCACACGCGAGAGTCGTTCGAGTTGTTGCGGTTGTCGCCCATCACGAACACGTGACCGGGCGGCACCTTGTAGTGAAGCTGCTGCTCGCAGACACCGGCAGTCTGCTCGGGCTTCGACTCGACGATCTGGCCCTTCACCTGCTGGATGTTCCCCGCCTTCATGGCCTCTTCGGTGTCCTCGCAACTCGGCGGAAACGGCTTGGAGCGCAGCGGGAAGTCACGCTGATCGGACTGCGGCTGGCCCTGCGCGATGAGCGCGTCGCGCTTGGGCCGCTCGTCATCGTGATAGGTGTCGTAGCTGCCGCCGTCGACGGTCTCCTGGTAGCGGCTACAGCTGCGCGTGAACCACCGCGCCTCGCGCTCCTCGTAGTCCTCGTGATGACACGTCGACGACTCGGTCATCTTGTTCGGCACGGCCTTGCCGTTGATGTGGATGACGTTGCACCGGATCTCGACGGTATCGTTCTCGGTCGCGACCACGCGCTTGATGTAGTCGCGCTCGGGCGCACACGGGTACTTGAAGACGATCACCTCGCCGCGATGCGGGGCGCGGAACTGGAAGAACTTCACGTTCGTCCACGGGATGCGAACACCGTAGATGAACTTGTTGACGAAGATGTGATCGCCAATCTCGAGCGTCGGATACATCGAGCTCGACGGAATCTTGAACGCCTCGATCACGAAGGCGCGCAGCGCGAGCGCGATGAGGATCGCCGCGCCGATCGACTCGACGTAGTCGCGCGTGGTGGACTTCGGCGGGCGCTTGACCAGCTCGTCGACGAGCGCGTCGAGCACCGGTAGATAGCGGCGGACCTGCTTGAGGTCGGTGTCGGCCAGCCCACGCTCGACTTCGGTGGTGACCGTCTGCAGGTCGCCCCCTTTGCCGCGGAGGTTCTTCTTCTGAACGTGCGCGACCGAGAGCGCCGTGCGTGCCTCGCGAACCAGGAGAGTGGCTTCCTTGCGGACTCGGCGATCGAGGCTGGCGGCGCGCATCAGTCGACTTTGAGGATGGTGAGAAACGCTTCTTGCGGGAGCTCGACCGAGCCTACCGACTTCATGCGCTTCTTGCCCTCTTTCTGCTTCTCGAGCAGCTTCTTCTTGCGCGTGATGTCGCCGCCGTAGCACTTCGCGGTGACGTCCTTGCGCGAGGCTTTCACCGTGGTGCGAGAGATGACGCGCGTGCCGATCGCGGCCTGGATCGCGACGTCGAACATCTGCCGCGGCACGACTTCCTTCATCTTCGTGCACAGGTCGACGCCGCGGTTATAGGCGGTGTCGCGGTGGGAGATGTTGGACAGCGCATCGACGCGCTCGCCGTTGACGAGCACATCGAGGCGGATCAGATCGGCTTCGCGATAGCCGGCCGGCTCGTAGTCGAGGGACGCGTACCCGCGCGACATGGTCTTGAGGCGATCATAGAACCCGAACACCACCTCTGCCATCGGCATCTCGTAGATCACACGAACGCGGCCACCCGAGTCGTAGTGCAGGCCCTGCTGCACGCCGCGCCGCTCCTGGCACAGCTGCATGATCGGACCGACGTACTCCTGCGTGAGGTGCACCGTCGCGGTGATGATCGGCTCCTCGATGGCCTCGTACTTGCCTTGGTCGGGGACCTTCGCTGGGTTGTCGAGCTCGATGACCTCGCCGCCGTTCATGCGCACGCGATAGCGCACGCTCGGCGCAGTGGTGATGAGGTTCAGGTTGAACTCGCGCTCGAGCCGCTCCTGGATGATCTCCATGTGGAGCAGACCGAGAAAGCCGGTGCGAAACCCAAAGCCGAGTGCCGATGAAGTCTCGGGCTCGTAGGTGACGCTGGCGTCGTTGAGCACGAGCTTGCCGAGCGCGTCCTTGAGGTCCTGATAGTCGGCAGCGTCGACGGGGAAGAGACCCGCGAACACCATCGGTTTGACGGTCTTGAAGCCCGGTAGCGCCTCTTTACACGGACGATCGGCGTCGGTCACGGTGTCGCCGACGCGCGCGTGCGCGATGTCCTTGATCGATGCGGCGAGGATCCCGACCTGCCCTGCCTCGATCGTCTCGACCTCGAACGTCGCCGGCTTGCGGACCGCGAGCATCGTGCACTCGTAGGTCTGCCCGGTTCCCATGAAGTGGAGCTTGGTACCCTTCTGGATCCGACCGGTCATCACGCGCACGAGCACCACGACGCCGCGGAATTGATCGAACCAGCTATCGAAGATCAGCGCCGACAGCGGCGCCTCGCGATCGGCGACCGGCGGTGGGATCTTCTTGACGATCGCCTCGACCATCTCGTGAATACCGATGCCAGACTTCGCCGACACCAGGCAGGCTTCGCTCGCGTCGAGGCCGATCAGGTCCTCGATCTGCTTCTTGATCTCGTCGGGCCGCGCGACCGGCAGATCGATCTGGTTGAGGACCGGGACGATCTCGAGGTTGTTGTCGAGCGCGAGGTAGAGGTTTGCCAGCGTCTGCGCCTGCACGCCCTGTGCGGCATCGACGACAAGCAGCGCGCCTTCGCAGGCAGCGAGCGAGCGAGACACTTCGTAATGGAAGTCGACGTGGCCCGGGGTGTCGATCAGGTGGAACTGATAAACCAGCCCGTCGTCGGCCTTGTAGTGCAGCTGGACCGACTGCGCCTTGATCGTGATCCCGCGCTCGCGCTCGAGATCCATCGAGTCGAGCATTTGTGCCTGCTGCTCGCGTTTGGTGACGGCTCCGCACTCGTCGAGGATCCGATCGGCAAGCGTCGTCTTGCCATGATCGATATGCGCGATGATCGAGAAGTTGCGGATCCGCTCGGGAGGAAACGACATCGAGAGGCCTAAGGGAGATGGACCCTACGTGACGACATGCACAGGGTCAATGCTTGCGGGAGCTTGGCGTCCCGATTAGGCTTTCCCGTGATGGCGAAGCTCTCGAATCTGGTCGTGTTGGTCGCGCTGCTGGCCGCGTGCAAGGGCAAGAGCACTGCCACGACTCCGAAAAACACCGCGACGGCGGACCAGGGCATCCCCAAGGTCGATCCGACGCTGTGCGAGACGGCCGGCAAGAACGTCGTCACCTACGACCTCAACAAGGACAACCGCCCCGACGTGTGGCGTATGTACAAGACCGAGGACGAGGGCGGCACCAAGATCGAGTTCATGACCTGCAAGCAGGTCGACTTCAACGGGGATGGCCGCAAGGACTGGGTCGTCGCTTACAACCGCAAGGGCAACCCGCTGTTCGAGCGCGCCGACTTCGACTACGACGGCAAATTCGACATGTCCGCGGTGTTCGACACCAAGACCTCGCACGTGGCCGAGGTCGAGCGCGACACGAACTTCGACGGCACCTACGACGTCAAGGAGCTCTACGACACGCGCGGCGTGCTCTCGAGCATCCGCCGCGATCGCAACGGCGACAACAATCCCGACCAGTGGGAGCAGTACAAGGACACGATCCTGATCGCGATCCTCTACGACGAGGACTACGACGGCCGCGTCGACCGCCGCGAAGAGATCCCCGGCGCGACCCCGAAGGTCGAGATGCCCGAGACCCAGGATCCGACCGCGTCGAGCCAGATCCTGCCTGACAAGGCGCCGGCGCCGAAGCCCGCGCCGAAGAAGTAACGTGAGTCAGGTCGTCGACAAGCCCTGGGGGCACGAGCTGATCTGGGCCAAGACCGACCGCTACGTCGGCAAGATCCTCCACATCAAGGCCGGCGAGTCGCTGTCGCTGCAGTACCACCGCGTCAAGGACGAGACGATCATGGTGCTCACCGGCAAGCTGCGGTTCGAGCACTACGCCGACGGCGAGCCGCCGCAGATCACGGAGCTGCTGCCGCGTGTGCCGTTTCACATCACGACCGGCCTGCGTCACCGCATGGTCGCCGTCGAGGATACCGATGTGGTCGAGGTCTCGACGCCCGAGCTCGAGGATGTCGTGCGCCTCGAAGACCGCTACGGCCGCACGAAATAGCTACGTCATCGACGACCCGGTCGGCGATGACCGCGAGGTGGGTCGCGGTCCCACCGCTTCACGCGGCAAGCATCGCCGAGCTTTCGCTCCGGAACCGACCCGCGTACCGTCGAGGTGATGGGCAGTCTCGAGCAGCGCGGTTTCGTGATCGAGAACGAGTGGTACTGGCGCATCACCGAGAATGCTCAGACGTTCGAGGCCGTCGCCGCGGTGCGTGACTTCATGGCTCCGCTCGCGCGGCTCGCCAAGGGCACCGTGGACATCACGGACCTCACGAGCGAAGGCGCCGAGGTTCACTTCAACCTCGCCGGCGAGGCGGTCGCGATCCGGATCGCACCCGGCACGCACGACCGCGTCGCGATCAATCACTTCGTCGGCGATCTCAATCGGCTGCTGTCACCGACCCATCACGCATTCGCGCTGGTCGCGCCGCGTCGCTACGAGCTGCGTGGCGTGCTGCTCACCGATGACGAGCTGACCGCGCTCGCCGGCAATTCGATGATGCTCGTGCCCTCGGGCCGCCCATCGTGGCGCGCGTTTCCAGCGCCAGCGCCTTAGCTAGCGCTGCCACGGACGTTTGCCGAACAGCAGGCGTGCGCCACGCAGGAGCGCGCGGAACGTGCCGTCGCGATACGGGTACCACCACACCTCGCGACCGAACGCGACGCGGTCGTAGTTCACGTGGCGCGTCTCGCACAGGTCACGCAGGCCGTGCACCGAGTGCGTGCGCCCGATGCCGCTCTGCTTCACGCCGCCCCACGGCGTCTCGGGACACGCGTAGGTGTTGAGCACGTCGTTGACCATCACCGTGCCGGCCTCGATCCGCTCGGCGAGGCGCTTGCCACGCTCGCGATCGCGCGTGAACACGTAGGCGAGCAAGCCAAGCTTGGAGTCGTTCGCGAGGCGCACGGCCTCCTCCTCGTTCTGCACGCGCATGATCGGAATCACCGGGCCAAAGATCTCCTTGCGCATGACGTCCATGTCCTGCGTGCAGTTCGACAGCACGGTGGGCTCGAAGAACATGCCCTTGCCCACGCGGCGCTTGCCGCCGGCCTCGACCTTGGCGCCGTCGGAGACTGCCGAGCTCACGAGGCGCTCGACGTTGTTGACCTGCTGGTCCCACGACATCGCACCGACGTCGACATCGGTGGACGCAGACGCATCACCCTGCCGCAGCTCGCGCGCGTGCTTGGCGATCTTCTCGACGAGCGCGTCGTGGATCGAGTCGACGGCATACACTCGCTCGACCGACGCGCACACCTGACCGGAGTTCGCGAAGCCACCCCACGTGATCGCCTGCGCGGCGCGATCGAGATCCGCATCGCCGCACACCACGGCAGGTGCCTTGCCGCCAAGCTCGAGCGTGCACGGAATCAGCCGCTCGCCGCACGCGACCGCGATCTTCTTGCCGGTGGCGACCGAACCGGTGAACACGCAGTAGTCGATGCCGCCATCGATGAGCGCGGCACCCGCGGCGCCGCGGCCGGTGACGACCTGGAACAGGTCCGGCGGCAGGTCGCACGCGTCGTAGAGCTCCTTCGCCTTGAGCGCGATCAGCGGCGTGACCTCGCTGGGCTTGAGCACGACGCCGTTGCCCGTGATCAGGGCCATCATCGTCTCGCCGAGCGGAATCGAGAACGGGAAGTTCCACGGCGCGATGATGCCGACGACCCCGCGCGGCACGAAGTGCAGATAGCTCGCGCGATGTTTCATCAGGTGCAGCGGCACCGGCTCGGGCGCGAGCATCTCGGGCGCGTGCTTCGCGAAGTAGCGAATGAGGTCGGCGACGACGATGACCTCCATGCCGAGCGCCTCGACACGAGTCTTGCCCCCCTCGCGCACGAGCAGGTCGATGACTTCCTCGGCGCGCGACATCAGGACTTCGGCAAACCGCGTGACGCGGCGACAGCGCGTCTCGAGCGGGACGCGGGCCCAGTCGCGCTGCGCGACGCGTGCCGATGCGACCGCCGCGTGCACTTGCTCGGCGGTCATGTCCGGGACTTCGCCGATCGGCTCGCCGGTCGCCGGGTTGATACTGGTGATCGTCGCGCTGCCGGTGATGTTCGTCGCCGCGGAACCCATGAGGCCGACTGTAGCCGCTACTTCTTCTTCGGCGGAGTCGGCGCGCCTTGCATCTTCTTCTTGAGCGCGGCGAGCTCGTCTTCGAGCGTGGTGTCCTTGCGAGCGGTCTTGGGGGCCGTGGCCGACGGTCCTGGCGGGCGCGGTCCGGTCGCTCCCGGTGCACTGCCCTGACGCTTGAGGCGCTGCAGCTCGTCGTCGATCGAGGACACGCGCGGCGGCGGCTGGCGCGGCGGGGCGGAGTACGAGGACGACGACGACGACGATGACGACGGCGGCGGCGTGCGCGGCAGATCGCCGAGCGACTTGATCGAGGCCTCGAGATCCTTGATCTCGCGCTCGAGAGTCGCGAGCTCGGAGAGCAACGCGTGCATGCGGGCGCGCTCCGCATCGCCCTTGCGCTCGAGCTGCGTGGCCTCGTCGGTCGCGCCGCGTGCCCGTGCTCCCTTGGCCTTCTCGGTGGCGTCGTTCGCAGCGTCGCGCGACGCCGCCATCTGCTTCGTGAGATCGGAGACGCGACGCGCGACCTCGTTGCGCAGGCGCTCGAGCTCGGCCTTGTCTGGTAGGTCGGCCACCGCATCGGCGAAGCCGCCACCACCACCGAGGTCCTCGAGGTCGCCGGCCGCGGCGGTCTGTGCGGCAGCGGACTGTGCAGCGGCCGTTGCGCGATGCACGCGGTCGCGTGTCGCCGCGTTGGCCGCATCACGGCGCTCGTCGATCACGCCACGCTTGTCGCTGGCAACCGCGGCCACGATATCCGCGACCATGTCGGCCCCATCGTCGGTCGCGCTCGGAGGCGTGCCACCGAATGCGGAGTCGAGCGCCGAGGACAGCATCAAGAGGCCCTTGGCGGAGATGGCGCGCTTGCGAGCCTCGAGCGCGGCAGCGAGGTGCGCGCCATTGGCGATCGCGTCGTCGATCAGCGCGACGAGCTTGCCGCCGACGAGCATGACGCGCGAGATGACCTCGGGGCGTGGGCGCGCGATGATCACGTCGGCCGCGCGCCACAACAGCGGCGCATCGGGCGTGGCGCCGAACAGCTTGCCCTTGAGGCCGAGCGCGGGTACCTGGCGGCGCAGCACGGCAGCCGCATCGGCATCGTTGCCGGCATCGAACAGGAATGTGATCGACGAGCTCGCATCGAGGAGCGAGAGCTGCAGCGACAGCTGGCCCGTGAGCTCGGCGCCGAGCCCCGCGACCTCGACGAGCGCGGACTTGCCGAGCTTGAAGCGCGTGCGCAGCGCCGTGCGGTCCTGTGCCGCTGCATCGGCAAACGCGCGCTCACCGATCGCGCCGACGACGAGGATGCGGTCGCCCTCGACACCCGCGTCGGCCAGCGCGACCGCGGCGATATCATCGACCGCGAGGAACCGATCGGCATCGCTCTGCGCCCACGCCGTCGCGGGATCGAGCTCACCGACGACGGCGATCACCGGGACCGGGCTCAGCAGCGCATCGCGTGCGCTGGTCAGTGCGATCGCCGAGTGCGGATCGAATGCGACCGCCGCATCGGGCGGGCTCAGCTCCATCTCGCGACGCAGCTTGCGCTCGGCGCCCTCGCCTGCGATCGCGCGGCGTACACGGTCTCCAACGCCACCACCGGTCGAGCCGGCGGCGCCGACGTCGATCGCGCGCAGCTTCATGCCGGCCGCCTCGATCGCGGCGAGCACGGGGACCACGGCCGACGGCGCGGCCGCCGAGCTGGTCACGACGAGGATCGATGCCTCAGCCACGGAGTGTGACCTCGCGGTTCACGAGGTTGTCGGGACGCGTCCCCGCGAGCACCCCGAGCACCCCGTCTGCACACAGCTGAGCCATCTGGGTCCTTGTCTCGGTGGTAGCCGATCCGAGGTGCGGCGCCAAGGCCAGGCGGGGCGCAGCGAGCAGGCGTGGATGGATCTTCGGCTCGCCATCGAACACGTCGAGGGCTGCACCCGCAATTTTGCCCGCTTCCAGCGCCTCGGCGAGCGCGACGTCATCGACGCAGCCACCACGCGCGGTGTTGATCACGATCGCCGTGGGCTTCATGCGCCCCAGCCGCTCGGCGTTCACGAGCTTGCGCGTCTCGGGCGTCAGCGGGCAGTGCAGCGACACGACGTCGGCGGTGGCGAACAGCTCGTCGACCGGTAGCCGGCGCGCGGCAAACGGGACCTTCACATCGTGCCGGCCGCTGTAGACGATCGACATGCCGAGCGCATGTGCCTTCGCCGCGACCGCCTGGCCGATGCGGCCGAGCCCGACGATGCCAAGCGTACGTCCTGCGATCGGCTGACCGAGCAGCTGATCGAGGCGCCAACCGATCCACGTGCCCGAGCGCACGAGCGCCTCGCCCTCGGGCAGCCGGCGCACCGCGGCGAACATCAGCGCGAGTGTGAATTCGGCGGTCGCTTCGGTAAGTACATCAGGAGTGTTCGTGACTGCGATTCCGCGCGCGGTCGCAGCGGGCACGTCGATGTTGTCGTAGCCGACCGCGCAGTTTGCGATCACGCGCAGCTTCGGCGCACGTGCGAGCACGCTCTCGTCGATCTTGTCGAGGAGCAGGCACACCAGCGCATCGGCGTCGGACAGGTCACAACGCGCGACGCCGTTCCATTGTTCCGGCACTTCGATAATTGCGTCCGGAAATCGTACGCGCACCTGCGCGGCCAGATCGATCGGCAAGCTCGAGGTGGAGACAACGCGCACGGCATCGAGAGGATACTGGAGATGTGGAGTCCGCGTGTTACCCTCGACATTCGATGCGGTGGCCCTGGATCATCGGCGCGCTCGGTATCGCCGTGGCGTCCCCGAGCACCCCCAAGGTGGCGGGCGCCAAGGCGGTGTCGCTGTCGCTTCCGCCCACCGATGAAGAGCCGCGCGCCGAGCTCGATCCGACGGTGCTCGAGCCGGTGATGGAGGAAGGTCGCAAGGCGCCCGCGCTCGCGGACATCGACGCCGAGGTGCTACCGAACGAGTACACCGACGATCCGATCCTCGGTCGGTCGGAGCGCGTGGTCGGCGAAGGCGTGAAGGGCATGATCGCGTTCACGTTCGACGATGGTCCCGTCCCGGAGACCACGCCCGCCGTGCTCGCCGCGCTCGCGAAGTACGACATCCCGGCGAGCTTCTTTGTCGTCACGCGGCACTTCCGTCATCCCAAGCAGCACTACCGCGAGCGTGCGCGCGAGCTGTTCGCGGCGGAGATCGCGCAGGGTCATCTCGTCGGTAGCCACGGCATGATGCACGAGCGGCTGCTCACCGCGACGAAGACAAAGCTCGATCGCGAGATCAGCGGCTCGGTGAAAGAGCTCGCGACCTACGCAAACCAACCGATCGGCATGTTTCGCCCGCCGTTCGGCAAGATCAATTACATGGGCCGCAGGCTGCTCAAGTCACTCGGCCTCACCGAGGTGTTCTGGTCGATCGATCCGCGCGACTGGGAAGCGACGCCCGGCGACGAGGACTACATGCGGCAAGAGATCATGTTCGCGATCCGCAATGCGGGCGGCGGCGTGATCGTGCTCCACGACAGCAAGCCAGTGACCGCCGCGATCATCGCGGGCGTGTTCGATGACCTCGAGGCGTGGAACTGCAAGCGACTCGCAAAGCAGCAGGAGCCGATCTATCCGGTGTCGCTCCACTACTTCCTGCGCGATGACGTCGACAAGCCGCGGCCGATTCCGCCGGCGGTCGAACAGCGGACCGCTGCGTACAAGCGGGCCCTGCCCGCCCGCTGCGCCGGCCGCCGTCCACGCAAGTAGCTGGATTCTCAGGATTGAGGTCGCTTCTTGTAGGTTGACAACTACATCGAACCACACTAGGGTCACGCGATTTTCGGGTGGCGTAGGCCTGGGTTGGAACTGTGGAAATGTCATGGAATCTTCAAAGTTTGCGAGCGTTGAGAGCGCCGACGGGAACGCTATGCCGCCGCTGACGTGGGACCGCCACACCCCCTCCCCTGGAACCCATGTCCCGGAGGGCACCGAGCCAACGCCGATGTTCGAACCGACCGACCTCGCCGACCTCGGTGAGGGCTTTGGCGAAGGCGAAGGCGAGCGCACGGTCATCACGAGCGTCACGCCGTACGACCTGCGCCCGAAGTTCACCGGCCGCGCCGAAGCGATCCGCGTGCTCGAGCAGCTGACGACGAAGGCATTCAAGGACAAGGAGATCGGGTTTGCGGTCGTCGTCGGCGAGCCCGGTATGGGCAAGAGCCGCATCCTCGGCGAGCTGATCACGCTCGCGAAGAAGACGCATCCAAACCTCCACGTCCTGCAGGGCGTCGCCGACGAGAACGCGCATGCATACGGTCCGATCGCGCGTGCACTCACGGTTCGCTACGGCCTGCAGCCCGGCGAGGATCCGGCGGAGAGCCGCGACAAGATCCAGGCCGGCGTTGCAGAGGTTGTTCCCGCCGCGCGCGTCACCGAGATTGCTCACCTCGTCGCGCACCTGCTCCGCGTGCCGTTCGACGACAGCCCGGTCACCGCGCCACTGCTCGATGGCAGTACGGGCTCGCCGCAGCGTCTCGAAGCGCGCCTGTTCATGGCGCTCAAGCGCCTGCTCGCGGCCGAGGCCGAGAGCAAGCCGGTCGTGATCGTCGTCGAGAACCTCGAGCTCTGCGGCAACGACACGATCAACTTCCTGCAGTACCTCGCGGCCGGTCTGCGCGAACAGCGCGTCGCGATCCTCGGCACGGCCACGGCCGCGCTGTGGCAGCGCCACGGTGCATTTGGCGAGGGCGAAGTCGCGCCGACGAAGATCGAGCTCGCGCCGCTCACCGGTGGCGAGAGCGAGCAGCTGCTCCGCGAGCTATGCAAGCAGCTGTCGGACGTGCCTGCGCGCCTCATCACGCACGTGAAGACGCTCGGCGGCTCGCCGCGCGCGATTCACGAGCTCGTGCGCCTGCTGCTCGAGAGCGACGTCATCGCGCGCGAGGGCTACCTCTGGCGTCTCGACGCCGACAAGCTCGCCGCGTTCACGCTGCCCAAGACCTATGAAGAGCTGGTCGCCGCACGCTTGCGCGTGATGGACGCGACCGAACGCCGCGTGCTCGAGATGGCCGCGGCGGTCGGCGAGACGTCGTGGCTCGACGCGATCATCGCGATCGAGCGCTCGCACCAGACGTTCACGGATCCGGACGGCCCGACGCTGTCGCAGATCGCAGCGTCGGGTGATCACTCGCGCATCGCGGTCATCGCGGCGATCAGCAAGCTCGTCGAGCGCGAATGGATCGGCGAGGTCCCGCAGTCCAGCGTCTCGGGCGAGCGCGAGCTGCGCTTCGCGTATCCGAACCTGTGGTCGATCGTCTACAAGAGCATCGAAGAGTCGCGCCGCCGCGGCTATCACTCGGTGATCGCGCGGTGGCTCGAGCTGCACCCCGAGGGCCGCACGCCGTCGGCGCAGGAAGAAGTTGGCCGCCACCTCGCGCTCGCCGGTCACCCGCGTGATGCCGCGCTGCGCTACCGCCGAGCGGCCGATGCCGCGCGCGCGCAGTATGCGAACGAGCGTGCGATCCGCCTCTACGACCGCGCCCTCGCCTGCATCGGCGATCAGGATCACTCGGCGCGCATCTACCTGTGGCACGACCTCGGCTCGGTCTACGAGCTGATCGGTGACTTCGAAGCAGCACTCGGCGCGTTCGAGCGCATGTTGCGTCTGTCGTGGGTCGCCGCGAGCAAGACCAAGGCGGCCGTCGCGTTCAACAAGATGGGCCGCGTGTGGCGCCGCAAGGGCGACCTCAAGCTCGCCCTCGAGTATCTCGAGCGCGGTCACGAGCTGTTCCGCACCGCGAGCGACGCGCGCGGCATCGCCGGCTCGCTCGACGATATCGGCAAGACGTTGCAGATGCTCGGCCGCTACGACGAGGCGCACATCAAGATCACCGAGGCGCTCGCACGCCGCGGCAAGCGTGGCGACAAGCGCGCGATCGCAACGTCGCTGTCTCGCCTGGGCGACGTGCAGCAAGATCGCGGGCAGTACGAGTCCGCGTACAACTGCCACAAGGAAGCGTACGAGCTGCGCAAGGCCACCAACGATCGTTGGGGCTGCGTGGTGTCGCAGAACAACCTTGCAGCGCTCGCGTTCGAGCTCGGCGATACCGCGGAGGCTCGCGCCACGTGGCTCGCCGCCCTGCCCGAGTCCGAGGCCATCGGCGCGCTGCCGGTCGAGGCGCTCATCCTCACCAACCTCGGCGAGCTCGCGCTCGTCGACGGCAAGCTCGACGAGGCACGCAGCCGGCTCGAGAACGCGCTCGAGATCGTCGAGGACGTCGAGGATCGCGGGCTCGAGAGCGAGTGCTGCCGCCACCTCGCCACGCTCGAGAAGCTGCACGGTCATCCGCAGGCCGCGCGTGAGCTGGCCGAGCGCGCGCTCGAGGTCGCCAAGAAGGCGGGCTTGCGCGAGAAGGAGGCCCAGGCCTACCTGACGCTCGGCGAGGTCCTGTCGGCGAGTCTGTACGACGCGGCCGACGAGCAGTCCGCCACGACCGACGCGGCGGTTGCCTACAAGCAGGCGATCGACGTGCTCCGCTCGATCGGCAACGAGGCGGCCCTGGGCAAGGCCTTGTTCGCGTTTGGCCGCTACAAGGCCGAGACGGGCTCGGTCGCCGACGGCCGGGACATGCTGAAGGACGCGATCACGCTGTTCGCCAAGCTGGGCCTGGCCCGCCACGCCGAGAACGTCGAGAAGCTCCTCGGCTCCCTCCGCTGACCCGCGACATTCCGTCACGCACGGCCTGCGGATCGGCTCTCGTAAATAATTCAGCTAGATCACAAGCCGGTGGCTTGCGAGTCGGCTCGCCGCTAGGCATGGTTCCCCCCGGCGATGATCTGGTTTTGGCTTGGTTTCTTCGGCCTGGTCGCGCTGCTTCTCTTTCTCGATCTCGGCGTTCTTCACCGGAAGAACGAAGAGCAATCGCTAAAGACAGCAGCGATGTGGACCGTTGCCTGGGCCTCGCTGGGCCTGTCGTTCACTGGGTTCGTGTACTTGATGTACCAGAACCACTGGCTCGGCGCCGACCTCGCCCACACGCCACCTGGAACACCCGACGGGGCGGAAGCCGCGGTCACCTACGTCTCGGCGTACCTGCTCGAGCAGGCGCTGTCGATCGACAACATCTTCGTCATCGCGCTCGTCTTCAAGGCGTACCGCGTGCCCTCGAAGTTCCAGCACCGCGTGCTGTTCTGGGGAATCATCGGCGCGGTCGTGTTCCGCGTCGCAATGCTCGGCGGCGGCGTGTGGCTCGCCAAGAAGTTCGACTGGATCTTCTATCTGTTCGGCGGCTACCTGGCGTTCCAGGGCGCCAAGATGCTCAAGCATTCTGTCGGCAAGCTCATCAGCGGCGGGCACGAAGAGGAAGAAGAAGGGGAAGTCGAGACCCCGGGCCTCGTGAAGTGGGTCCGCAAGATCGTGAAGGTCGTCCCGAGCGACGGCGCACATTTCCGCATCAGCGTGAACGGCAAGATGGTGTTCACCATGCTCGCCATCTGCTTGCTGCAGGTCGAGCTGACCGATGTCGTGTTCGCGCTCGACTCGATCCCTGCGGTGCTCTCGGTCTCGCAGGAGACGTTCATCATCGTCACGTCGAACATCTTCGCGATCCTTGGCCTGCGCTCGCTGTACTTCGTGCTCGCAGGCGCGATGGCGCAGTTCAAGTATCTCGAGCTCGCGCTCGGCGTGCTGCTCATCGGTATCGGCTTGAAGATGGTCGTGCACAACCACTTCCACGTCTCGCACGTCATCTCGCTCATCGCGATCGGCAGCATCCTCAGCGCCGGCGTGATCGCATCGCTGGTCGACATGAAGCGAAACCCGCCAAAGCCTCCGGATCCCGTGCCGACGCCCGATCCAGAGCCGCCGCCTAGCGAACCAGGACCAACATCTCCGTCTCCATGATGTCCTCGGCCCAGCGGCGCTTGTAGTCCATCTCGGTGCCCAGGTCGTAGCGCCCCACTCCGTCGGCGCACAGCTCGGTGATCTGCTGCAGCTGGAGGAGATTGCCGATGTCGAGGTGCCGCAGCTCGTTGTCGAACGAGAACTGCAGGCCACGATACTCGCCACCCATCACGGCGCCGAGGATGTAGCCGACATCGCGATCGGCCTGGCGCGCGAAGATCGTCCGCTGCTGTCCGAGCTGACACAGGCGCGGCAGCATCGCGGCATAGAACGCGCGCATCGCTCCCTGCGAGATGCCGACGCCGTCAGCCGACTTCCAGCTGTGGGCCTCGACCGCCTGGATCCGATCGTAGAGCGCGAGTGCCTGTGACTGGGGCACGCGTACCGATTCGAACGTGACGCCGGCCGCGTCCGCCGTGCGCTGCGCCTTGCGCAGGCTCTTGCGAAGCTCGCGCGATCGGCGCCCGAGAAACGCATCGAGCCCGCCCTCGAGACTCGCGACATGGCGCAGCGTCGGCTGGCCGCGGCGCTTCTCCCAGCGTGCCGGAAGTGTGGCGTCCAGGGCACGGCGTTGCGGCCCAGCAACGGTCAACCCCGCGAAGATCGTCAACTGCCAGTCACGCCGGGCGGCAAGGAGTGGCACGACTTCGCCGACCAGCGCCTCGGCGTCCTGTCCGATCAGCGGCGAGGCCAGGCCCCAGGCGAGCTCCATCGGCTCGATGTAGGGGAACCCCGCCGGATGCACGCCGCGCATCGCTGCGAAGTAGCCGTGGGCTCCCTTGAACGAGAACGGGGCCCGGGGCGGCATCAGCGCGGCGGTTGCGGCGAGGATCCAGGCGCTCGACGAGCAGAAGCGATCGATGGCGGGTGTTCGTGCCACCTCGCGGTCAAAGTCGTCGATTACCTGCGTGTCGCCTTCTGCAATCGCCGCCAGGTCGATCGGCTCCACGAATGGCACTGTAGCTGCAATACTGGCCGCGATGCGCCAGATCGCCGCGGTGGTAGCAGCCTGTGTCCTTGCGACCGGCTGCACGACGAATACGTACAAGATTCCGCGTGGCGAGCTCCAGCGCATCTCGATGACGCAGCCGGAGATGCGCGGCGAACGCGTGCGCGTCTCGCAGGAGCTGGGCGAAGCCGACGTCGGCCCGCAGCAGCCGGTGACGCGCGAGACCCAGGTCCTGTTCTTCCCCGAGATCAACATCATCGGGCCGGAGCGGCGCCGCCACTACCGCAGCAACTCCACGTGGGGCGGCAGCTGGAACGGCGGTAGCTGGACCCGCGGCGGTGGCGGCCAAGCACCGTCGGGTAAGAGCGGTATGAACCTCGGCCTCGGCGGTGGCGGCGGCGGTGGCGACAAGGGCGCGGCGATCGCGATCCT
>JBBQFU010000183.1:0-18758 GCA_038322185.1 Haliangiales bacterium
AAACCGTCAGGCGAAGGGCGTCGAAGTCGAGGGTCTCGAGGCTCCCGAGGTGGAGACCGAAGAATCGGAGACCAAGTTCTCTGGCAAGCCGCCCGCCGGTGGTGGTGCCAACGAGGGTACCGCGCAGCTCGCCTACGAAGAGGACGCCAACGAGCGCGAGCTGAAGCAGAAGGTCGGCAAGCTCGTGAACGAGAAGTTCGGCGGCGACTACAAGAAGGCCTTTGGCCACTACGACGTCGACAAGAAGGGCGCGGTCGGCAAGAGCGAGCTGGTGCGGCTGCTCAGTGATGCCGGCGTCGGCAACGGGCTCACGCGCGGCGCGTGGGCGACCGGCATCATCGACAAGCTCGATCGCAACGACGACAAAGCGATCGAGTGGTCCGAGTTCGAGTCCGTGTTCCGCGCGAGCGCCTAGCGGACCTCCGCGGCGATCTAGTAACGTTGCCTGAGGGTGTCTGGGCACGTTGCTCAACCAATGCAGGCGCGGTTGCCGCGAGGACCGGGTCACGTGGCGCATCCCTTGATCGTGCCGTTGCCGCGGGTCGTCCCGATGGCCGCGCGGGCGTTGCGCTGGGCCGCGCTTCGCCAGCTCCGGTCGCACTGGCGCGGGGCCTCGCTCGACCTCGTCCTGCCCTCGGGTGACGTCGAGCGCCTCGGTGCCAGCGGGGCGGGTGCGCCGCGCATCCAGATTCGCGACGACCGCATGTTCGTGCGCTTGCTCGCGCGGGGCGAGCTCGGTGGTGGTGAAGCCTACGTCGCGGGTGAGTGGTCGACCGCCACCAGCGACGAGCTCGTCGCCGTGATGCGCGTGTTCCTCGGCGCGACCGGGGCACGTGGTGTCGAGTCGCCGCTGACGCGCCTGGGGCAGCTCGCGACCCTCGCGCGCTATCGCCGCACCGCCAACACGCACACCGGCAGCGCGCGCAACGTGCATGCGCATTACGACCTCGGCAATGCGTTCTACAAGCTGTTCCTCGACGACGAGACCCTCGGCTATTCGTGTGGCATCTGGCCCCGGCGGGGGCCGCGTGAGCCATCTCCGCGTGCGCTCGCCGAGTCGCAGCACGCAAAGCACGAGCAGCTGTGCGACTGGCTCGCGCTGTCACCGCGCGATCACCTGCTCGAGATCGGGTGCGGCTGGGGCGGCATGGCGATCCATGCGGCGAAGACCCGAGGCTGTCGGGTCACCGCGATCACCGTCTCTCGCGAGCAGCACGACCTCGCACGCGCGCGCGTCGCTGCTGCGGGCCTCGCCGAGCAAGTCTCGATCGAGCTGCGGGACTATCGAGACGTCAGCGGCACCTTCGACAAGATCGTGTCGATCGAGATGCTCGAGCAGGTCGGCTATGAGTTCCTGCCCCGCTACTTCGCGACCTGCGCGCGCGTGCTAGCGCCTGGTGGGCGGCTCGCGGTGCAGACGATCACGATGCCCGACGAGCGCTTCGATGCGTACCGCTCCCAGGTCGACTGGATGCAGACCTATATCTTTCCGGGAACACTCATCCCATCGCTGCGCGCCATTCGCGTTGCAGCGGCGCCGTTCACCATCGAGCGGTCACAAGATATCGGACCCGACTACGCGCCAACCCTTCGCGCGTGGCGCGAGCGCTTCACCTCCGCATTACCCGCAGTCCGTGCCCTCGGCTTCGACACGCCGTTCATTCGGACCTGGCAGCTCTATCTCGCGTTCAGCGAGGCAGCGTTCGCGGAGCGGACCCTCGGTGATCACCAGCTCTTGTTCACGCGCTGAGCGCGGCGGGTCTGGCGTACGTGATGCATCCTGGAAGTGCATGGCAACCCAGACTTTTGATTACAACATGCACGATCACACCGGCGCACGCTGGCTTGCAGCGGCAGGCACGCCGTTCCTGCTCGCGATCCTCACCGGTTTTCTGATGCTGCTCTACCCGCATCTGTGATCGCAGCGCGCAGCGCGACGACACGCTCGCTCACTTCGCGTGAGTCACGATGACGTTCGTCGTGATGCCGCCGCGCACCCAAAATTTGCCAGTTACCGTGACGGATCGCGGAGCGATCGCTGCCACCAGGTCGTCGCAGATCTGGTTGGTCACAGCCTCGTGAAACGCGCCTTCGTTGCGATAGCTCCACAGATATAGCTTCAAGCTCTTGAGCTCGACGCACAGCTCATCGGGAACGTAGTCGATGAGGATCGTGGCGAAATCGGGCTGCCCAGTCATCGGGCACAAGCACGTGAACTCCGGGCAATCGAACGCGATGTGGTACTCGCGCCCACGACGCGGATTGGGAAACGTCTCCAGCTGCTTGGTCGGGCGCGTCGTCACGGCGGCTGAAATAGCACGATCTAAAACACGGTGGCGTCGGATCGAGAGATGCCCTAAACTGAAAGTACGGCTGACACTGGCCGTCGAGTACACACGCGATGACCATGTTGGGAACGCGAGCTGTGGGCTTCGAGACGGGCCGAAGTGCCCATCATGAAGGTCCAATGCCGGGAGCCGCTGCAATGTTGCTGGCGGGCCGCGCCATTGGGCTGTGGCTTGATTGCCACGGGAGGAAGAAAGACATGAAACGTCACAGTACCGGCTCGCAGGAGGTTCGTTCCTGAGCCTCCCGATCCCAGGACCGCCTAGAGCGATCCTGGAACGATGAGCAAACGGGCCCGGCGAAAGCCGGGCCTGTCCTTTTTTCGGCTGCCGATGCGCTGCCATCGATTGCTCCAATCATTGCGCACGCTTGCCTCACAGCTACAGCGGCAATGATCTTTGTAACGCTGCGCTATGGTGCCCGAGAATGGCCAGTATCGCGTCGTTGGGCATCGCCGGTCTCGATGAAGTCTTGCGAGGTGGCCTCCCGCGTCATCGCATCTATCTGCCGCAGGGCGATCCGGGAACCGGCAAGACCACCATCGGCTTGCAGTTCCTGTTCGAGGGTCGCGCGCGCGGTGAGAAGTGTCTGTACATCGCGCTGTCGGAGACCCGCCCTGAGATCGAGACGGTGGTCGAGTCCCATGGCTGGAACCTCGATGGCATCGAGGTGGTGGAGCTGTCCGCCCTCGAGCAGAGCACGGGGATGGATTCGGAGAACACGCTGTTCGAGTCGTCCGAGGTCGAGCTCAACGAGACCACGCGGCTCGTACTCGCACACATCGACCGAGTCCAGCCGGATCGCGTCGTGTTCGACTCACTCTCCGAGTTGCGGCTGCTCGCGCAGAGCTCGCTTCGCTACCGCCGGCAGATCCTCGGCCTCAAGCAGTACTTCTCGGACAAGAAGACGACCGTGCTGCTGCTCGACGACCGCACGAGCGAGCCCAACGACCAGCAGCTCCAGAGCCTCGCGCATGGTGTGCTCTCGATGGAGCAGATGGCGCCGATCTACGGCAGCGATCGACGCCGCCTCCGAATCGTCAAGTTGCGCGGCGTGCGGTTCAGCGGCGGGTATCACGATTTCGTGATCGAGCCCGGCGGCGTTGTCGTGTTTCCTCGGCTGATCGCGTCGGAACATCGGCCGGACTTCACCCCGGATACGGTGTCGAGCGGCATTGTCCCGCTCGACAGCCTGCTCGGCGGAGGTATCGACCGAGGCACGGCCACCTTGTTCATGGGGCCGGCCGGAACGGGCAAGTCGTCTGTTGCCGTGCAGTACGTGGTCGCCGCTTGCCGCAGAGGCGACCGCGCCGCGATGTTCCTGTTCGACGAACGGCTGTCGACGGTGTATCAGCGCACGACCGCGCTCGGCATCAATCTCAAACAGTTCGTCGACGATGGCTTGTTGACGATCCAGCAAGTCGATCCGGCGGAGATGAGCCCCGGAGAGTTCGCGAACTGCGTGCGCACCGCGATCGAGCAGAACGGCGCGAAGGTCATCGTGATCGATAGCCTCAATGGCTATCTCCACGCGGTCCCCGATCAGAAGCTCCTCAACATGCAGCTGCACGAGCTGCTCGCATATCTCAGCCACAAGGCGGTGGCGACGATCCTCGTGATGGCCCAGCACGGACTGATCGGGGCGATGCAAGCACCGATCGACGTCAGCTACCTCGCGGACACCGTGGTGCTGTTGCGCTACTTCGAGGCCGCGGGGCGGATCCACAAAGCGATCAGCGTCATGAAGAAGCGCAGTGGTCACCACGAGAATACGATTCGCGAGCTGTTCCTCGATCAACGAGGGTTGAGCGTGGGAGAGCCGCTCGAACAGTTCACCGGCGTGCTCACGGGGGTACCGAAGTTCATGGGCACGCTTCACGGTCTCGAGAGCACATGAGCCCGGCCCCCGAGCTCGTGCTCGTCTGGGCCCCGCGCGGCCGCGATGGGACGCTCGCGTGCGAGCTACTCAAGCGCACCGGGATCGCGGCCGACACCTGTGCCACGGTCGGCGAGCTGATCGCGCGGATGAACACGGTCGGCTGCGCGGTGATCACAGCGGAAGCGCTCGACCGCACCGCGCGCGATGCGCTGGCCGCTGCACTCACCGAGCAGCCGCCGTGGTCGGACTTCCCGATCGTGCTGTTTGCGCCGCGGGGCGTCGATCGGGCAGACGAGGCGCTCGCCGCGGTGAAGCTCCTGGGCAACGTGGCGATCCTCGAGCGCCCGGTCCACAGCGGCACGCTGGTCAGCGCCGTTGTCTCCGCGCTTCGCGGACGGCGCCGCCAGTACGAGGCGCGCGATGCGATCCACCGCCGCGATGAGTTCCTTGCCATGCTCGGCCACGAGTTGCGCAATCCGCTCGCCGCGATCATGCTCGCGCTCGAGACCTCACCAGCCCTGCCCACCGACCCAGGAGCCAAGCAGCGCACGATCATCGACCGCCAGGCCCGCCACCTCACTCGGCTCGTCGATGACCTGCTCGATGTCGCGCGCGTGACCTCGGGCAAGGTTCGCTTGCAACGCGAGCCGATCGACCTCAACGATGTGGCCCAGCGCTGCATCCATGGCGCGGAGCTCGCAGCTCGAACGCGCTCGATCAGTCTCCACGGGAGCTATGCCAGTGCTCCGTTGATGGTCGATGGGGACCTCGTGCGCCTCGAGGAGATTCTCAACAACTTGATCGGCAACGCGATCAAGTACTCGCCCGCGCACGCCCGTGTCGAGGTCCGCACCTCGAGCGAGCCCGGATGGTGCGTCGTCGACATCGTGGACACCGGCATCGGGATCGCCCCCGAGATGCTCGGTCGTGTGTTCGATCTCTTCGCGCAGGCAGAGTCGTCGCTCGAGCGCAGTCAGGGCGGCCTCGGGATTGGCCTCACGCTGGTGCATTCGCTCGTCGAGCTGCACGGCGGAACGATCGCCGCACAATCGTTGGGGATCGGCCACGGCAGTCGGTTCACCGTCCGCCTCCCCGCCAACGCCGCCGCGGTGCAGCGCAACAGCGGCTCACATCTCTCGCTCGTCGTGGGTCGTGGTGATCGAGGACAACGCCGATCTGCTCGAGATGACCATCGAGTTGCTCGAGGCGAACGGCTGCCACGTCCGCGGTTACGGCGACGGCGCCGCAGGCCTCTCTGCCATCCTCTCCGCCCCCCCGACCCTCGCGTTGATCGACATCGGGCTGCCGTTACTCGATGGCTATCAGGTCGCGAACCAGATCCGTGCCGCGGGCCGACGTGATCTTTTCCTCGTCGCGATGACCGGCTACGGTCAACCCGGCGATCAGCAGCGCGCGCTCGAGGCCGGCTTCGATCTACACCTGACCAAGCCCGTGACGATGGCTCTGCTTCAGAAGGCGATCAGCGCGAGCCAAGGACCGAGGCACCGCGTCGGTCCCACGCACCCGTCGCGCTTGATGAGCTAGGAAGCGCTCCCGCTGGGCGTTCGCAAGTCGGCGGATCTTGCTGGACCACCATAGTAGGCGGTCAGACCAGCAACGTGCGGAGGCCTAGAATGTGAAGATCTGGTCCGGGCGCTTCTCGGCCGGCTTCGGCGCCGGCTGCTCCTGCTTCGGCTTGATCACCGGTGGCGGCGGCTCGACCGCGTAGCGGGCAGCGGCCGAGGTCATCGGCACCACTTGCGGCGCAGGCCGCGTCTCGGTCTTCGGCGGCTGCGGCGCAGCCGGCCTCGGAATCGAGGGCACCGACGACTGAATCGTCGGACGCGGAGCGGCCGGTCGGGTCAGCTCTACGGTCGTCGTCCCGCCTTCACCTTGTCCCAGAAAGTCACCGACACGCGTCTCGACGAACTGGCTCATCGAGATGTTGTTTGACTCGCAGAACGCCTTTAGCCGCTCGTAGGTCGTGCGGCTCACACTGATGCTGCGCCGAGTCTGCTTCTTGGCCATAATATTTCCTTACGCTACGGGTAGGGTGCCGTCAAGGCGAACCTACTAGTCGTGTACTCCCGCGAACGTGGAGGACCCTACACGACGCCCCTGACATCGAAGCTTCGATCACGCCGCAGCGCGTGACCGATCTCCGGATTCAGGTGCCGATCCCGGATCGAGTGCGAAACGGGAGTGCGAGTGCGCCGCTCGCTCGCCGCGACTACCCGGCGGTGGTGAGGCGGCCTAGCGGCCGAGCCAGTTGGTCGGACGCAGGTGCGAGATCAGCTCCGCTTCCGGCGAGCCCGGCTGCGGCATCACGTCGTAGTCCCACCGCACGAGCGGCGGCAGCGACATCAAGATCGACTCGATGCGCCCGTTGGTCTTGAGCCCGAACAGCGTGCCACGGTCGTGGATGAGGTTGAACTCCACGTAGCGACCGCGCCGACGCAGCTGCCACGTTCGTTCGGTCTCGCCGAACGGCTCGACTTGCCGACGCTGTGCGATCGGCACATAGGCCTCCAGGAAGGAACGGCCGACATCCTGGACGAAGGCAAAAATGTCCTCGCCCGCGTGCTCACCCTTGGCACCGAGGTAATCGAAGAAGATGCCACCGACGCCGCGAGTCTCGCCCCGGTGCGGAAGATAGAAGTACTCGTCGCACCAGGTCTTGAAGCGGGGATAGTCACCGATCGGCGCGTGCCGGTCGCAGGCATCGGCGAGCGTGCGGTGAAAGTGCTCCGCGTCCTCTTTGTTCAGGTAGTAAGGCGTGAGGTCGGCCCCACCGCCGAACCAAACTGCCCCACCCTTCTCGATGCAGCGGAAATTCGCATGCGTCGTGGGCACCATCGGCGAGTGGGGATGCAAGACCAGCGACACGCCGCTGGCACGGAAGGAGCGGCCGGTCCCTGGCATGTGGTCGGCGAGCTCGGCGGGCAGCTCACCGTCGACGTTTGACCAGTTGACCCCCGCCTTCTCGAACAGGGCACCACCCTCGAGGACGCGGGCTACCCCGCCCCCGCCGCCAGGCCGCTGCCAGGCGTCGGCTCCGAATTCTTTGCCCCCATCGGCGTCTGCGAGACCGCGGCAGATGTCGGTCTGGAGCTCGTTGAAAAACTTGGCGGCACGATCGAACAGGTCCGACACGCTCGCATGCTACCGCGAAGTGCCGGAAAGCGCGGAAACCGGCGACGCCTCTCGACCGTTGCGAGGTATCATCGTCGAAATCTTTTGATGTCCGCTGCGATTCGCTTGATCCGCGCCGTGCGCGTGTTCGCGATCATCTTCCTCAGTTACCTGTGGCAGATGTCGATGGCGCGCTTGTGGCCAAAGCGTTACGCGACCTCCCCGCGCTGGAAAAAGATCCATCGTCGTAACGCGCGCCGCATGTACCAGGGCTTTGTCCGCCTGCGCGGCGTCTACATCAAGCTCGGCCAGATCTTGTCGATCATGGGCACGTTCCTCCCGAAGGAATACGTCGAGGAGCTCGAAGCGCTGCAAGACGACGTGCCGCCGGCCTCGTACCGCTCGATCACCAAGACGTTTTACAAGTCGTTCGAGAAGATGCCCGAGCAGGTCTTCGCGAAGTTCGAGAAGGAACCGATCGCGGCCGCCTCGCTCGGCCAGGTCCACGAGGCACGCAACGCCCAGGGCGATCGCCTCGCGGTCAAGATCCTCTATCCGAACGTCGCGACGATCATCAAGGTCGACCTCAAGGTGCTCAGCTGGGCGCTCAGCATCTACAAGAACTTTGTCCCGCTGCAGCAGATCGAGCGCGTGCACGAGCAGCTCTCCGACATGCTCCACCGCGAGACCGACCTGCTGAACGAGGCCGCGATGATCGTTCGCATGTCGAACAACTTCGTCGGCGATCCCGACGTGCTGTTCCCGACCGTCTATCCCGAGTGGAGCAGCCACGACGTGATGACGATGACGTTCATGGATGGCGTCAAGGTCACGCGCAAGGACGCGCTGTCGAAGATGGGCCTCGCATCCGAGGCGGTCGCCACCAAGCTCACCCAGATCTTCTACAAGCAGCTGTTCATCGATCGATTCTTCCACGCCGACCCGCATCCCGGAAACTTCTTCGTGCAGCGCGGCCCCGAGGGCCAGGTGCGCATCGTGGTGCTCGATCTAGGCTCGGCCACCGAGTTGCGCGTGAACCTCGCCGACGGCATGTTCGACATCCTGCAGGGCCTCATGACCCGCAAGGACGACCTCGTCGTCAAGGGCATCGACGAGATGGGCTTTGTCCATCCCGACGGCAACCGTGACCTCCTCGAGCGCACCACGCGCAAGTACTTCGAGAAGCTGCTCAACCTCAACATCACCGACTTCGGCAAGATCGATCCGGCGGTGGCCCAACAGCTCGCCGATCCAGACATGAAGCGTGACGAGCTACGCGAGCTGATGGCGTCGGTCGCCTACCCCGAGGGCTGGTTCTACGTCGAGCGCGCAGCCGTGATCATGTTCGGCCTGTCCGCGACGCTGGCTCCCAAGCTCAACGGAATCCAGGTCGGGTTCCCGTACATCATGCAGTTCATCATGGAGCGCAACGCCAGCCGGCTCGCGGAGATTCCGCCGTCGGCGCGCACGAGCAACCCGGCCATGCCGATCGTGCAGTTGCCGCTCCCTGCGGCCAAGGTCGATGCCGCCAAGCCCGATGCCGCAAAGCCCGAGACTTCCAAGCCCGAGCGCGCCAAGTCCGACGCCGACGGCGGCGACGAAGCACTGCTGAACTGACCGGCGCGCGCCGTGTCCGACGCGTGGACAAAGACCCCGAATTGTCGCGGCCCTTACGTCTCCGAACATCATCATGATGTGCGGGACGGGTAAATGTCCCAACGCCGTTAACACTTCACCGTGTGCCTCGTCCTGGTCTGCAGGAGGCATTCATGAAGACCGCGTATCTCTTGTTCGGACTCGCCACGGCGTGCTCGTCGAATCCCAAGCCGCAATACCCACTGTGTGACGGCGCCGGCTCACCCGCGTGCGGCAACATCGGCCAGGTCGGGCGTGGCCACAAGGCGCCCGATCCGGTGCGTGCTGCACCTGCGCGCGCCGCCGCCGTGACGTTCGCGACCGCTGTGACGGATACGACCAACCGCCTCGTGCCCGCGATCACCCGCGTGCTCGTCGGTGCTTCACACGAGGTCCAGCGAGTGACGCCGTTCTCGCGCCCGCTCGTCGATCACCGCGAGGAGGTCGTGTGCGGCAACGTCATGAGCAAGGGCGGCGGCCGGCGCGTGTGTCGCGACGCAGATGGCAACGTCATCGCTGGAAGGTCCATCGACAGCGACGGCAACGCTTACACACCGTAACCAGCGAGGACACCATGGCCGATCAACAACTCGCACTCGAATGGCTCGGTGGCGCGACCGAGCGTCGCCTCCGCGTCGCACGCCCTGCCTTCGCGGAGCTCCACGACGAGCTCCCGTGGGATTCGTTCGATCCGGCGCGCGCAGATCCCGACGAGCTCGTCGAGGCCCGTATGGTGTGGACCAACGGCGTGTTCACCGAGTACGCGAGCGCAGCCGCGTTCTCGGCCATGAACCTCGCGTTTCTGCAGTGTGGCGCCCCCGTCGATCTGTGCGCCGCGGCGGCCGACTTCGCGCTCGACGAGCTCGTCCACGTCACGCTCGTCTCGCGCCTCGTGATGACCCTCGGCGGCGCGACGCCTTATGTCGCTGACCTCGAGCGCATCGCGCCGTCACCGCGACCTGAGCTGTCGGCGCGCATGCGTGCCGCCGAGCTCGCGATCAAGATCTCCTGTGTTGGTGAGGCACTGAGTCTCCCCGCGCTCACCGCATCCCATCGAGGTTCATCGCACCGGCTCGCACGCGCGGTGCTCGACACGCTTCGCCACGACGAGGGCCCGCACGCATCGATCGGTCACTGGTTCCTCGCGTGGGCCGAGAACTGGATGACCGCGGGAGAGCGCGAGTATCTCGGCACGGTGGCCGGGGATGCGATCGCGGTCTACGAGCCACTGTGGAGCGACCCCGGTGCCGCCGAGCGTGTCGTGATCGGTAACGATGGAGAGACCACGTATCGCGCGTACATGGAGGATGCCGTCGAGCATCGGATCGTGCGCCGCCTCGCGAAGGCGGGTGTCGTGGTTAGCCGATCAGTCCGCGACGAAGTCGCGGTGACACCGCCCGTGACTCGAGCAGCGCGCCGCGGATAACGTGCGTGCCTTGTTTGGATAACTTTGTCGCGTTCGGCTACTGTGGCGCCGTGAGCTTCGACGTCGTAGTTGCCGCGGATCTCGACTGGGGCATTGGCAAGTCGAATGCGCTGCCGTGGCCCAAGCTCAAGGGCGACATGGCGCACTTTCGTCGCGTCACCAACGCGTGCGAGCCGGGCAAGATCAACGCGGTGGTGATGGGTCGCAAGACCTGGATCTCGGCGGAGATGAACGGTCAGCCGCTGCCAAAGCGCCTCAATGTCGTGATCACGCGGACGGCGGCCTTCGCGGTCCCTGCAGGCGTGATCGTGGCAACCTCGCTCGATGCCGCGCTGCACGCGGCAAATGCGCCCAACGTCGAGACCACGTTCGTGATCGGCGGCGCCGAGATCCTGCGCGAGGCCTTTGGGCATCGCGATCTGCGCTGGGTGTACCTGACGCGCGTCGAGGGTCGCTTCGAGTGCGAGGTCCAGATTCCAAGCCTCGACGCGCTCGGCTTCACCTCGACCGAGTGGACCGGCGCAAGCAGCGGCGAGGACGGCGGCATCGCGTATCGAATCGAGCGCCTCGCGCCGCCCGTCGGGCGCGGTTCGACTCCCTAGCGCCGACTCGAACGGGTACCACGCGATCACGCGTTGTTCACGTCACGGTCATGTCGCGCTCACTCCCAGAGCGCAGACAACCGATGCATGTCCAAACAACTCGTGACGATTCTCACGCTCCTCGGCTCCGCCGCATGCGGTGACGACAGCGCCCCCTCCAACCCGACGCCGCCGTGGTGCCGGATGCGCCCGCCGATGCCGCCGTCCAGTCGACCTGCACTCCCAAGGCGCTGCGTACCGACCTCGCGTGGCACGGCACCAACCGCGCAGACCTCACCAACTGGATCGCCGAGGCCGGGTGCTCGAGCCCCGACTACGACGCAGCGAACAAGCCCATCGCGATGTTCGATTGGGACAACACGATCGGCAAGAACGACTTCGGCGATGCGATCACGTTCTACATGATCGCGCAGGGCAAGGTGCTGCAGCCACCGAACCAGGACTGGGGTCAGACGAGCCCGTTTCTGACGACCGAGGCGAAAGCGGCGCTGACCGCAGCGTGCGGGACCACCGTCGCGGCCGGGCAACCGCTGCCGACCAACACCGACAACGATTGCGCGCTCGAGATGCTCAAGCTCTACATCGATGGCACCACGGTCGCGGGACTCCCTGGGTTCAGCGGCCACAACTTCCGGACGATGGAGCCAACCTACGCATGGACCGCGCAGCTCATGGCGGGCTACACCCACGCCGAGATCCAGCAGTTCGCGGCCGCTGCGATCAACCCGCAGCTCCTCGCCCCCCCTCGACACGGAGCAGACGATCGGAGGCCGCACCGGCCTCAACGGTTGGCTGCGCGTCTATGACCAGTCGAAGGACTTGATCGACCTGATCAAGTCGTACGGCTACGACGTGTGGATCATCACCGCGTCACCGCAGGACGTGATCCAGGTGTTCGCGCCGCTGGTCGGCATCGCCGCTGATCGCGTGATCGGGATCCGGTCGAAGACCGATAGCGCCGGCAAGCTCACCTACAAGTTCGAAGGCTGCGGCACCGTGCCCGACGACAACCAGGAGATGATCTCGTACATCGAGGGCAAGCGCTGCTGGATCAACAAGATCGTCCACGGTGACACGACCGTCACGGCGATGCGCAAACGCGCAGACGGCAAGCGCCACCACTTTGCCGCCGGCGACTCGGATACCGATATCGAGTTCCTTCGCGACGCGCAGTACAAACTCGTGCTCAACCGCGCGAAGAAGGAGGTCATGTGCCACGCGTACTACAACGCGAACGACCAGTGGCGCGTGAACCCGATGTTCATCCGGCCCCGCACGTCGGTGTCTGGTTACAACTGCGCGGTCGACGCGTGCAAGAACGAGGCGGGCACCCCGGGCCCCTGCCGCGACGACGGCGGCAACATCATCCCGAATCAGCTCGACTCGGTGTTCTGATTCACCCGCCAACCAGGATCGCGCAGAAAAGGATCCAACGTATTGACGCAAGATCCCGAGAGGATCATCGTGGTCCGATCATGGCCCGCCTCGAAGAATGGTGAGGCGATCACGGCTCGGGGGCGAAGCCCCTCAGCACTCAAGAAGCTTCGGCGCTTCATTCGGGATCGAAAGGCGGCCAACGACCTCAACGCGTGGCGTCGAGGTCTCGCCATCCTCGGGTACATCAACAAGCGTCGGGTCATCGACCTCGCTGTCGAATACGATGTGACGCGTGGCTCGGTGAATCGTTGGCTCCAGTGGTCCGAGGCCATGGGCGTCGAGGGGCTTCGGACCGAGAAGCCGCCCGGTCCCACACCGAAGCTCGATGCGGCGCAGCGCGGTGCGTTGGCCGCGTTGGTCGATGCGGGGCCGTTGGCTGCTGGGTATCAGAGCGGGGTGTGGACCGGCCCGATGATCGGCGATCTCATCGAGCAACGCTTCGGTGCGCGGCATCACAAGCACAATGTGCCTCGGCTGCTGCACGAGCTCGGGTTCTCGATCCAGCGCCCTCGCAAGCGCTTGGCGCGCGCGGGCGCGGAGAAGCAGGCGAACTGGCTCCGCAAGAAGTTCACGACGCACAATCGGTTCTTCCACACCACGCAAGAACGCGATGCCGCGCTGGTTCGAACCTTCGAGACCTTCAAGTCCACCCCGTCACTCCTCGCCGGTCATGTCGCCCGCTTCCTTTGAATTCCATGAGACGTGCTCGTGCTCGTGCTCGTGCTCGTGCTCGTGCTCGTGCTCGTGCTCGTGCTCGTGCTCGTGCTCGTGCTCGTGCTCGTGCTCGTAGTCGTGCTCGATCCTCAGCGGCACAACTTCGTAAGCATCTCGACCATCCTGACAACGAGCTGCTTCCCACGCAGGAGCTCGGTGTCGGGTATGACCTGAAGTAGCCGCACCACGTCGAGAATGGCACCGCACTCCATCGCCTCACCGCGTGCGATGGCGTAGCAGTGCGCTCGCTCTGGAACACTGGTCTTGCCGCTGGCCTCCCCGATATTGAGAGGCACCGACATCGCTGCGCGACGCCACTGATCGCCCAATGCCGAGTACCCGCGCGGCACGTGTGCCAGCCACTTGAACACGCAAGACAAGTGTTCGATCGCGCACTGATAGACGTCGAGCTTCTCGAAGTCGAGCATGGCGACGCCTATCGGCCGTCACGTGGAACGGTTGCGTCGACCGACGATCGGTCGAGCACGTCTCACGAGCACGTCTCACGAGCACGTCTCACGAGCACGTCTCACGAGCACGTCTCACGAGCACGTCTCACGAGCACGTCTCACGAGCACGTCTCACGAGAACGTCTCACGAGAACGAGCACGGATACCCTCACCACCTCACATTGATCCATGCTCTATGCGAACCTGGTTAGACCGCGACCGGGAACTTGATGAACGCGTGGTGCTGATAGCCCTCGAGCTTGATGTCGTCGAACGTCTGCTCGAGGGTGGGCTTGTCGGCGAGCACGAGCTTCGGCGCCGGCATCGGCTCGCGCGACAGCTGAATCTTCACGCCCTCGACATGATTGAGATAGATGTGCGCATCGCCCAGCGTGTGCACGAAGTGCCGCGGCTCGAGGTTGCACTCCTTGGCCATCATCGACATGAGGAGCGCATAGCTCGCGATGTTGAACGGCACGCCGAGCGCGAGGTCCGCCGACCGCTGATAGAGCTGGCAGTCGAGGAACTTGTCGTGCACGTAGAACTGGAACAACGCGTGACACGGCGGCAGCTTCATCTTCGGGATGTCGGCGACGTTCCACGCGCTCACGATGTTGCGACGTGACTGCGGATCCTTCTTGATGGTGTCGATCGCCTGCTGGATCTGATCGATGCCCGAGGGGTTCTCGGGAGTCGCGCCCCAGTGCCGCCACTGATAGCCGTAGATCGGACCCAGCTCGCCGGACTCGTCGGCCCATGCATCCCAGATCGGCGTGTGCTGCTTGAGATCGTCGTTGATGTTCGTCGAGCCGCGCAGGAACCAGAGGAGCTCGCGGACGACCGCGGGAAACAGGACCTTCTTCGTGGTGACGAGCGGGAAACCCTGCCGCAGATCGTAGCGAGTCTGCGCGCCGAACAGCGAGACCGTGCCGGTTCCCGTGCGATCGGTCCGCCGCTCGCCCTGCTCGAGGACGGTGCGGAGCAAGTCGAGATACGCGCGCATGCCTTGTTTTAGCACCTGGCTCTGACGACCGGGCTGCGGGCCCTACGAGGGTAACTCGCACGACGTAAGGCCGCTGTAACGATTCGCAGGATGCCGGTGGATGCCGTATAAGCATCGCGCTGTGCCTGCGCCGACCACGACGCGCGAGCTGCTCGACCGTTACGACGGTGTCCTGCTCGACATCTATGGCGTGATGCTCGACGCCAGCGGCCCCCTGCCCGGCGGCCGCGAGCTGATCGCCGAGCTCGACCGGCGCGGCATGCCGTTCGCGTTCGTCAGTAACGACGCATCCCGCTCGACCGAGACCTACGCGAAGAAGTTCGCGGGGCTCGGCATGACCGTCGATGGCTCGCGCTTCGTGACGTCGGGCTCGCTGATCCCTGGCTACTTCAAGGCGCGCTCGCTCGCCGGCGCCCGCACGTGCGTGCTCGGCACCGAGGATTCCCTCGACTTCGTGCGCGCCGGTCGCGGCGAGATCATCCCGCTCGCGCACGGGATGGAGATCGACGTGCTCGCCGTGTGCGACGACTCCGGCTTCGAGTTCCTGTCGGGTATGGAGCAGGCGCTGTCGGCACTCGTACGCGCGGTGGTCGCCGGTCGCCGGCCGACGCTGCTGCTGCCAAATCCCGACCTGGTCTACCCCAAGGGCGGCGGCGAGCTCGGCTTCACGGCCGGCGCGATGGCGCTCCTGCTCGAGGCTGGCCTCGCCCGACGCTTTCCGCGCGAGCGCCTCGTGTTCGACCACCTCGGCAAGCCCGAGCCGCACCTGTTCGCGGCGGCGGCGAGCCAGCTCGGGATTGCCGCCGATCGCCTGGTCATGATCGGCGACCAGCTCGAGACCGACATCGCGGGCGCCCAGGCCGCGGGCATTGCGTCGGCGCTGCTCGCCGGCCACATCTCGCGCTGGGACCCGACCGCGACGGCCACGCCGACCTGGCTGCTCGACACGCTGTGGTAAGCCTGGCGCGTGGTCCAGCGCTTCTGCTTCATCAAGCTTCTCGAAGACGAAGTCGGCGGTCGCGCCGAGCTCGCCGACAAGCTTCGCGCCCAGCTGGGCTCGGCCGGGGCGGATGCCGTGGTCGGCACACCGGCAGATGACAGCGCGGCACGCTGGGACCTCTCGATCGTGATCACCGCGGCCTCCCTCGAGGCGTGGAACGTGCTCGCCCTGCTACCAACGATGATCGGCGTGTTCGACGAGCTCGCCGAGCGCTCCGCGGTAGTCAAGGCCTGGACGTTCCAGACCTGACGCCAGGCGTCATCTACAACCGACGCCGTACACATATTCCGGAAATCGGGGACTAGTGCTCCGGCATCGAATCGTTAGATTGTCGGGAATGCCATCGAAGACGGATCCGGAGAGCCTGGGGTTGTTGTGGTTCGCGCGCGGGCTCCTCAAGCTCGTCGCGTTGATCGGCGGGGCGATCGTCACGGTGGTGTGCCTGATGGCCATCGTCGGCACGCAGACCGCGAACGGGTGGGCGCGCATGGGAGTCGCGATCGCGATCGCAGTGATCGTCCCTGCCCTGCTCGCGGATCGCGCACTCGCGCGCCTGTCTCCCGACAAGATGGCCGGCGTCACCACCGACGTGATGGCGCTCGTCTACATGGGCTTCTCGCTCGCGTTCGTCGGCGTCGCGCATGGCATGTCGGGCCCGCTGCTCGCTCGCGAGGCGGCCCGCCTGCAGCACTCGGGCCGCGCGATGACCGCGAAGCTCGCCTACGCGCTGGCCGGTGACGCCCACGCCGACGCGGCGAGCAAGCCCGAGACGAAGATCGCGACGAAGGACACCAAGCCCGATGCGAAGCCGGATCCCAAGCCCGACGACAAGGGCTCCGGATCGGCGGGCTCCGCCGCCAAGCCCGAGGCTCCACTGTCGAAGGCCGGCGACGGCAAGGAGCGCACGCCCGCGCAGATCTTCACCGAGTTCGCGCCCGCTGTCGTGACCGTCACGATCAAGCATGACCTGATGGGTGAAGGCGGCGGGACCGGCTTCGTGATCGATGCCGACGGCACGATCGGCACGAACTATCACGTGATCGAGCGCGCCGCGAATGTCTCGGTGAAGCTGATGGATGGCACCGTGCTCGACGACGTCGAGATCCTGATCACCGACGAGGAGAAGGACCTCGCGCTCATCAAGGTCAAGCCGAAGTCCCCGCTGCCGACGGTGTGGCTCGGCGACTCCGACAAGATCACCGTCGGCGAGCGCGCGGTCTCGATCGGCAATCCGCTCGGGCTCGATCACACGCTCACCGACGGTCTGGTGTCGGCGCGCCGCGTGATCCAGGGCCGCAAGATGATCCAGATGTCGGTACCCGTCTCGCCGGGCAACTCGGGCGGGCCGCTGTTCAACTCGCGCGGCGAGGTGATCGGCGTGTCGACTGCGATCTACAGCGGCGGCTCGCCGCTCGCGCAGAACTTGAACCTCGCGATGCCGATCAACGATCTGAAGGCGCTCATCAAGGCCGACTATCCGGGGCGCCGCAAGCCCGGAGCCTCGAGCACGTCGGAGAGGTGGTAGTCATGCGCAAGCTCACGCCGATCTTGCTCGCCATCATGATCGCCGCGTTCGTCGGCATCGTCGCGATGCGCTACAAGACGCCGCCCGCGGCACCGACGGTCGCCAAGACCGACGAAAAACCGGGCACGAAATCCGACGGCAAGGGCAGCAAAGCCGACGGCAAGACCGACGCGAAGGCCGGCTCCGGTAGCGGCTCTGCGACCGTCGAGGCGAAAGATGCCAAGCCCGCGCCACTGTCCCGACCGCTGCGCGCCGTCGCGCTCGGCTGGGAGTTCCTCGCGCCAGGCGTGGTCGCCAACGACACCACCGGCGGCAAGGCCAGCGCATTCAAGGCCAAGAACCTCGACGTCAGCTTCGCGAACGCGAGCTCCATCGAGGAGATCGAGAGCGCGCTTGCGAAGGGCGGCGCCGAGGCCACCGGTGCCGACATCGCGATCATGCCGCTGTCGTCATTCGTCGGCTCGTACGAGCGACTGCGCGCCCTGACGCCCGAAGTCGTGTTCGTGATCGGCTGGTCGCGCGGCCGCGAGGCCCTCTACGGAACCACCGCGACCGCGCTCGCGAAGCTGCCGGCGACCGGAACCGTGAAGCTCGCGGCGACCGCCGGTCGGCCCGAGAGCTTCTTCGCGCTGTTCATGCTCGATCTCGCTGGCGTCCCCGCCTCGCGCGTCGAGCTCGTGCAGCCGGGCGCGGCCGCCCCGCTGGCGGCGATGTTTCGCAGCGCCAAGCTGCGCCCGCTCGGCAAGCTGCTCGTCACGAGCGCCGATACTCCGCACCTCGTGCCGATCGTCGCCGTCGTGCCGCACGGCCTGATCACCACGCACGCCGCGCAGCTCGAGGAGTGGGCGCGCGTGTGGCTCGACGGCGTGACTAAGCTGCAGACCGACGTACCCGCCGGCGCGCGCCTCGTCGCTGGGCAGCCGGGTGCACCGCCCGTGGTCGGTATCATCGAGGGCCTCGGCCAGATCGAGTTCGCGAGCCTGCGCGAGAATGCGATCGCCGCCGGCCTCTCGGGCCGCGGCCAGCTCACGCTCGACGAGAACTTCCGCACGACGTGGCGCATCTACCGCGACGCCGGCCTGCTCACCACGCCACCGCCCGAGGTCGCCCCGCTCTACCCCGGAACGATCACCGCCCTGGTGCGCACCGATCCGGCCGAGGCACAGACCGCACGCCCGCCGACCGCCGCACCGGCGACCGACAAGCGCCCCGCCGTGCTGCTCGTCGCGCGTGGACCGATCGCCGCGAAGCCCGATGCCGATGCGTGGATCGCGCGCGTTGGCTTTCTCGCGAGCGTGTTCGATCGCCTGCCGCTGCGCCTCGCGATCAAGGACAACCCGAAGCTCGCACAACAGGTGGCCGATGCCGCGCGCGAGCAGTTCAACCTGCGCGCGGGCCAGGTGGTGGCGGGTCGCGGCGCGAACACGGTCGAAGTCCTATCGGCGCCCTAGCGGAAAAGGGTCAGACACAACTAAGGACTGTCCCGTAACTCCACCTGGAGATTGTGCAGGAACACGACCGCGCCGAGCGTAGATGCTAGGTGTGTTCCGCGTCGTCGATGGTCGCGCAAGACGCGCCAGTTCTTGAGCCTCGCGATCGCATGCTCGACAG
>JBBQFU010000184.1:0-18303 GCA_038322185.1 Haliangiales bacterium
TCGCCTGCTGGGTCTCACGATCGACGACCGTGACCAGGTGATGCCAGACGTTCAGATCCGGCGTCGAGAGGTAGTTGACGCGGAGCCCGGTTGCCATCAGGCCGTCCTGAAATCCCGCAATCCAGTTGCCGCTCCCCAGCATCATCGCGAACCCAGGTTTGCCGATACTCGAGCCGCCCTTGAACAGCGGCATATCGAACTCCCCAACGTTGTCGGTCATGAACACCCAGGCGCTGAAGCTGAACGACGCGAGACCAAACGACAGACTGCCGTCGGCGTCGACCGCCTCGCACAGTGCGTCGTCGATGCCGTCATAGACGAGGCCGGTTCCCACGATGCCGGGCCCTGGTGTTGGCAACATGTCCGCGGCGAGTGGCGCGACATCGTGGCCGTGCGACGTACGATCTCGCATGTGGTTGCCGTCGAGATCGGCGTGGAACACGGCGCTGTACTCACCATTCCACATCGTGGGCGCCTGGCACGGGTCGCGGGGCGTGCCGTAGACCAGCTCGATCTCGACGGAGGCGGGGGATGCAGGCAGCACGGGCACGCGGACCCATGCGTCGAGCGTCCCTGCCGCCCGATCGTACGCAACGACCTCGCAGGGCTGCGGCTCGTCATCGATGAGAAAGCCAATGTCACGGCCGTCGATCACGTGCGCAGCGAGGTCAGCGTCGTTGTCGATCACCACGCTGAGTGGAAACCCGGTGAGCTCGGTCGTGGTCGGTGGCGACACGGTGAGCGTTCGGGCGTGGCCGCCTTTGAGCTCGGGCACCGCCTCGAGATCAAACACTGCCGCACACCCGCCGAGGGCAATGGTTAAACACAACAGCCTCACACCGGCAATGTACCGCCACTCGTGGAATCAAATCGCCGGTTAGCCAAAACCTCACTCTGAGTCGTGCAATCGCAGCTCTCTTCAGAGCTGGGCGGCGCGCGGCCTCAGGTCGCGTCGCCGCCGCACGTTGACCAGCAGCAGCGACACGATCAGACCGAGCAGGAACCCACCAGTGCCTGCGATTGCCGCAACCGCGACCCACGGCACCGCGTAGACGATCGTCGTCGAGTAGTAGGTCGGTGGTGCGGTGGGCGGCGCCGCCGCGACCTCCATCGGAGGCGGTGCAGGCGCCACGCGTACGGGCGTCGCGTCCGCGGTGATCAACTCGCCGTTCTCGGTCTCGGCTTCCACCGCCAGGCTCGGCGACACGCCCTCGACCGGACAGCCGGCCAGCATCGCCACGTTCTCGAACCGCGACGCATCGGTCTTCACGTACAGGTACGCCAGGTCGCGCGGCTTGCCGTCGAGCACGAGCTCGTCGCCGACCTCGGTCGTGTGCGCCAAAAACGGCACCCCGGGCACCTTCTCGCCGCACGGCTCGCACAGCTCGGCATAGCGCTGCGGCCCCGATACGATCGTGCGCACGCGAGCGGCCACGTCCGCATCGAACAGCTGGCACTGGTCGGCGCGAGCAAGAGCAGGGATGAGCAGGACACCAGCGATGAGCAGGATCTTCATAGTCTCCTCCGCACGACATCGATCAACGCGTTGAACGCGAGGGTTATTGCAATCGCGACCGCGCACGCCCCGAACACCAGGGACGCGTGCCGCGCGAAGTCGGCGCGCCCGCCCGCGCCGTTGGCGAGTGGCAAGGCGAGTGTGATCGCGAGGTACGCGACGATCGGAACCAGCAGCCACTGGATGCGTCGGACCTGACTAGCGAGCGACGACATGGGTCTTCCTCGAGGTGATGGCGCGGGCCAGCGCGTAGAGCGCGATGAGCCCGCCGAGATAGACGACGATGCCTTCGATGTGGTGCGCCTCGGCGCGGTCGAGCCCGCCGATGTCGAGCGTGCCGCGGTGCATCGCCACCGCGATCGTGATTCGCAGCGTGTTGATGACGAGCGTCGCGACGTAGGCCACGGCCGCCGCACCGGCGAGCCGCACCGCGGTCGTGCGTAGCGAGACCATCCCCATCGCCCCACCGAGCGCGAGCGCGAGAAACGCTGCGAGCGCGAAATTCACACCGGCGCAGGGTGGGGCAATGATGAAGCGAAACTGCGGGTCGACCCAACCGGGACCGGCCTCGTACATGAAATTGCCTCCCGTCGTCCACGACACCAGCTGTGCGGTCGGCGCGAGGATCCAGCGCAAGTCGTCGGCGGTGGCGGCGCGGTAGTACTGCTTGCCGGCGATCACGACGGCGAGCACGACCACGAGGCCGGCGAGTCGCCAGCGATGTTGCGCCAGCCAGCTCACGAGCAGCTCCGCGGGCGCGGCCGGCGGACACGAACGAGGTGATGGTTCGACCGGCGAGTCGCAACGATGAGACCGAGCCCCACGAAGCTGAGCAGGATCAGCAGGCCGGGCTCGTCACCAACCTCCATGCTGCCGCCAAGAGCGAGATCGCTCACGCCCTCGGGCATCGCCGACGGCTGGTCGACATCGGTCGAGCCACCGGTCGTGCGCACGAGCTGCTGCACGGCGATGAACGAGGTGTAGCGGGTGAGCAGGTTGTACTGGAGGCCCAGCTTGGTGACCTCGGCCTTGTTCTCGTCACCGTTCGAGAAGTCCGACAGCTCGCTGACCTTGGTGCGCGCCCACAGATACGAGAGCGCCGCGTTCTTGGCATCGGGGGCGACCGTCGCCGCGTCGATGGTGCTGACGAATCGGCCGCGACCCGACACGCCGGTCAGCGTGATCTTGCCGCTCGGCGTGCCCTTGTACTTGCCGAACACCACGACCGGGCGATTCGCGAACACGTCCGGCAGTGATGCGGGCTGGACGTCATAGGTCTCGAAGCCGTCGAAGCTGACCTTGACCTGCGTGAGCACCGGCATCTCGACGTAGTCGCGGAACTTCTTGGCGATCGCCGGGGCCGACTTCTCGTCGAGGATGACGAACGGCTCGCCCTGGCCGGCCTTCGCGAGACCGTCGGTGAGGTGGCGGTTCACGGAGCTGCCGATGCCGAACGAGAACACGTTGGCGTCGCCGAGGTTCTTGCGGACGTGCTCGAACATCGTGCTCTCCTCGGCGATGTAGCCGTCGGTGACCACGACAAAGCTGCGCGAGATGTCCTTGCTGGCGCGGGGTAGCTTCATCGCGCGCTGCATCGCGGGCAGCAGCTCGGTGCCGCCGCCACCGGTCTCGCGGCCGATGAACGCGACCGCGCTATCGACGTTCTCGTCGGTGGCGTCGAGCGAGGTCTCGGCGAGCAGGGCGGAGCCACCCGAGAACAGCAGCACGTTGAACTTGTCGGTCTTGCGCAGGCGACCGAGCAGGTCGCGCATCAGTGCCTTCGTGGTGTCGAGCGGGAAGCCGTGCATCGAGCCGGACACGTCGATGATGAACACGTACTCGCGGCCCGGAATCATCTCCTGTGCCGGGCGGCGGGGCGGCTGCACCATCATGAGGAAGAAGCTCTCCTTGGGGCCGGGGAACAGCAGCAGGCCCGAGCCGATGTCGTCACCGGCGAGGCGGTAGCGCAGCACGAAGTCCTTGTTGCCCTCCTGGTGGGCGCCGAGCGCGATCGTGGCGTTCAACGCCTTGGCGTCGAGCTTGGAGCTGATCGTGTGCGACGGCGACTCGATGCCGTGGATCTTCATGCCGGCGGCGAGCGACACGTTGATGTCGAACGCGTGGGCCGGGGCTTCACCCGCGCCGAGGTACGGGGTCTTGACGAACTTGTTGGTCGCGGCGGTCTTGTCCACGGACTCACTCGCGTAGCGCGGGCCGACCACGGTCGGATAAGTCAGCTCGTACATGCCGTCGGTCGGAACGAGCAGCTCGGTGTAGCGCAGCTCGACGTCGATCACGTCCTTGGGCAGGATGTTCGCGACGCTCATCGTGAACACGTTCGGGCGGTCCTGCTCGAGGAGCGACGCGGTCTTGCCCGCGGCCTTGGCCTCCTCGTACTCCTTGCGCGCTTCCTCGCGCTCCTTGATCTTCGCGATGATCAGCCGGTCGCCGATCTTCATCTTCATGCCGTAGACCGCAGCCCGCGTCGATGCCGGGAATACATAGCGGGCGCTGATCGTTCGATCCCCGTCGTTCCGATACGTCTGCGTGACGACCACATCCGCGATCACACCGCTGATGTGGACGTCCGCTTTCGTGCGCTGTAACGGCAGTGCCTCGATGCCGGGTGTCGCGCCCTCGACGAAGAAGTAGGGCGACAGCGACTTATCGCCCTCCGCCGTGGCGATCCGCGGCACGACGAACAGCGCGAACAAGAGCAAGACGGACGCGACCCTGGTTGTCATACTGGTCGCTGGAGCAACGAGAGTGCCAGCCGTATCTCGTCGAAAGATCGAAGACCGTGTCCGCCGCGCCACGTCGTGTGTGGCTGCGATCGCGGCACTCGTTGTCGTTTCGTCAGAGACTCACGCGGCTCCCGATCCACTCGCCGCACTGACGCGTGAGGTGAGCGCGCTGCGCGGGCTACGCGCGAAGCGCAAGCTGGTTCACGAGACGGTCGATCGCGCCGAGCTGCGCAGGCGCTTGCTCGAGCTCGCGAGCGACGACAAGACCCGGCGCGATGCCGTCGCCGAGGGCCTCGCACTTGCGCGCTGGGGGCTCATCCCGATGGCGACCGACTACGTGCAGCTGCGGATCGCGCTGCTCACCGACCAGATCGCCGGCTACTACGATCCGCGCACCCAGAAGCTAACCATCACCAAGGACGCCTCGGGCGATCCGAAGTGGGCCGAGCTCGTGCTCGCCCACGAGATCGATCACGCGCTGCAGGACCAGGCGTTTGACCTCAAGAAGCTGACCGACGTCGCGCCGAGCGAAGGCGACGCCGCGCTCGCGCGTCACGCGCTGATCGAGGGCGACGGCATCGCACTGATGATCGAGCTCGCGCTGTCCCGCCAGAACGTCGACCCGCCGTGGGCAAATCCCGCGATCGCGGCCGATGTCGTGCGCGCCATGGCCGGCCCGACCGGCGACTCGCTCGACAAGGCACCGCTTGCGGTTCGCGAGACGCTGCTGTTCGCGTATCGCGAGGGCTTCGCGTTCGTGGCCGCGCTACTCCAACGCGAGGGCTGGACCACCGTCGACGCTGCGCTTCGCAACCCGCCGCGCTCGACCGAGCAGATCCTGCATCCGGAGAAGTACGCAACCAACGAGAAGCCGGTTGTGGTCCGGCTCGCGGCGCCAGCGCATCTGGCGGGCTATGCCGTCGCGCACTCGACGGTGTGGGGCGAGCTCGGCTTCGCGCTGTTCCTGCGCTCGCATGGCATCCCCGTGGAGACCGCCGCGGTCGCTGCGGCGGGGTGGGGCGGGGATCGCGTGCTCACGCTCGCGCGAGACACTGACGTCGAGCCCGAGCATGCCATCGGCCTTGCTCGCCTGGAGTGGGACTCCGAAGCCGACGCGATCGAAGCTTACGCCATGACCGCTCGCGCGCTCGATGCCGCGCAGACCGGTGCGACGGTCGACCACGATGATGTGCGCACGCGTTGGTTCGGCGTCGACGGCAAGGTCACGACCCTCGAGCGCAACGGGACCGCGATCGACATCGCGATCGGCGTGCCCGTGTATCTCTACATCGCGAACAAGTAGCGCTCGAGGCCGACGAGCCTCGAGACATCGTGCACGTCGTCGCGCAGCAGCGGCACGCGCACGAGCAACGCACCGACGCCGCCCGCACTCTGCAGCTGCGTGAGCGCGGCACGGTCTGCCTCGGCGCGCGTCTCGAGCTCGCCATGCGCGGAGAACAGCGCCTGCGCCGCCATCTTGTGCGTGGTGGCCGACAGTCCGAGCGCGGCTACGCCGGGATGCGCGGCGAGTGCCGCGGCCACCGCGGGCTCGTCGGCGGTCAGCGGTAGCGCGGGGTGGATCTTGTTGACGACGAACCCGATGAACGGCATCGAGGCCGAGATCAATCGCTCGTGGAAGAACAGCGCCTCGCGCACGGCCATCGGTTCGGGACTCGCCACGAGCACGAAGCCGACACGCGGCTGGCGCAGCAGCGAGAACGTCTCCTCTGCGCGCTGCTTGAAGCCACCGAGGATGTCGTTGAACTCGGTGAAGAACACGCCGAGGTCGTCGATGAACTGCGAGCCGACGAACTTCGCGAGCCGCTTGAGCACGAACGCGCCGGTCTTGCCGACGAACGACCAGCCCGAGCCCGAGGTGCCCTGCAGCTTACGGAACCACTCGATCGCCGGCGAGTCGATCGCCTCGGACAGCTTGCGCGGCGCATCGAGGAAGTCGAGGGCGTGCGCGGTCGGTGGTGTGTCGACGATGATCGTGTCCCACGCGCCGGACTGATCGAACTCGTGAAGCTTGGCCATCGCGGCGTACTCCTGCGCGCCGGCGAGCGATCCCGAGATCTGGGCGTAGACCGGGTTCGTGAGGATCCGCTTCACGGCCGCGGGATCCTTGGCGTGACGCTGCACGACCTCGTCGAACGCGATCTTCTGATCGAGCATCATCGCGTGCAGCGAGCCCTGCTTGCTCTGCGCGCCGGCGTGGACGAGCTCGGGCGGGACCTCCTGCACCTGATGACCCAGCTCTTCGAGCCCGAGCGAATTCGCGAGTCGCTTCGCGGGATCGATCGTCAAGACGAGTGTTCGTTTGCCACGGCGAGCGGCTGCGAGCGCGAGCGCTGCGGCGGTCGTGGTCTTGCCCACGCCTCCAGAGCCGACGCATACGATGATGCGGCGCTCGAGCAAAACGTCAACAAGACCAGGCACGTCGACTGCGGATAGCATATAAGACGTCGCACATGAAGCGAGACCTCATCGTTACCGCAGACGGGCGCGATCGCACGGTCGCGGTCGAGGGACCGCTGCCTGATGGTCGCTTTCGCGTGACGCTCGATGGCCAGGTCATCGAGGTCGATGGTCGCGCGGTCCGGCCAGGCACGTGGTCGATCATGTTCGGCGGCAAGAGCTACATGGTCGAGCTCGACCATCGCCGCACTGGCATCGCGGCCTCGGTCGGGGCCAGCGAGACGTTGCTGCAAGTCGAAGACGCGCTGCATCGCCGCCTCGCCGTGGCCGCGCAACCTCGCGACAAGGCCCGCGGTGAGACGCTGCGCGCGCCGATTGCGGGCAAGGTCGTCAAGGTTCTCGTCGCGGTCGGCGACTCGGTCGCTCCCGGCACGGCCGTGATCGTGCTCGAGGCGATGAAGATGGAGAACGAGCTGATCTCCGCGCATGGCGGCACGGTCACCGCGGTCCACAAGCAAGCGGGGCAGGCGGTCGATACCGGCGACGTGCTCGTCGAGCTCGCCTGAGCTACGGCTCGTACTTCAGATACCAGACTGTGTTGAGCGCGCTGAAATACATGCGTCCGCAATCCTCGGTCAAATAGGGCCAGCCGACGTAGCTCGGCACGGTCTCCAGGAGCTTGGCCTTGGTGGCGAACGGCGTCGAGATGCTCTCGCGAGCGACGTAGAAGACCGACTGGTCGCCGACCGCGATGCCGCCCCCGCCCCCGCCGGTCGTGTCGGGCATGTTGGGCATGGGAGCGGTCTCGGTGCTTGCCGACGTGAACACCAGCCGCAGGCCGTCCGCGGACAGGCTGGGCTGACCGATCAGGTCGACCTCGAGCGCGCTCAGCGGTGTGCGGGCGACTTCGGTCGGCTCGGTGCCGTCGTACTCGATCTCGAGCAGCTCACTCTGCATCAGCACGCTGTTGTACTTGTGCATCACCATGCGACGCAGCGGACCACGGGTCGGTGTACTGAGAATGTAGTACTCGCCGGAGGAGTGGTCGGGCGGCAAGAATGGTTTTCCTTTGAGGACCCAGCGGGTGTCGACGAGCTCGTACTCGAAAATCTTGTAGGCGTCCGTGTCATAGGCCGTCACGAACAGCACGTTGCCCTCAGGCGCGAGGCGAACGTTGTTCGGGTACACGGGCGCGGGCACCATGGTCTGGGTGAACGGCTGCTCGGCCGCCGGACCGGACACGATGTTCGCGGCGTAGTCTGGCGGCTGGTAGTCGTAACTGATCGCCGCAGCCCAGCGCTGGGTCTCGTCGAGACTGTAGGCATCGCACTTGCGGCCCGGGACCTGCCCGAGATCCGTGCCAAATTTCGGCGCGACGCCGAGCTCTGGGCACGAGGGTGGTCGCGCATCCGGCACGGGCGGCGGCGCGTCGACGAGATCGGTCTGCTGGATGCCGAACACTTGGTTGCATCCACATACAATCCCGAGGAGAGCCGCCCACCGCACGGGTTGATGATACCGCGATTACGCTCCGATCTCGCTATCTCGTTCGGAGGGGAAACGGAGGGGAACGGTCAGGGTGACGAGCGTCCCACGCGGCACCTGGCGACGAACAACACACTCGCCACCAGAGCGGCGAGCCCGCTCGCGCATGCCGAGCAGACCCAGCGTCGACGCGCGGGGCGCGATTTCGGGAACACCGACACCATCGTCGGCGACCTCGAGCCGCAGGTTGCCGCGCTCGAGCCATAGTCGGACGTCGACCCTGGTGGCGCTCGCGTGCCGCGTGACGTTGGTGAGCGCCTCCTGGAAGATCCGGAACACAGTCGTCGCGAGATCGCGGTCGAGCTGGAGCTCTCCGACCTCGGCGTGCATCACGCACGGCGTGCCCGTGCGTTGGGTGAACTCCTCCGCTTGCCACTCGAGGGCGGCGCGCAGGCCGATGGCATCGAGGATGCCGGGTCGCAGCTCGGCGGCGATGCGGCGCACCGACTGGATGATCGAGTCCGCCGCGTTCGCCATGTCGGTGAGCTTCGCGCGGACATCATCGTTACCGTTCGCGCGGCGCGCGACCCAGGCGACATCGAGCTTGAGCGCGGTGAGCGCCTGGCCGAGCTCGTCGTGAATCTCTCGCGCGATGTGCGTGCGCTCCTCCTCGCGCGCTTGCTCGATGCGAGCCGACAGCGCGCGCAACTGATCGTCGAGCTGGCGCCGCTCGATCGCGATGCCGGCGACATGCGCGGCGCGCTCGATCACCTGTCGCGACTCCACGTCGGGCATCCGCGGCTCGCGGTAATAGACCGCGAAGGTGCCGAGCACGCGGCCCTCCGCGGTGCAGATCGGGACCGACCAGCATGCACGCAGCTCGTACGGCGCGATCAGCGTGCGGTAGTCCTCCCAGAGCGGGTCGGTGGTGATGTCGGTGACGTACACCGCTTCCTTGCGGAACGCGGCGGTGCCGCACGAGCCGGCTTTCTCGCCGATGCGCGCGCCTTCGATCGCGCGCGTGTACGGCGGGGGCAGGTTCGGGGCGGAGCCGGTGCGCAGGCGCTCGCCGCTCTCGTCGAGCAGCAGGATCGATGCGATCGCATCGGGCAGGATCCCCTCGATGAATCGCACGATGACCTCGAGCACGCTCTCGAGCGGCGCGCCCGATGCGAGCTTCTCGAGTGCCTCGCGCTCGCCCGCTTGCATACGCTCCGCGCGCTGGTGCACGAGGTGGCGTGCGGCTTCCTCGGTGACGTCGCGGCAGGTGCCGAGCAGGCTCACGGGCGTGCCCTCCTCACCGACCACCACCTCGCCGATCGTGTCGAGCACGCGAATGCTGCCGTCGGGACGGATGATGCGCTCGCGGTACGCGAACCGCCCCTTGCGTTCGATCGCGCCCTCGATCTCGCCGCGAATGCGGATCCGGTCGTCGGGATGTAGCGAAGACAAGAACAATTCCAGCGTCACTGGACGAGAGCGCGGCGCGAACCCGTAGATGCGGTACAGCTCGTCGGACCACACGACGGTTCCGGTGCGAACGTCCCACTCCCAGCTACCGACGTGGGTGATCGCCTGCGCCGCCTCCAGCTGGCGCTCCCGGGCCTCTGTCTTCACCTCCACCATCCACCACGAGCCTACGTTAGAATCGAGTTCTCGTGTACAGGGTGCTGCTCGTCGATGACCATGCCGTTGTTCGTCGCGGCGTTCGGTCAATCCTCGAGGACCACTTTGCGGCCATCTCCGTGGACGAAGCGGGGAATGCCGATGACGCGCTCGCCGCAGTCGACAAGGGCTACGACACGATCGTCCTCGATCTCTCGATGCCGGGCCGCGACGGGTTCGATCTGCTTGCGGAGATCAAGCACCGCGCCGCCAAGACCCCGGTGTTGATCATGAGCTTGCACAGCGAAGATCAGTTCGCGATGCGAGCGCTTCGGGCCGGCGCATCGGGCTACCTCACCAAGTCGGCTGCTCCGGAGGAGCTGGTCGCCGCGGTCACCAAGATCCTCCGTGGCGGTCGCTACGTCAGTGAAACACTGGCAGATCGGCTCGCACTCGGTGTGTCCGGAGGTCCTGCAGAGACCCCCCACGAGCGCCTCTCGGACCGCGAGTTCGACGTGATGCGTGGCATCGCGTCTGGCAGTAGCGTCAGCGAGATCGCTGCGCAGATGCATCTGAGCGTGAAGACCGTGAGCACTTATCGCGCGCGACTCCTCGAGAAAATGGGGATGTCGAACAACGCCGAGCTCACCCGGTACGCGCTCGACAACGGCCTCGTGTAGGACGGACGCTGACGCAACAACGCGGCGACCACTGACGGGACGATCCTCGGGTCTCCGACGGCGCATGTGCACGATTCAAGTCAGGCTGTACAGCATGAAGGTCCTGATCGTCGATGGGTCGAAGGAGCGGCGGCGGGACCTCACGGTTGCGCTCACCGAGCTGACGAACGTGGTCGTCCAGGGCGCGGTTCCCGACGTACGGAGCGCGCTCAGCGCGCTGGCCACGGTGTCCCCGGACGTGGTGGTCACGGAGGCGACGCTTCCCGATGGCGATGGCACCTATCTCATCGAGCGCATCCGCAGACTCCATTGCATGCCCGCGGTGATCGTGCTCGCTGCGCGCGGCACTGAAGAGCAGCGTAACCACTACATCTCGGTCGGTGCGGACTCGTACCTCGAGGGTGGAGACTTCGCAGGCGTGCGCGCAGCGGTGCTCGGCCTGGCAGCGACGCGTCACGCACTTGGCTCGATCCCGCCCACGGAGTCGCAGCGCCTGCTCGGGCGCATGACCGCGGGTGTCGTGCACGACTACAACAACTACCTCCACGTTGCTGACGTGATGCTCGAGTTGATCACGCGACAGGGGCTGCAGCCCGAGCTGCTCGCGAGCGCGCGTGCGGCACTCGATGCGATGCAGCGGCTCAACGCGACGCTGCTGACGTATGCGCGTGGTGGCGTGCCGATGACGGCGCCCGTCGATCTCGGCACGGTCGTGACCGATACCCTCGCGATCGCGCGCCGCGTGATTCCCGCGCGGATCGATCTCCAGCTCGAGATCGCGGAGAATCTGCGGCCAGTCATCGGCGTGCGTCCCGAGCTCGAGCAGGTCGTGCTCAACCTCGTCATCAACGCGTGCGACGCGATGGCGGCCGGCGGCAAGCTCGAGGTCCGCGTGAAGCAGTGCACGCCACAGGCGGTGATGCTCGAGGTCTCCGATACCGGCATCGGTCTGGAGGCAAGTGCGAGCAAGTCGGGCCCGGTGAAGGCCGGCCTCGGGCTGACGATCGTGCGCAGCGTCGTCGCGCGGCAGGGCGGGGCGTTGCGATTCGTGTCGCGCCCGACCGGCGGCACGACGGCGTCGGTCATGTTGCCGACGTCGACGACCGCAATGGTGTGACTACTCGGGCTCGCGCGTCGCTGCGCCGCGGGCCGCGGCACCCGCACCACCAGGCTGCGCGCCCGGAAGCCCGGCCGTGCGATCGCGCGGGATGTGATAGCGATCCAGGATGCGCGTGGTCGCTTTGCGAACCTCGTCGGCGTCGAGCATGATCATGCCGCCCGACGTGGTCGTGATCTCGACGATGCCGCGCGCGTTGGACAGCGTCTGGACGAAGTCCACCATGTCATGCGGCTGGCGGCCGTTGAGCGTGGCGACGGCCTCGTTGTAGAGGTGCGCGTAGCCAACGTTGATGTCGTCGGCGAGGATCTGCGTGAGGATCACGACCTCGCTCTGCTCGGGCGAGCGGTAGCCCAGGTAGTAGTAGTTGAGGAATTCCTTCGGCGCCTTGTTCCACCACTTGTCCCAGGTGGTCAGGTAGTCGCGCGTCAGCGCCTGGAACACGAGCCCGCCGTACACGAGGTACTGCGGTGGCATGTCGTAGCGCGAGCGCGGCACGAGCGGCGACCAGCGTGCGAGCGTGATCTCGAGCGTCTTGGCGATGCCGCCGCGCTTGATGTCGAGCTTCACCTTGTCGCCGATGTAGCGCGCGCCGAGCACCACGTCGTAGCGCGTGCGGTGCTTGCCCATGAACTGCACGGTGCCGTTGTTGGCGATCGGCAGGCCGTCGATCGCGGTGATCACGTCGCGCGGCAGCAGATGACCGTGGGCCGATCCGCTGAAGTCGACGTGAAGCACGACCACGCCGCGCTCGGCGTCGACGAGGCCGAGCTGCTTGCGAAGCAACGGATTCTCGAGGTTCTGCGTCGTGATGCCGAGCGCCGGAATCTCGGGCGACTTGCCCTTCTCGACGCCGTCGAGGAACGCGCGCAGGATCGGGGGCGGCACCATCTCGCCGATGTTGTCGACGCCGGTCAGCTTCTGGAACGCGATGCCGACGACCCTGTGCTCGTGATCGAACACGGGACCGCCGCTGTTACCGGCGTTGATCGCCGCATCGACGGTGACCGCGAGCAGGTGGCGCTGGCTGTGGCTGTAGCGCTGGACCTCGATGCGCGAGACCACGCCCTCGGTGATCGAGATTTCCTCGCCGCCAACCGGGTAGCCGACCACGGCCACCTCGTCGCGCAGCTTGGGCATCTCGCCGACCTGGGCTGGTTCGATATCGTCAAGAAAATCAGCCGGTTCCTTGACCTCGAGGAGCGCCAGATCGCAGTCGTGACTGACTGCCCGGACCCGCGCGATCGCCTTGTCGGGGTGGCTGGTCTTCTGGATCTGGAGGAACGTCGCGTTGGCCACGACGTGCGCTCCGGTGAGCAGCAATCCCTTCCCGATCACCACCGCCGAGCCTGTGCTGGTCGACGGAGTTCTGGCCTGCCATGGGCCATCGAAATCGGGGTCTTGAGAGGTCGCAAAGACGCGAACTACCTCGGGGTAAGCCACACGTTTACCCTACCGTGGCGGAGTGTGCGCAGCAAAGTGTAGTGTCAGTCGCCTTCACGCAAAGCTCGCAAATGCTGGCACTTCAAGCGCTGACACCTGAACGTTTGGCCGCCGCCGTCCCGGCCATCACGATGGCCGAGGCGCGCAAGCTGGTGGCCCAGGTGCACCGTGGCGAGCCGATCGCTCCCACATCGTCCATCCGGCGCATTGCAGCTGAAGCGGTGCGCGCCGTAGGGACAGTCCCGGCGCTCGAAGTCATCGCAGAGACCGCGAGTCAGCTCGATCCCTTCGTGAAGTATCTGCTCGCTGCTCCGGACGGCGCGCGCTTCGAGACCGTTCGCATTCCACTCGAGGCCCCGGCGCGCTTCAGCGTCTGCGTCAGCTCGCAGGTCGGCTGCGCACTCGGCTGTACGTTTTGCGCGACCGGCCGCCTCGGCCTCACGCGAAACCTCGCCGCGTGGGAGATCATCGAGCAGGTGCGTGTGGTGCGTGCGCGCCTCCCGCATGGCCGCGTTCACGGCGTCGTGTTTCAGGGCATGGGCGAGCCGCTCGCGAATCTCGACGAGGTGCTTGCCGCGATCTCGGTGCTGCAGGAGCCCGCCGCCATGGGCATCGATGCGCGCAACATCACCGTGTGCACCGCGGGCCTTCCCGTTGGCATCCGCCGGCTCGCGAAGGAGGCGCCCAATGTTCGCCTCGGCCTGTCGATCCACACCGCGATCAACGAGCGTCGCAAGTCGCTGATGCCGATCGCGCGTGCGCACGCCCTCGACGAGGTGCTCGCCGCTGCCGCCGATCACGCGCGAGCCACGGGGCTATCGCCGATGTGGGCGATCACGCTGCTCGCAGGGGTCAACGACTCCGACGAGGATGCGCATGCGATCACCGAGCGTGCGCGGGCGTTCGAGGTCGCGACCGGGCGGCGGCCGAGGCTGTCGATCCTCGCGTACAACGCGATCGGCGACGGCGATCCGTACCAGCGGACATCTCTCGATCGCGAGGCTGCGTTTCGCGCGGCGCTCGGCATGGCATCGCACCGTCGCTACTCGGGCGGCAGCGATGTCGGCGCGGCGTGCGGTCAGCTCGCCGCCAAGACGTACTAAGTACAGGTCCCCGCAAGTTGGTGGTCACGTGCTCGTGCTCGTGCTCGTGCTCGTGCTCGTGCTCGTGCTCGTGTCACGAGCACGTCCACGCCTCTCAAACCTCGACCGGATGACGGTCACGAATTGCGCTCAGATTGGTATCGCGGAACGTGGACGAGCACGAGCACGAGCACGAGCACGTGCACGTGCACGTGTACTAGGTGATCACCAACTTGCGGGGAGTACTAAGCTCGCACGCGTGCATCCCGTCCACGACATCGAAGTCCCCGACGACGTCGCCGCGTGGGTGCCGACCGTCATCGAGATCCCGCGCGGCTCGCGCCTCAAGTACGAGGTCGACAAACCGACGGGGCTGCTCCGCCTCGACCGCGTGCTCTACAGCGCCGTGCACTACCCGGCGAACTACGGTTTCATCCCGCGCACGCACGCCGACGATGGCGATCCGCTCGACATCCTCGTGCTGATGCAGGAGCCCGTCGAGCCGCTCACGATCGTGCGCGCACGGCCGCTCGGCGGTCTGCGCATGGTCGACGAGATGGGTGGCGACGACAAGATCGTCGCGGTCTGCATCGATGATCCGGCGTACGCGCAGTACGACAACCTCGACCAGCTGCCGCCGCACATCATGAAGGAGCTCGACCGCTTCTTTCGCGACTACAAGACGCTGGAGCACAAGATGGTCGACGTCGACCGCTTCTACGATCAGCAGCGTGCGATCGAGATCATCCGCGAGTCGCGCGCTGCCTACGAGCGCGGCGAAGGCCGGTCGCCCTAGGCTTTCGAGCTCGGCCGGTCGCTCACGCGCTTGTGCCACGCGGCGAGCTTGGGGTGCGTCTCGGCGTTGATGCGGATGTTCGAGACCTTGCCGAAGTCGATCGCGCACAGCGCGGTGATGTCGGCGACCGTGTAGCGCTCGCCCGCCATGTAGGGCCGCTTGCCCAGCTCTTCTTCGAGCCAGTCGAACCGGTGGCTGATGTGCTCGCGCATGATGTCGGCGAACTCGGGCGCCTGCTTGATCTTGCCGACCCAGAACGCGTGCGTATTGCGGAACACCTGCGCGATCGGCCACAGCAGCTCGAGCTCGGCGTGACGGTTCCACATCTCGATCTCCGCGCGTTCCCACTGAGTCGTGCCGAACAGGTTCGGCTCCGGCGTCTCCTCCTCGATGAAGCGGCAGATCGCCATCGACTCGCGGAGGATGCGGCCATCGGAGAGCTCGAGGACGGGGAGGAGCGTCAGCGGATTCTTGCGCCGGAACGCCTCGGTCTGGTTCTCGGCATTCGCGATCAGAACTTCGATCGTGTCGTACGCCACGGTCTTCTCGGCGAGGAAGATGCGGACCCGCCGGGGATTCGGTGCTCGAGGGTCGTGGTACAGGAGCATGGGGGGCGACTGTACGGCCAAAAAACGGCACGGACGCAGAGGATCTCGTACAATCGGGCGGTATGCGCATCGTGGGGATCCTGGTCATCCTGTGCCTGGGCGCCGGCCTGGCCGGCTGCAAGAACAAGGGAGAGGCGAACACCGCGCCAGACCCCGATGCGCTCAAGGCGCAGCAGGATCTGATCGCCCGCCGCGACAAGCTGCTCGACGCGCGCAAGAAGCTGCAAGCCGAGCGCGACAAGATCGAGGTGGAGATCACCGAGATCGAATCCAAGGGCGGCGACGCGACCGAGCAGATCAAGAAGCGCGCAGAGCTCGACAGCCAGCTCGAGACGTCGACGTCGGATCTGATCTCGATGGTCAACGGCAAGCTCGACGCCATCAAGCAGACCGGCGACAAGGCCGCCGCGATGACCAGCCGCGAAGCGGAGATCGCGTCACGCGAGCGCGGCATCGCCGAGCGCGAGGCGCGTGTGGCCGAGCGCGAGAAGAATCTGGTGCAGCGCGACTTCGAGTCCGGGCAGCGCTGGAAGGACGCATGTGCCACCGGCGCAGCGCCCGTGATCATCCAGCAGACCGCACCCAAGGGCGGCAACTACACGAACCGCGACGTGAGCGCGATGATCCAGAAGGCCAAGACGGCGATGGGCAAGAAGGGCCTGATCACGTCTGATTTGCCGGGACCGGCGCAGGGCCTCGAGGGCGAGGCGAGCAAGGCGATGAACGAGAACGACATGAGCAAGGCGTACTTCGCGGCTGCTCAGCTCGTCGCCACCGTCGATGCGATCCAGATCAACCGCTCGTTCATCCAGGCCAAGACCGCGCGCCTGTCGGCACAGGTCAAGGCGACCAAGCTCGACGAGCAAACCAACAAGGAGCTCGCGAGCATCCTCGGCGACGTGATGAACAGCTACAACAACGGCGACTTCGCAGCGGCCAACCGCCGGCTCAACAATCTCGCGTCAAAGCTCAAGAGCTGACGTTCGCGGCGGGCGTTAGCACTCGTCGCCGCCGACCTTGCGGCAGTTCTCGTAAAGCGGGAATTCGTGGGCGAGCGCGCCGGCAATCACACCCGCCGTGATCGCGAGCACGACGATCACCGGCACCGTGAACGTCGGCCGCAGGTACCACGCCGGACGCACGTACTCGATCGTGTCGCGGCTGGTCGGCTTGCCCTGCATGTCGTGCGAGACGATCGGGTACTGCTTCATCGAGACGTCGACCGCGGTGGTCCTGCCGTAGCCGACATCCACGAACTTCACGAAGTTGTGATACTGCGGATGCGTCACGGTCACGGCGTGCGTACCGACGGGAAGCGGAAGCTCCTTGTTGACGGGCAGCTGGATGCGAGTGCCGTTGACGAGCACGGTCGCGTCCTGCACGTCGAAGCCGAACTTCACGATGCCGCGATAGCGATCGGGGTCCAGCAGGCGAACCGCGGCGCCCGCGGGTGAGTCCGCGCCGCCGTGCGTACCGACCGACAGCGTGGTCGATCGCAGCTCGCGCTGCGTGCTGACGTCCGTGGTCTTGAGGTAGATGACCTTGCTGTCACCGAGGCCGCCGACCTCGCCGGTGATCACGAGCTGCGCGCCGACCAGCTTGCCGAGCTCGGTAAGACAGGCGGAGTCGCCTTCGCACTGCTTGAGCGCGGGCTTCTTGGCCTTGTCGATCGCCGCGCTGACCTGCACGGCCGCGATGACCTTGGTGCCCGGCATCGCCGCGACCGCCTGCTCGATCTGGGTGAGCAGCTTCTTGGTCTCGGCCGACTTGTCCTCGGCGCCGAGGGTCGACAGCGGTGTGATCGCAACGACGCGCTCGGCCGCTGCACTCGACGCGAGCGCGGCAACCACAGTGAGGGCCGCAAGTCCCGGCTTTGCCGGGGCGCGCAGCGAGGCGAATGCCGAGCGCAGGTCAACAATCAGTCGCATATGCGATTCCCGTCGGGCTGGTAGGTGCAGACCTGCACCTTGCCTGCCTCGAGTCCGATGAGCACCGCGGTCAGGATCACCGCCGCACCGACGCTGCCGATGAACCACGGCTTCATGTAGAGCGGCGTGCGCTCCTTGCGAATCGTGCGACCGGTGCCGGTGGTCTCGCCGCTCTGCAGCAGCCGCACGACGACCGGGCTCACCTTCTGGAAGTTCACGTCGACGTCGCTGTCGAAGGCGTCGTATCCCTCCGCCTCGACGCGCAGCTTGTGCTTGCCGAGCGGCAACCTCGCGAGCACGCCGTTGTTGGCGAGCGGGGTCTTGCCAACGCTCTTGCCGTCGAGCGTGACCTCGGCGCCGACCAGGTCGGTCTGGATCTGCAGCGAGCCGTGAATCTGTGCAGGCGCGAGCAGGCGATACGCGGCGACGCGCACGCCTTCGATCAGCTCGTCGGGGCTGCCGCGCAGCGGGTCGCTCTGGATGCGCTGCGACTTGGACGTCGCGACCTCGACAACCTTGATGTTGAGCACGTAGTTGTCACCAAGCGAGCCGACCGTGCCGGTCACGACGAAGTCGACGCCGAGGCGCTTGCCGATCGTGGTCAGACACTTCTCTTCGCCGGTGCAGTTCATCTCGGCGCTCGTGATGCTGCGCTCGATGTCGCGCCGACTCGGCTGCGGGACCTTGTCGAGGCGATCGAGCTCCGCGCGGAACAGGCTCTCGAGGCGCTGAACAATCTCGGGCTCGATGCCGAGCGCGTCGAAGCGCCAGACCGCGATCCGTTGATCGATCGCCTTGCTCGGTCCTTCCGCGGTTCCGTCGGCGCGCGCGCTCGCGGGCGCGCACAGCAACATCGCGCTCGCGACCAGCGAGGTTAGCCT
>JBBQFU010000185.1:0-18224 GCA_038322185.1 Haliangiales bacterium
GCCACGCCCGTCGTCGCCTCGTAGAGCACGATGCCCGCGGCGTAGATGTCCGTGCGCGCGTCGACGTTGCCCGCGCCGCTGATCTGCTCGGGCGCCATGTACGCCGGCGTGCCGAGCAGCGCGCCGGTCTTGGTGCGCGGCGAGACCTCTGCGCGCAGCCCCGGTGCGAGCTTCGCGATCCCGAAATCGAGGACCTTCGCGTGCCCCTCGGCGGTGATGATCACGTTGTCGGGCTTCATGTCGCGATGCACGATGCCGATCGCGTGCGCGGCACCGAGGCCCGCCAGCACCTCGCCCATCACCTGCGCGACGCCGCCGAGCGGTGCTGCCCTGTGCCGCACGTGGTGCGCGAGGGTCTGGCCCTCGATGAACTCCATGATGATGTAGGGCCGGCCGTCGGGCAGCAGCGCGAGATCGAGGACGCTGATGATGTTCTCGTGGCGGATGAGATTGACCGCCTTCGCCTCGGCGAAGAAGCGCTCGAGCAGCTCGGGATTGCGCGTGCACTCGTCGGACAGGATCTTGATCGCCACCCGGCTGCCGATCGCCTGCTGCTCGCCGAGGTACACGCGCCCCATGCCGCCCTCGCCGAGCAGACGCGTCAGGCGATAGCGACCGATCTCGGTGCCGAGCATCGCGTCGCTTTGCGTCGCCGCCATCTCGCCGACGGTAGCAGCCTACGCGCCACGATCGACAAGATCGGCGCGCTGCACTCCTGAATCTCCTCTATGATTCAGAGGATGCGGTGGATGCTCTCAATCGTGCTCGCGCTCGCCGCGTGTAACGGTCGGTTCGGCCTCGACCCCGTGGGTAGCGAGCCCGACGATCTCGACAAGGACGGCTGGGCCTACGACAACTGCCGCGAGGTCGCGAACCCCGATCAAGCGGACGAGGACGACGACGGCCTCGGCGACGCATGTGACCCCTGCCCGCTCGTCGACACCCAGCTGTTCGCGGATGTCGATCGCGACAAGGTCGACGACGGATGTGATCCCTGCCTGCTCGGCCGGCAACACGACGAGGACGGGGACGGCGTGTTCGATGCCTGCGACAACTGCCCGATCGTGGCGAACGCCGATCAGGCGAACGTCGACGGGGACGGGGTCGGCGATGTGTGCGAGGTCGTCGACGGAGCGCTCGACAATACGCGGATGTACTTCGATGCCTTCGCGCCCGCGGATCCGCGCTGGCAGCCGACCGACGCCGCGTGGACGCAAGACACCGACTTCGTGCTCACACCTCTCCCATCGCCGTCGCTGTCGCAAAGGACCTTGTTCCGGAGCCCGGACTTCACGGCCTCGGGGACAAGCTGGCTCATCGACATCGGCATCGAGATCATGACCGACCCAGCGTCGTTCACCATCGTGCTCGATGCCTCGAGCTCGGGGGAGGTCCGCGAGTGTCACCTCGAGTGCAGCGGCGGAAGCTGCACGGTCGCGCTCCACAAGGGCGAGCCTGGCGCTGCGTTCCCGGCGAGCGGCAAGCTCCGCGTCCAGCTCCTGTCACGGTTCTCCCGATTCAGCGACAGCGTGCTCGTGTGCGCGGTGGCAGGCGCGCCGCTGGATGCCGAGTCCGCGATCAACAGCACCGACGAGCAGTTTGGTCTCTCGCTCGGCGCCTCCACCCCCCTCCGGATCCACCACCTGTATGTCCAGCACTAGGCTCCGCGCCGCGACGCTCGTGCTGGTGCTCGTGACGAGCTGCACGAACACGTTCGGGCTCGATCCCGTGAGCGTCGACGACGATCTCGACGGTGTGCTCGACGATGCGGACAACTGCCCGCAGGCCTTCAACCCGCGGCAGCAGGACTTCGATCGCGACGGGATCGGCGATCACTGCGGCGTGTGCGCATCGCCGAGTAACCGCGACGACGACGGCGATGGCATCGACGACGCGTGTGATGCGTGCGTCGGTCCGGGTGAGGTCGGCCTCGACGTCGGCGGCGACGGAATCGACGACGGTTGCGAGTCGTGTCCGGAGGCGACCGGTCAGGATCTGGATGCCGATGGCGTCGACGACGCGTGCGACAGCTGCTTGCGCGGGCCGCCCCTCGACGAGGACGGGGACGGTGTCGCGAACGCTTGTGACGACTGCCCGTCCCGCCCCGACCCGATGCAGGCGCAGGCCAACGACGCCGATCGTCTCGGTGACCTGTGTGATCCCGATACCGATCCGCTCGGCGCGAGCGGGATGGCAGTCACGCAGACCCATCGCTTGTTCGACCCGTTCGTCGGACCGCCGGGATCGTGGGCGCACCTGGGCGCATCGATCAGCGACGGTCTCGCGCACCTCCCCGCAGGTGAGTACGGGCAAACCAACGCGAAGGTCTCGGACCAGTTCCTGGTCGAGACGGTCGTTCGCTTCCCGACGTCAGCTGCGGACGCATCATTCGAGGTTCGCGCCGAGGGCTTTGTAACGGGCGGCATCAACTGTCAGCTCACACCGTGCAACGTCGCCATGACCTGCACGCTGACCGGGGATGGTCAGCTCGTGCTGCAGAGCTTCACCAATTCGACCACGCCGAACATGCCCAACGAGGTGCTCGATGTGAGCGCGCCGATCCGGCTGTGGGTCCGGAGCTCGTTCTCGACGTTATCGCCTGGGGGTGGGCTGTCCCAGCTCTGCGTCGGGGTCGACGTTCATGGCACCGTCGTGTCGCTCGAGGAGCATGAGGTGACCAACGCGAAGGCGATCGTATTCACCCCGTCCATCACGGCGAGATTGCATCCGGTCGACGTGCACTACGTGTGGCTGGTCAGTAACTGATCAGAACCGACCGCTGATGCTCACGCCGGCGCCCTCGGGGCCAGCGACGGGTGTCACGACCACCTCGCCCGGTGCACTGATCCAGAGATACACCCCAACGACGAGGGTCGCCGCGCCGAGCCCACCGACGACCGCGGACGTCGTGCCGATGGTGCGTGCGCTATCGACCTTCGACTTGCCGGTCCGGTTGCACGTCTCGAGCCCCTGCTCGGTGGTGGGTCCCGAACCGCAGTGCGGAAGGCCCGGGCCTGCGCCGTCGGGGTCTTCGAACTGCGCGTCGTAGCGTCGCTTCGCGAAGAAGACGCCGCCGGCGGCGAGCCCGACGAGCACACCACCGGTGATCGTCGCGAACTTGCCGTACGTGCGACGCCAGCTGTCTCGCACGCGCACCACACCGGGGACGGCGAGCTCGGGCAGCGTCAACTTCACGCGTGCCCCGACCTTGGCCGAGACCTGGGTCTCGAACGGCAACCGACCCGGCGCGGTCAGCGTCACGTCATGGGTGCCTGGATCGACGGCTACTTCCTTCTCGTCGAGTGCAACGACCTTGTCGTCGATCAGGAGCTTCTCGCCGGGGAGCGGCGCACCCGCACGGACGAGCACGAGGAACGGGACCTGCGGGCGCAGCGTCGCGATGTGCTCCTCGGCGGCAACGCGTTGCTCGACGGCGCCCGCCTCGTTTGCGCGGTCGTAGGCCTCGATGAACAGGGCGAGCGCGCTCGCGACCTTGCCCTGACGCTCGTTGCAGAGCGCGAGGTTGAGCAGCGTGCCGACTGCGCGCGGATCCATGCGAAGGCTCTGCTCGAACTTCTTGCAGGCGGCGTCCGTGTTGCCGGCAGCGAGATCGGCGCGGCCTTGCTCGAACAGCTGCACGGCGGCGGGCTTGTCGACGGCCGGCGCCTCCTCGGTGGGCGGCTGCGCAAGCGCGAGCGCAGGTAGCAGACACGACAGGAGCACTGGACGCCACACGGGACGAGCTTACCTCGCTAACCGAACGAACTCGATGATCTCGCGCACGCCTTCGTCGCGTGCCGCCGACGGGACGTTGAAGAAGCCGTGCGGCGCGTCCGGATAGATCACGAGCCGCGTCGGAAAGCCGTGTTCCTCGCGGGCGGCCGCGAGCCGGCGCGACTGATCGACCGGGACCACACCATCGCCGGTTCCGTGCAGGAGCAGCGTCGGTGCGGGCGAGTGGCTCGCGCGTGCCGGCAACCGCTCCTCCCAGTGCGGACGATGCGGCGAGCGCAGGAGCAGCCGTGGCAGCAACTCCGCCACGCGGCCGCGCAGGTGGTCGACATCGTAGAGGCCGAAGCAGCCGACGACACGCGCGATGGACGGGTCGCGCGAGGCAGCGAGCATCGCGAGCGTGGCTCCCGCCGAAAAGCCAGCGACGGAGATGCGCGCGGGATCGAGGCCGAGCCACACGCTGCGCTCCTGCCAGAATGCGACCGCTGCGGAGACGTCGTCGAGCGCCTCGGCGAGGCGGCCGCCGCGGAAGATCAGCCGGTAATCGATCGCGCACACGGCGATCCCTGCGTTGCACAGCTGCGACGCGACGAAGCGCACCGGCTTCATGCGGCGCGAGCCGAACACGAACGCGCCACCGTGGACGAGCACGACCGAGGCGCCAATCGGCGCGCGCGGCACGTAGCAGTCGGCGAGCTGGGGTCGGCCGCGTCCCGTGGTCGCGCGATAGCGGACGGCCGGCGCCGTCGGCTCGATCGCCTCGACCGTGCCGCGGATCGATGCGACCGCGTGAAGCAGCGAGCGATACGTCAGGTTCACCGGCGCGCGCCCTTCGTCATGCGCGCGAGCGACTCGAGCTGGACCTCGAGACCGAAGGCGAACACCTCGTCGAGGTGAGAGCGATCGAGCCACGCCGAGACTGCAGCAACGCACGGGAACTTGCGACGCAGCGCAGCCGTGCCTGGATCCTGCGGGCCACGCGGCGCCGCCAGCTCGTTGAGCGCGAAGCCGTTGCAGTACGAGCTCACGACCCGGTAGTAGCGGGCGGTGGTCTGGTCGTCGAGGCCTTGCGCCCGGGCGAGCTCGAACAATCGCTCGAGAAACTCGTAGGTCCCCTCGCTCGCGAACCGGCGCGTGGCGAGGAGCGAGAACGCGTTGGGGTGGGCGTGCGCGATCCCACGGTAGGCGGTCGCCACCGCGCGCAGCGCCCCGACCCAGTCGCGATCGGTCGCGGGTATCTGCGCAGCGACATCCGCCATGAGGCGCTCGACCACCGCGTCGAGCAGCGCATCCTTGCTCGGGTAGTACCAGTACAGAGCCATCCCCTCGCAGCCGAGCTCGGCGCCGAGCTTGCGGATGCTGAATGCGTCGAGGCCATCGCGGTCGATGAGCGCGACCGCAGCGTCGGCGATCGTGCCGTGTGACAGCTCGCTCGATGCTGCACGCTTGCGAGTCGCACGCGCGGTGCGGGTCATGTGCGGCCCATGCGCACGAGCTGGCCCGGGTGCGCACCAGTCAGCTGCCCGTGCTCCGCGATGGCGACGCCACCGACGAACGTCGCGATGTAGCCATCGGCGCCTTGCACGAGGCGACGGCCGCCGGCGGGCAGGTCGTTGCGCATCACCGGGCGCGGCAAGGATAGGCGCGCGAGGTCGAGCACGTTGAGATCGGCGCGCATGCCGACCTCGAGCGTGCCGCGATCGCGAAGCCCGATGAAGCGCGCGGTGTCGTGCGCCTGCATCTGCACGACTCGCTCGAGCGGGATGCCGTTCTTTCGATCGCGCGCCCAGTGCGTGAGCAGAAACGTCGGCATGCTCGCGTCGCACACGGTACCGACGTGCGCGCCGCCATCGCCGAGACCGGGCAGCGCGAGCGGGTGCACGAGCATCTCGCGCACCGCATCGAGGTTCATGCCGGTGTAGTTGTAGACGGGGAAGTAGAGCAGCGCCTTGCCGTCATCCTCGAGCAGCGCGTCGTAGATGCGCCCGAGCACCGGCACACCCGCACGCGCCGCCTCGCCGGCGAGACACGTCATCAGGCTCGGCTCGTAGTCGGGCTTCTCGCTCATGCGGAACAGCCGCATCGCGACGAGACCGAGATTTGCGAGGAAGAAGTCGGCGAGCGGCGGGATCGGCGTGCCGTCGCCCGCGACTTTCTCGCTCTGCTCGGCGAGGATGCGCGCGCGCACCTCGGGGCTGCGCATGCGTGCAACACGCTCGGCGAGTGGCAGCGCCGCGATCGCCTTGTACGACGGGAAGCCCATGAACGGATGGAACGTGGCCTCGAGCCCGAGCAGCACACCGATGCCACGTGCACCGACCTGACAGCGGATGTCGAGCCCGCGCTGCGTTGCCTGCTCCGCACGCGCGAAGATGCGCTTCCACTGATCCGGCGCGTGGTCGCGCTGCATCGTCGAGATCGAGAGCGGCCGGCCGCCACTCGCAGCAACCATCGCCTCGAGCAGATCGAACTCGGGGTCGAATCGATCGGGCCCGCGCATCATGTCGAAGTCGCTCACTGCCTGAAGCACGCCGTGGCCGAGCCCCACGAAAGCAGCCCCGAGACCCGCGAGCTCGCGCGCATCGACCTCGGAGGCCGGCGTCGCGGCGCCCCGTGCGGTGCGGTGATTGTCGCTGCGCCCGGTCGAGAATCCGGCCGCGCCTGCGCGCAGCGCCTCGTGAAGCAGACCCCGCATCGTGGTGATGTCGTCGTCGGTCGCGACCTCGTCGGCGATGGCGCGCTCGCCCATCACATACATGCGCAGCGGGTCGTGCGGGACCTGCACGAGGAAGTCGATTGCGTGCGGCATCGCGGCGATCGCATCCATGTAGTCGCCCATCGACTCCCAGCCCCACGGCACGCCCTCGGCAAGCACCGCACCCGGGATGTCCTCGACGCCCTCCATCAGCTCGATGAGCTCGGCCTCGCGGCCCTTGCGCACGGGCGCGAATCCCACGCCACAGCTGCCCATCACGAGCGTGGTCACGCCATGCAGCGAGGTCGGCGACAGCGACGCATCCCACGTGACCTGGCCGTCGTAGTGCGTGTGGATATCCACGAAGCCCGGGAGCACGTGCGCGCCGCCTGCGTCGAGCGTTTGGTGTGCGGCACCGCTGTTCTGTCCGATCGAGGCGATCAGGCCGTCCTTGACCGCCACGTCGCCGGTGAACGCCGGATTCCCCGTCCCGTCGACAATCGTGGCGCCGGTGATCTTGAGGTCGAACATGCGTTACTTTTACATCGTAAAACCAGCCGCACTCAAGGAGATAAGCTACAACTCGGCCATGCTCCGATTCATCGTCGCGCTGGTGGTAGTTGCGGGTTGTAGCAAAGACAAGGACGCTGGAACTGGAAGCCCAGGCGGGGCGCCCGCGGAGACGCCCGCGGCGCCTGCGACGGCACCTGTTGCGGCCTCGCCCGCACGCGCGCCCGCCCCGCCCGGCTGCGAGCTGCTGACCCAAGCCGACGTCGAGGCGCTCGGCAAGAAGGTCGAGAAGGTGTCGGACTCCGACAAGGGCAAACGCTGCACGTTCAAGCTCGCAGGCACCTCTGGCGTGATCTCGGTCATGACAACCGGCCACAAGGCGAACCACGATAGCGGGCGGAAGCTGTTCACCGCGGAGGCGGTGCCCGGTCTCGGCCTCGACGCGTTCTATCAGCAGCAGGTGGGCCTGCTCAGCGTCGTCGTGGCCGAGCGCTCGTCGTTCTTCGTGCAGTCGACCGAGAGCGAGAAGGAGAACCCCAAGCGCAAGGAGGAGCTGACCCAGCTCGCGAAGATCGCCGCCGACCGTTACGCCGGCAAGCTCTGACGCACGACGATGGCGATCCTGTGGAGCTACCTGCGGCCGTATCGGTGGCTCATCGTGCTGTCGCTCGTGCTCGCCGCCGGGGCGCAGCTCGCCAGCCTCGTGGATCCGATCATCTTCGGCAAGCTCGTCGACGAATACGCGCTGCGTCGGGCCTCCAAGACCGACGAGGAGCTCATCTCGGGCGCGCTTCAGTTGCTCGCGCTCGGCGTTGGCGTCGCGCTGCTGTCCCGGCTCCTCAAGGCGATGCAGGAGTACGTCGTGAAGCTCGTCGTGCAGAAGTTCGGCATGCAGATCACCGACACCGTGAAGGCCGTCTCGCTGTCGAGCGAGCGGATCACGATCCTGATCGCGCACCGCCTGTCGACGATCATGCATGCCAACACCATCTTCGTGCAGAAGGGCCTGTACTACGCCATGTGGCGTCAGCTAGTCCGCGAGCGGGGTCCCTCCCCGGTGGTATCGCCTGCCGGCGATCCGAGTTAGCGTGCCCCGTGCAGTTCCTCCATCCCGAGCATGACGCCCACCTCGAGCTGTCGACCGACGACGTCTTCCTGAATCCCGGCTACTTCGACGGCGGGTCGCGGCTCGACACCGACCTCTCGCCGGCGGACTTCGTAGGCTCGTCGCATCCGATCGTGTCCGCGAACATGAACGCGGTCACCGGCAAGCGCATGGCCGAGACGATGGCGCGCTTCGGCGGGCTCGGCGTGCTCCCGCAGGACATGGCGGTCGATACGGTCGATCGCATCGTCAAGCACATCCACGTGGCCGACATTCGCTACGACACCGCGCTCTCGGTCTCGCCGCGCGCGACGCTGCGTGACGTGCAGGGAATCATCCGCAAGCGGTTCCACGACATGGTGGTCGTCGTCGACGAGCATCAGCGTCCGCTCGGCATCGTCACGATGGCCGACCTGCGTGACCGTGATCAGTACGTGCCTGCGGAGCGGCTGATGTCGTCGCGCCTGGTGACCGTGCGCGCCGAGATGTCGAATCGCGACGCGTTCCTCGAGATGGAGGCCGCGCGTGTGAAGGCCGCACCCGTGCTCGATGCAGACGGTCGCCTCGTCGGCGTGATCACGCGCAACGATGCCGTGCGCCTCGAGCTGCTGCGTCCGGCCGTCGACACGAAGGGCAAGCTGATGGTCGCGGCTGCGATCGGCATCTCGTCGGAGGCAGCCAGCGTCGCGAGCCAGCTCCTCGAGATTGGCGTGTCGGCGCTCGTGATCGATACCGCGCACGGCCACCAGCGCCGCATGCTCGAGGCGATCCGCGCGGTGCAGGCCGTCGTGAAGGGCCGCGTGCCAATCGTCGCCGGTAACGTGTGTACCGCCGAGGGTACGCGCGCGCTGATCGAGGCCGGCGCGGATGTCATCAAGGTCAACGTCGGCCCCGGCGCGATGTGCACCACGCGGATGCAGACCGGTGCCGGCCGTCCCACATTCTCGTCGGTGCTCGCGTGCTCGCGCGAGGCTCACTCGCACGGCAAGCACGTGTGGGCCGACGGTGGCGTGAAGCACCCGCGCGATGTGGCGCTCTATCTCGCGGCCGGCGCGACGCGCGTGATGGTGGGCACCGCGCTCGCGGGAACCTACGAGAGCCCGGGCGACGTCAAGGAAGACCGCGATGGTCACCTCTACAAGGAGAACTACGGGATGGCGAGCGGGCGCGCGGTCGCCGAGCGCACCGCCGATCTCGATGCGTTCGAGGCCGCGAAGAAGTCGTTCTTCCGCGAGGGCATCTCGACGTCGCGCATCTACATCCGCGAGGGCGGCGAGAGCGTCGGCGCGGTCGTGCTCGACATGATCACCGGCGTGCAGTCCGCGATGACCTACGTCGGCGCGAAGTCGATCCGCGATCTACACCAGCGCGCGGTCATCGGCGTGCAGACGTGGGCCGGCTATGGCGAAGGCACACCGCACGGCGCAGTCCGTCGGTAACGCGCGGCCTTCTCCCACGACCCATACCTCGGGTCGGGGAGCAGGACTACGACGACAGGCCGGCTTGCTCAGCGACTTCGGCGGCGAAGTCGGTCTTCTTCTTGTCGAGACCTTCGCCGAGCTCGAAGCGGACGAAGCGGCGGATCTTGATGTTCTCGCCGATCTTCGCGATCAGCGCCTGCAGCAGCTGATCGATCGTCTTCTCGTTGTCCTTCACGAATGGCTGATCGAGGAGACAGATCTCCTTCATCCACTTCGTGATCTGACCCTCGGTGATCTTGGCGAGCATGGCGTCGGGCTTGCCCGCCATCTTCGGGTCTTCCTTCGCCTTCGCGATGAGGACGGCCTTCTCCTTCTCGATCGCGTCCGCGTCGACTTCTTCCTTGCGGACGTACAGTGGCGCCATCGCGGCGATCTGCATGGAGACGTCCCTGGTGAACTGGACGAAGTCCTCGTTGCGAGCAACGAAGTCCGTCTCGCAGTTCACTTCGAGCAGCACGCCGATGCGACCGTTCTGGTGGATGTACGACGTGACCGAGCCCTCGGTCGCCTCACGGCCGGCCTTCTTGGCCGCCTTCGCGAGGCCCTTGGCGCGCAGGTAATCGATCGCCTTGTCCATGTCGCCAGAGACTTCGACGAGCGCCTTCTTGCAGTCGGACATGCCCGCGCCAGTACGCTCGCGCAGGTCCTTGATGAGAGCTGCAGTGACTTCCATGACTACGACTCCGCGTCGGGCGAGGCCGAGGCCTCGGGGTTGAACATGCTGCCGCCGGTCGACATCTCGACGCGCGGACCATCGCCGCCCGACGAGACGTGAATCACGCGCTCGCCCTCGTCCTGGCGCTCGGAGCCACGGTTACGAGCGGTCTCTCTCCAGACCTTGTTACCGATGATCGCGGCGTCGGCGATCTTCGCTGCGAACAGCTTGATCGCGCGGATCGCGTCGTCGTTACCCGGGATGACGAAGTCGATCTTGTCGGGGTTGCAGTTCGTATCGGTGATCGCGACCACCGGGATCTCGAGCTTGCGAGCCTCGTCGACCGCGATGTGCTCCTTGTGGGGATCGATCACGAACAGCATGCCCGGAACTTTCGAGAGGCCCTTGATGCCGCCGAGCGACTTCATGAGCTTCTCGCGGTCGCGCTTGATCATGACCTGCTCGCGCTTGGTGAGCGCGAACAGCGTGCCGTCCTCTTCCATCTTCTCGAGGCCGCGCAGGCGCTCGAGCGAGCCCTTGACGGTCTTGAAGTTGGTGAGCGTGCCGCCGAGCCAACGCTGCGTGACGTAGTGCTGACCCGAGCGGGTCGCCTCTTCCACGATCACGTCCTGCGCCTGCTTCTTGGTGCCGACGAACAGGATCGTCTCGCCACGGCTCGTCGTCTCGACCACGGCGTTGAACGCCTGGCGGAACAGCTTGACCGTGTGCTGCAGGTCGATGATGTGGATGCCGTTACGCGCGCCGAAGATGAACTGCTTCATCTTCGGGTTCCACCGACCCGTGTTGTGACCGAAGTGAACGCCCGCTTCGAGAAGCGCGCGCATGCTGATGGGGTTTTGCCCCGTGGCCTCTGCCATCGTATCCATCTGTGACTCCGTCCGTTTGTAGTCCGCCCACACCGTCAACGACTTCGGAAACCGGCAATGCCGGCCACGGCCGAAAATCTCTGGTGTGGTGAGTAGTTCCGCGGATGATCCGAGGAGGCGCAGGATCTACCCCGAACCGCGGGGCTACACAAGATCGCAGCGTCGCGGACTACGCGGGCGAATACCCTAGCGATCCAGTGTGGTTACGGCTCAGAGATGCTGGTAACCGAGCATCAGCGCGATGCCGGTCAGCGTCGGTCCGCCCTCGCCGCTGTTATCGTCGTCATTCGAGTAGAAGCCGGGAGTCAGCTCGAACGACACGTTGAACGTGTTCTCGGTCCCCTGCGAGAAGGTGTAGCCAACGCGCGCGTCGAGGCCCAGGCCGCCGCGCGAGTCTTCCTCACCCCCGCCGCTGACGCTCGCGATCGCAAAGCCGGCGCCGCCGCCGACCCAGAAGTGATCGTCGAACCAGTACTGCAGCGCGCCGCCGAGGAAGAACGCACTGAAGCGATAGTCGCTCTCGAACTCGTCGGCGCTGACCGTGACGCCAGCGAGGCGCGCAGTGATCGCCATGCGCTCGTTCATCCAGCCTCCGACCCCGAGGCACAGACCACCGACGCCGAGGTCACTCGTGTCGGATTGGCCGGCGTAGCTGATGCGCTGCCACCCGATGCCGAGGTTCGCCTCGAACGTCATGCCGCTGCGCAGCGGCGGCGGTGGGGGCGGCTGATAGCCATACGGTTGCTGCTGCCCGTACGGCTGCGGCTGTCCGTACGGCTGCGGCTGTCCGTACGGTTGCGGCTGTCCATACGGTTGCGGTTGTCCGTACGGTTGCGGCTGCGGCTGTCCGTATGGCTGCGGCTGCGGTTGACCGTACGGCTGTTGCGGTGGCGGAGCTGCCGGTGGCGGCGGCGTGTACGGCTGCGATCCGGTGCTCGGCGCGTACGGACCTTCGTTCGGCGGCGGCGGTGGCCCCGGCGGCGGCGATGGCTGCGCGAGCGCGAGAGCCGGGGTACCGAGGACGACAAGGCAAAGCAGGCGACGCATCCCGATCACGGTATCACGCGCAATCCGGGTTTTACCGAGGAGCTTCAAACCCGGCAAGATCTGGCACTACCGGGCTTGATAGCTCTCGTACACGGCCTTCGGCGGCGCCGCGACCGTTGGTGCTGGATCGCTCGCTTCCGTCGCAGCGCGGGCCTTCTTGTACATCACGCGAGCGCGCGCGGCCTTCTCGCCCTTCTGCACCGAGCTCGCCGCGACGTCGGTCTCGAACGAGCGTTGCTCCGCGGCCTTCTCGGCATCGGCGATGAATGCTTCGACATCGGTCGCGGTCGGCGGCTTCGCGGCCTTGTCGTGCGTCACGTCGATCGCCTCGGTGATGTAGCTGCGCACGAGCTTGCCCTGCAGCTTCTTGAACAGCGCGGGATTGTCGAACACGTCGACGCTCGCGACCTTGCCGTTGATCGCGACGGCAAACCCGACCAGCTTGCCCTTGCTCGTCGTCGGCAACTTGTCGAGCGCGGTGTTGACCTGCTTCTCCCACTTCGCGAGCGTGCCGTTCGCCTGCTGTGCAGCGACGTGGCGATAGGTGTCGCTCTTGGACTTCGTGTTGCGCTTCTCGTTCTTCGCCGCGACCTCCTGCCACACGTCGCTCTGCGTGTCGAAGCTCGCGCGGCCACGCAACCGACCGTGCGCGAGTGCGTTGGCGGTCGTGAACTCCTTGCTGCTGTTATCCCAGCGTCCGTGCTCGACGCAGAACACCGGCACGTCCTGCGTCTTCTTCGGCGGCACGATCGTGTTGCTGCCGATGATGCGGTCTTGCTTGCCGCCGATGATCACCTCGCCGGCGAGCAGGAACAGTGGCTGATCGGATCGGTTGGTCAGCCGCAGGTTGTTGACGTCACCACCGTCGACCTCGTGGATGCGCACGAGCTTCTTGAGCATCGCCTCGTCGAGGATGATCAAGCCCTCGTCGGCGCCGGGCGCGTTCGCGAGGATCGGCGTGAGCGTCAGGCTCTCGACCTGGATCGCAGCGCCAAACGTGGCGCGGGCGGACAGGCTCGTCGAGCTCGGGGCTGGCTTCGGTACCGGCGGTTTGGCGAAGTCGCCCGCGCGGACGATGCTGGACAACGACAGGACAGCGAGCAGACCCGTGGCGTAGCGCATGAAGCCTCCGCCTCGGACAAACGCGCGATCCGGGCAGACGATCTACTTCGTCGCAATACCTCGACGAAATCGTCTTTGACCCGGCGAAACCGCATGGTTGCCTTGGCGTTAGCGGGGCCCGACGTGACGGTGATGATGCCCTTCGCGATCGTGATCGCATCGACGGGCGTGCCCGCCGGGATCGAGCCGATCAGCGTCGGCTTGCCGCCGGCGAGCCGGTAGACATAGACGTCCGTGCTGCCGGTGTGATCACCGGTCTTGCCGATCCACGTCGAGCCCTCGATCACGATGGCGGCCTCCGGCTGCTTGTCGCCGTCGAAGTTCCCGTACACCACGCCGCGCAGCGTCGACGCGATCGTATCGTGCGCCTGGCCGATGTCCGCGTAGAGGTGCACTGAGCTGTGGCCCTCACGCATCCCGCCCTTCCAGAACCCGTAGTCGAAGTTGCACCAGTCGACGGCGCGAAGCGTACCGATCTTCTTCGCCGGCTTCGGCGGTCCGCACGTCGGCGCTGCGACGCGCTCGGCTGTCGCATGCGACGTGAAAAGCATGAGGACGATCGCGGCGCGCGCCAGCATCGGTCAAGCATGCGCGACGTGCGGCCTTCGTGCTACTGCACCGCGCATGCGTAGCGCTCTCGCGATCCTCTTGTTCGCCGCCGCCTGTGGCTCCAGCACCCCTGCGACCCAGGGCCCGCCCCCGCCGCCGGATCGTCCCGACACGACGACCGTCGTCGAGCCGCCGCCCGCCGACAAGCCGACCAAGCCGGTCAAGAACACGACACTCGCCGCGGTCGGGCTCGATCCCGGCGCGCTCGATCGCAACGCCGACCCGTGCGAGGACTTCTATCAGTTCGCATGCGGCGGCTGGATCGCGAAGACCGAGATCCAACCGGACCTGCCGATCGCGATGCGCAGCTTCGTCGACATCGAGCTGCGCAACGAGGCCTACCTGCACGACGTGCTCGAGAAGGCACGCACAGCGCCGGGCAACGACCCGATCACGAAGCAGCTCGGCGCGTTCTACGGCGCGTGCATGGACGAGGCTGCGGTCGAGAAGGCCGGGCTCAAGCCGGTCGCGCCGTACCTGGCGCAGATCGCCAGGATCAAGGATGCGAAGTCGCTCTCGGCATTCGTGTCGACCATGCACTCGTTCGGTAGCTCGGCGCTGTTCGCGTTCAGCCCGACCGAGGACTTCGCGGACGCGACGAAGATGATCGGCAGCATCGATCAAGCGGGCCTCGGCCTGCCCGACCGCGACTACTACCTGGTCGACAACGATCGCAACAAGGGTCTGCGTACGGCCTATCTCGAGTTCACGACGGCGCTGCTCGTCGAGGCCAATCACAAGCCGGATGCGGCAAAGAAGGAAGCCGACGAGATCCTCGCGCTGGAGACCGAGATCGCGAAGGTGCACAAGGACAAGGTCCTGATGCGCGACCCGAAGGGCATCTACAACAAGATCGATCGCGCGGGCGTCCAGAAGGCGATGCCGCACTTCGACTGGGAGGGCTACTTCAAGACGATCGGCCAGCCCAAGCTGACCGACATCACCACGTCATCTCCGGAGTTCCTCGTCGGTCTCGATGCCCTGATCGTGAAGACACCCCCCGCGACGTGGCGCAACTACTTCACCGCGCACTTGCTCGGCAAGAGCACCGACATGCTCGCGAAGAAGATGCAAGACATCCGGTTCAAGCTCGAGCAGAAGATCAGCGGCGCGGCCGAGCAGCGTACGCGCTGGAAGCGCTGCGTGAGCTACACCGACGACGCGCTCGGCGAGGCGCTCGGTCAGATCTACGTGCGCGATCGCTTCCCCGGCGCCAGCAAGACGGCGGCCGAGCAGCAGGTGCACGCGATCGTCGAAGCGATGAACGTGAACATCGACGCGCTGCCGTGGATGGATGCGACCACGAAGACCCGCGCGCACGAGAAGGCGGCGGCGATGGCCTATCACATCGGCTATCCGAACAAGTGGCGCACCTACTCGTTCAAGATCGATCCAAAGACGCTGGCCGCCAACATGATCGCCGCCCGCAAGGCCGAGACGCTGCGCCGCTTCGGCAAGATCGGTAAGCCCGTCGATCGCGAGGAGTGGGAGATGAGCCCGCCCACGGTCAACGCCTACTACAACCCGCTCCACAACAAGATGGTGTTCCCCGCGGGAATTCTACAGACGCCGTTCTATCAGGTCGATCGTTCGATCGCGGTGAACCTCGGCGGCATGGGCATGGTCGTCGGGCACGAGCTCACGCATGGCTTCGACGATCAAGGCGCGCAGTTCGACGCCAAGGGCAACATGACGAACTGGTGGCAGCCGGAGACCGAGAAGCAGTTCAAGCAGCGCACGAAGTGCGTGGTCGATCAGTACAGCGCGTACGCCGCTGGTGGCGGCAAGGTGAACGGCGAGCTCACTCTCGGCGAGAACATCGCCGACATCGGCGGCCTCAAGCTCGCGCTCGCCGGCTATCGCGCGCTGCGCGCCCCCGCACCCGACACCGACGTGGCCGACGGCTTCACCGAGGATCAACAGTTCTTCCTCAGCTTTGGCCAGACCTGGTGCGCGAAGATGCGGCCGGAGTACGAGTCGATGCTCGTCACGGTCGACCCGCACTCGCCGGCGAAGTGGCGCGTCAACGGCACGCTCGCCGCGTCGCCCGATTTCGCCAAGGCGTTCCGCTGCAAGCTCGGCGCGAACCTCAAGCCCAAGAACGCCTGCGTGGTGTGGTGATCGGGTGCGTGCGCTCGCACTCGTCCTGATCGTAGCGTCCAGACCCGGCCGTCCGATCGCCGAGTAGTAAACTCGTAGCTAGAACGACAGGCGCAGGATCGGATCGGCCATCCGCAGCGCTGCAACACGCGTCGCCGGATCCGCCGCGCCGAGCACCGCACCGACGAGCGCACCCAGCGGCGTCTTCGTTCGCTTGTTGTCGACGCAGCGCTGACCGAGCGTGCGCACCAGGTTCCCCGGATCGACGTTCGGTAGCTCGACCGGTCCCGGCTTGAACACGGGCACCGCGTCCCAGCGCGCGATCGCATGCATCAGCGGCGCTTGCTCCGCCCACACCGTGGTCAGCTCTTGCAGCCCGAGCACGCGCTGCGAGAGCGTCTCGCCGAGCGCCGCGAAGCCGAGCCACGCGAGCCACATACGCGACAGCAGGGGCGGCATCCGATCTCGTGGCGCGTACTGGCGCGGGCCAAACAGCTCGTTGAATCGCATCGACGGTGTGAGCGCGAGTGCGTTCGACATCGTCTCGCCCGTCGGTGCGCGCCACGGAACGTCGAGCAGCACCTCGAACGCAGGTGTCACCACGTCGAGCGCGCTCACCAGCGGCGCCGTGTCCTGCGCATTCCATGCCGCGTCGAGCTCGAGGGGTCCGTGCAGGAACATCGTGTCGGCGATCTTGCGCTCACGCGTGACCAGCGCGTCATCAGCGGGCAGCTGCGTGCCGACGATTGCGGGATCCTGGATCGACTGGATCTCGGCGAGCACCTCCGCGTGCGTCACACCGCCATCGTCGACCGCGACGGCGAGCGGACAGATCACGCTGTTGTAGTCGACGACGAGCGTCGAGCCGATCTTGAACACGCGGTTGAAGGGGAACAGCCGGCACGACGCGGGCTTCGCGGCGCGGCCGTCCTCGATCTCGACGCGACACAGCCCGTCGTCGGCCAGAAACCAGCACCGATCACGCGGGTTGAATGCAGTGACCGCATCGCCACGACGACGAATGAACGCGGCGATCTCGGGCCGCCTGGTCACGAGCTGGACGAGCTGACCGGCGGTGACGTCGATGCCGATGCCGTGGCCCTTGCAACACGCCCCGCAGCCTCGGCAGTCGTACTTGAACCGCCGATCCGGCCACGTGAAGTAGGCGTCATCCACGCGAGGAGTCTATCGTGAAGTGTGAGGGCGTGCGGACGGCCGAGATCAGGGCACGCCGCTCTGCCAGGGCCACTGGATGTGGCGATCGACCTCGATGCCGTTGGTCTGCTCGTCGAGCCAGAGCATGAAGTCGGAGCCTGGCTCGGGCAGCGTCCACAGCACCGCATCCTGGCCGATCGAGTGATAGATGCGGCGGCCGCTCGGCGCCATCGTGAGGTTCCGGCTCGACACGGATATCGGCGGCATCGTCCACGAGATCATCGACGGGAGCTCGAGGACCTCGAGCTCGTTGCGGTTGTTGAACGACACCGAGCGAACGCCATCATCGGCGAGCCACATCACGTCGCCGATCGGCATGCGATGCGGCGTGCGGTCTCCACGCGCCGGGACGAAGTACGTCTCCTTGGCCGCGAGCCCGACGGCGGTGCCGGTCGGCGTCGCCTGCATCCAGGTGATCTTCGTGGTGAACCGCGCGGCCTCATCGATCGTGGTGGCGTCCCACCGCAACAGCCGGTTGCCGCTCGCGATGAGTACATTGCCACCGGGCTCCCCGTAGAGGAACGCGCCGCTGTCGACATCTGGAACGCGCGCACGGCTGAAGCCCGAGCCATCGAATCGCCCGCGCACGATCTCGCCCTTCTTGCTGAGCGCGGCGTAGGTGAGCTTGTCGAGATCCGCGATCGACTGAACATCGCCATCGAGTGTCGCGAGCTCGCGCGCATCCGCGCTGCCGATCTTGCCGAACACCCGTCCCTTCCCCGTCGAGTACGCGACCGCGTCTCCTTCGACGAGTCGCGCGAGGCCGAACGCGACGTCGTCGATCACCATCTGCTTACCGCTCGGGTACGCGATCACGGCCGTGTTGCGGTCGTCTTGGCGTGAGACCACCACCATCGCGCGGCCGTCGTCGCGCGTCAGGTCATGGTTGCGCACCAAACCCGGCTGCGCCGCGAGCCTCGAGTGGGACACCGTGCCGCTGGTGACGTCAAGCCACGTCCAATCGAGCTCCATGCCAGCAGGCGAGACGATCGTCGACTCCGAGGTGAACATCGGGTGATTCACTTTCGGCAGCTTGCGCGGCATCACTTGATCGAGGTCCCACACG
>JBBQFU010000186.1:0-18146 GCA_038322185.1 Haliangiales bacterium
ACCGACGCGCTCGGGCTCTTGCGGCCAGTCCGGCGTGCGCATGTACTGCGCGAGGCCGGCGGCAAACCCCACGCCGTGCGAGACGTGCAGGACCGGGAACATCGCCCACACGAGCGGGATCGTGGCTGCGCCGAGCTTGCCGCCGACGCGAACTGCCTCGGCGCCGGTGGCCAGCGCGTATGTCGCGAACGCAACGCCCGCGAGCGGCCACAGCGGCGGCACTGCGACGAGCGTCGCTGCGCCGGTCGTCATGATGAACGGAATCGCCGGGCGCAGCGACGGGAACGAGCCGAGCTTGAGCAGCGTGCGAGCGCGGCCGCGGCCGTACTTGTAGTACTGCTTCGCGAGCGACTTGAACGTGTCGCGCGGGAAGTAGTGCACCACGATGTCGCGCGACAGATAGATCTGACCACCGCTGTCGAGGATGCGCTGGTTGAGCTCGGCGTCCTCGTTCGTGATCGCCTTGGGATCCCACAGGCCGACCGTCTCGAACACCTTGCGACGGAACGCGCCGAGGAACACCGTGTCCACGAAGCCTTCGGCATCAGCCGACCGGTACTTCGCGCCGCCAACACCCAGAGGGCTGCCGAGCACCGCGCACAGCGCCTTCTGGAACAGGCTCTTCGCCTTCGAGCGCTGTGCACCGCCGACATTATCGGCGCCCGTGCGCTCGAGCGTCTCGACGCACTTGCGCACGTAGTCCGGCGCGTACTCGGCGTGAACATCCATGCGGACGATCACTTCGCCGGTCGCCTGCTTGACCATCTCGCCAAGACCGGCGGCCTGGAGCCGCTCCGGGTTGTCGATCGTCTTGATCCGCGGATCGCTTGCCGACAGCTCGGCGAGGATCTCGCGAGTTCGATCGGTCGAACGTCCATCGGCGACGAGGATCTCGATGAGCTCTGCTGGGTAGTCCTGAGCCTGAACGCTAGCGATGCAGGCCTCGATGTACTTCTCTTCGTTGTACGCGGGCATCGCGATGGTGACGCGAGGTTGCATGGTCATGGTGCTAGCGCGCCTGTCGTGCAACGTGGATACCAGCTGCGAGTACCAGCAGTCCGCCGACCGCGGCGAGTGGGCGGAATGGCTCATCCCACACCAGCACCCCGACGGCGACCGCGACCAGTGGCTCTGCGAACGTCAACACGGCGCTTCTCGCGGCACCGATCCGCGTCAGACCGTGAACGAACACCACCCCCGATAGCCCGCCGATCGTGGCTGCCCCGGCGCTGAGGAGCCCGAGATCGAACCAGCTGACCGTGGCAAACCCGCTCACCGCGAAGGGCAGTAACACCACACCTGCCAGGGCCGAGTGATAGGACATCGCGTGCGCGGGTCCGACCTGTTCGGCGAGCCGCCGGGTGAAGAACACGTTGCCCATGTAGCAAACGGCGGAGAGCGCGCCGAGGCCTGCGCCGATCAGGACGCCGGGCCCGGCGCCGCGCCACGGCTCGAGCATGATTCCGAGCCCGCACAGCGCGATCGCCGCGGCCGGACGCGCGCCGGGTGTCTTGGTGCCGTCGACATACGGTGCGGCAAGCGCGATCAAGATCGGCGCGAGGTAGTGCGTGATGACCGCGATCGCGACGGTCGTGTAGTGCATCGCGCCGAAGAACGCGGTCAGGTTGACCGCGTCGCACACGGTGTTGCCGAGCAGCAGCAGGACCGCACGCCGGTTCCACAGGGCGCGCTTCTCGCGCATCGCGAGCGGGAACGTCACGATCGCCATCACGGCGAAGATGAGCGGGGCCGTGACGTGCGAGGGCAGGCCGGTGGGCCGCAGGAACAAGCTCCACGTGCCCCACGAGGCCGCGGCGATCGTGACCATGAGGACACCGGATAGCATTCCGCGTTAAGCACTCTATCAGTCGTGAGCGAGCGCGAAGCCTTCCTGCGAGCGTTCCATGCGGCGAATCCCGCGGCGACGTCGCGTGCGCTGGCGCGAGGGGGAAGCTATGAGCGGCTCGCCGCGCGCGCACGCGCAACGATGGGACTGCGGCCCGATGCTCGCGTGCTCGATCTCGCGTGCGGCGATGGGCACCTGCTGCGGCTGATGGGAACACGCGCGATCGGAATCGATATCGCGCTCGAGGATCTGCATATCGCATGCGGGAGCAGCTCGGACTCGGCCTCGGGCTCGCGCCCACGTGGGCATCACGTCGCGCAGGCCCGCGCGCAGGCACTCCCATTCGCCGCCCAGTCGTTCGATGCGATCACGTGCCACCTCGCCTTCATGTTGTTCGACGATCTCGAATCAGTCGTCGGACAGCTCACGCGGGTGCTTCGGCCGGGCGCCTCCTTCATCGCGCTTCTCGGCGGCGGCCCCACCGCCGACGGCGCCGACACGTTCCACACGTTCGCATCGATGCTGCCGCGTGCCGGCCGCAGCTTCGGCGATCGCCGCGCGAGCTCCGAGGCGGGCTGGCGCGAGCTGTTCAGCGCTCGCGACTGGCGCGACCTGTCGTTCGAGCGCTGGGAGCTCGATCTGTCGGGCTCGTTCGACGACGTGTGGCGCTTCCTCGGAAGTAGCTACCAGCTAGCCGACGCGGAACGTGTGCGAACGGCGCTGCGCGAGAAGTTCCCCGGCGCGCGCGTTCCGCTCTCGATCGCGACGTACTGCGCGACCGCGATCAGACGTTGAACAGGAAGTGCATGATGTCGCCGTCCTGGACGACGTACTCCTTGCCTTCCACGCGCAGCTTGCCTGCAGCCTTGATGCCCGCCTCGGTGTGATGCGCGTCGAGATCCGCGAGCTGATAGACGTTCGCGCGGATGAAGCCCTTCTCGAAGTCGGTGTGGATCACGCCGGCCGCCTCGGGGCCCGTGGCGCCCTTGCGGATCGTCCACGCGCGGATCTCCTTCTCCCCAGCAGTGAAGTACGACTGCAGGCCCAGCAGGCGATAGCACTCGCGCGCGAGGGTCGCGAGCGCGGGCTCCTTGAGTCCGTAGGAGGCGAGCAGCTCGTCACGATCGGCCTCGCCGACCTCGGCGAGCTCGGACTCGACCTTGCCGCACAGGATCACGACACCGGCAGCCTCGCTCTTCGCGCGCTCCTTGACGAGATTGCTGAAGGCATTGCCGTCTGGCAGATCGGCCTCGCCGACGTTGCAGCAGTAGAGAACGGGCTTGGCGGTGAGCAGGCCCCAGGTCGACACGATCTTGCGCTCGTCATCGCTGAGCGGGGCAGAGCGGGCGGCCTTGCCCTCAGCGAGATGGTTGTGAACCTTCTCGACGAGAGCGTGCTCGGCCTTGATCTCCTTGCTGCCGGTCTTGGCGGCGCTGGCCGCTTTCTTGAGCCGCTTCTCGGTGCTCTCGACATCCGCGAGCGCGAGCTCGAGATCGATGATGTCGATGTCGCGCATCGGATCGACGCTGCCCGACACGTGGATCACGTTGGGATCCTCGAAGCAGCGCACCATCATGAGGATGGCGTTGGTCTCGCGGATGTTCGCGAGGAACTTGTTGCCGAGGCCTTCGCCCTGGGACGCGCCCTTGACCAGACCGGCGATGTCGACGATCTCGACGATGGCCGGGATGACCTTCTGGGTCTTGATGTGCTTCTCGATCCGCTTGAGGCGGGCATCGGGAACCGGCACGACACCGACGTTGGGGTCGATGGTGCAGAACGGATAGTTCGCAGCCTCGGCCTTGCCCGCAGTGAGTGCGTTGAAGACCGTGCTTTTGCCCACGTTGGGAAGACCTACGATGCCGACGGACAGGGCCATAGAGGACGAATGCCTACCCCGGAGATCCGTCGCATGGCAAGCTGCCCGACATGCGCTTGGGCCTGGTGGCAGCCGTTGCCCTCCTGTTTGGGTGTGGCGACAACGACGCCAAGCCGTCGATCAGCACCGGCAACGTCCTCGAGGACCTCAAAACGCTCCCCGGGGTCGCCAGCGTCCAAGAGCTGCCCACGACCGGGTCGGGCTACCACTACTACGTCCTGCAGTTCGACCAGCCGGTCGACCACGGTGATCCCCAGGGCCAGAGATTCCAGCAGAGAGTCTCGCTCCTGCACCACGACCTCGATGCCCCGATGGTCGCGTACACGTCCGGCTACCACGACTACTACGAGGACCGGATCGTCGAGCTGACCGCGCTGCTGTCGGGCAACCAGATCTCGATCGAGCACCGGTACTTCGCGGGGTCGCGACCGGATCCGACGGACTGGTCCAAGCTCACGATCGAGCAGATGGCGCACGACCAGCACGCGATCATCACGTCGCTGCGGATGCTGTACCCAGGCGCGTTCGTGACGGCCGGCGCCTCGAAGGGCGGGATGACCGCCATCTATCACCGCCGCTTCTATCCCGACGACGTCGACGGCACGGTGCCGTATGTCGCGCCGATCTCGTTCGGGGCACCCGACACCCGGTACACCGCCTTCCTCGACACGCTCGGCCCGGCGGATTGTCGCCAGGCGCTGCGCGATGTGGCCGTCGAGATGCTCGCGAATCGCCGGGCCGCGCTGTCGGCGAAGGCGCAGGCCCAGTCCGCCGAGAACAACCTCGTCTACTCCCGCATCCCGTTCGACGCCGCGGTCGAATCGGCGATCTTCAACCTCGAGTGGTCGTTCTGGCAGTACTACGGCGTCGGGTTCTGCGCCGACGTGCCGGCTGCCAGCGCGAGCGACGACGTGCTGTGGGACTTCCTCGACGATTTCTCGCCGGTCTCCGACAACACCGACTCGCGCATTGCGGAGTTCGACGCCTACTACCACCAGGCCTATCACCAGCTCGGCTACCCCGACGGCGGGGCGCTGTACCTCGATCCGTACCTGCAGTTCACCGACGCGGACTACCTCGGCATCCTGCCCACCACACAGCCGGCCTACGACGATGGCGCCGCGATGGCAGATATCGACGCCTGGGTCCGCACCGAGGGCAGCCGCCTGCTGTTCATCTACGGCGAGTGGGACCCGTGGACGGGCGGCCAGTTCGAGGTGGGAAACGCGACCCAGTCGCACAAGTTCGTCCAGGCCGAGGGCTCGCACGGCGCCCGCCTGACCCGCCTTGCGCCCGGCGACCGCGACGCTGCCTTCGCGATGCTCGCCGAGTGGACCGGCGTCGAGCCAAAGATCCCGAATCAGACCCGCGTTCAGCCCGACCTGGCAAACCGCGGCCGGGATGAGGGGGGCCTCCGCGTGCCACCCGCAATCATCCGCGCCTTGTCTGCCCGTCGGAAAACACCGTAGATTCGGACCATGTCCGAGCGCGTAGCTCTCGTCACCGGGTCGACCGACGGAATCGGCCGCCAGACGGCGCGCCAGCTCGCCGCCAACGGCCTCAAGGTCCTCGTTCATGGCCGCAACAAGCCGAAGGTCGATGCCGCCGTCGCGGAGCTTCGCGAGGAGCTTCCGGGCGCAACGTTCGACGCCGTGTCGTTCGACATGGGCACACTCGCTGGCGTGCGCCGCGGCGCGGAGGCCGTGCTCAAGGTCGCGCCCAAGCTCCACGTGCTCGTGAACAACGCGGGCATCTTTGCCGGCGAGCGCGCGGTGAACGGCGATGGGGTCGAGATGACGTTCGCGGTGAACTACCTCGGTGCATTCCTGCTGACCGAGCTCCTGGGCCCGTGCCTCACCAGCAGCGTGGAAGAGGGCGGCCCCGCGTCGCGCGTGATCAACGTGTCGTCGGTGGCGCATACCCGCGGACGGATTCACTTCGACGACCTGCAGCTGTCCAGCTCGTGGACGGGATACGCGGCCTACGCCCAGAGCAAGCTCGCGCAGGTGATGCACGCGATGACGCTCGCGGATCGCCACGAGCCGACCAAGCTGCTCGCCTACAGCCTCCACCCCGGCGTGGTCACGACCAAGCTGCTCAAGCAGGGCTTCGGTCCCGTCGCCGGCATCCAGCCCGAGGCGGGCGCGAACACGTCGGTGCGCCTCGCCGGTGGCGTCGCCGAGGACGAGCCATCGGGCAGCTACTACAGCGACGGCGTCGCGACCCCGCCGGCACAAGCAGCCCGCGACGAGGCTGCACGCCAACGCCTGTGGGACGAGTCGGTCAAGCTGGCGAAGCTGTGACCTCGTGTCGACCGACGCCGACGAGCGCGCGGCGATCCGCTCGCTGATCGATGTGGGCAGCGAGGAAGCTGCCCTGGTGCAGCTGCGCACGCGCATGCGCTGGCCCGAGGGCAAGCAGCTGCCGGACCTGGCGGGCTGGCTGGCGCTGCTCGCAGAGCTGGCAGAGCGCCGCGGACTCGTGGAGCTCGTGGAGGTCACACGGCAAGCTGTCCGCGATCCGGACAGCCCGGATCGCCTCTATGACCTCGGCTATGCACTGATCGATTCAGGCGCGCCATCGATCGCCGCTAGCGTGCTCTGGCACTGCCTCGCCCTCGTCGGTGATAGCGAGGAGGTCGTGTGCGAGCTGGTGTCGGCGCTCGAGAGCGCGCTGGCATATGGGGATGCGTACGCGATCCTCGAGCAGCACGCGGCCCTGCGCGGCCGGAGCTTTCTGTGCGAGTACCTGTTCGCGTTCAATGCCGCGATGACGGGCAAGCTCGCCGTCACCCGCGCCGCGCTCGAGGGCCTGCGCCCCGACACCGCCGAGACCGAGTCGATGCGCGAGACGATCGCTGCGATCCTCGAGCGAGCCGACCGCGTCGCCGCGCTCACGGCGCTCGACGATCGCGACCTGCGCGGCTGGCAGTACGTGCTCACCGGCACGCTGCTCGCGCATCGCTCACCGTACGGCTTCGACGAGGGCATGAACGGCCGCTACGCCTGGCTGCGCGACTCACCCGCACGCGTGTTGACCGGCATCGATCGCCTCGCACCCCTGGTGCGCGCGACGGCGGCCCCGTGCGTGTACGCGGCACCCGGCCGCGACGACGAGATCCTCGCCCACGTGGTCGCCGCCCGCCTGCAGCTGCCGCTGATGCCGTGGCCCGTGATCGGCACGCCGGCACCGGGCGTGATCGTCATCTACGACCTCGGCACGTTGGCCCCCGGCGAGCTGTCGCGCGTGATGGAGCGCCGGCACGATCAGATCCTCTATGCGCACGCGACCCCGTGGACCCGCGATGCCGTGTGCGCGCCCGACGTGACCACGGTGCTCTACGAGTCGCTCGTGCCGGCGTGGGGCGAAAAGCTCACCGCACTTGAAACCGAGGTCACCCGCGAGCCTGCCGACACCCGTGAGCCCGCCGTGATCGCTGCCGAAATCATCGCCGGTGCGGGCCTCGACCCCGACGAGACCGCCCAGGACGACCTCGCTCACTGGGATGCCCTGGTGGCCGCAACCTGGCCACCTGCGCCTGGACGCCGGTCGCGCCTGTGGGCCGGTGGTCCCGTACCGTCGAACCGGTTCGGCTAGGCGCGTGCTAGGCTGAACAGGTGAAGAAGATCCTCGTTGTCGAGGACGATCCGGTCAACCAGATGATCCTGATGGATTTCCTGGCTGCCAACGGATACGAGACGATCGCGGCGAACACGGGGCCCGAGGGCATCGAGCAGTTCGACAAGACGTTGCCCGACCTGTGCCTCGTCGACGTTCAGCTGCCGCGCAAGAACGGCTTCGAGCTGGTGCGCGAGATCAAGAGCCGCGGGACCTCCACGCCGGTGATGCTGATGAGCGCGGTCTATACCGACAATGATCAGTCGACGCGAACGGTTCAGCTCGGTGTCGGCGCAGACGGCTATCTGACCAAGCCGTTCGATCTCGTGCATCTGCTCGCGCAGGTGCGCCACTTGCTCGGCGAAGCGTAGAATCGCCACGTGAAGTCACCCGCATTTATTGCGGAGGCGCTCGCGCCGGCCAATCGCTCGAAGCTGCGCTTCGGCATCTACACCGGCTACGCGCTGGCGATCGGCTTCGCGTTGCTCGCGGGTGCCGCGGCGATGTTCGAGCTCACGCCGTGGCGCTGGGCGTTTGTGGGCCTGATCTCGACCAAGGTGCTGACGAACTCGATCGCGTGGCTCGCGATCGTACGCGACCGCGGCGTGTTCCTCGCGCAGGCGATCAACTCGACGTCGGACGTCCTGCTTCTCACCGGCGCGATCTACTTCACCGGTGGTCCGTACAGTCCGCTCGTCGCCACGTACGTCGTCGTCATCTCGGCGGTCGCGCTGCTCTCGAACGTGGGTGTCACGTGGCTCGCGATCAGCGGCATCGTGCTGAGCTTCGCGACGATGATGGCGCTGATGGCGACCGGTGTGTTGCCGCCGACGAGCGTTCCGGGTGCGCCGGGCACCGTGCCGTCGCCGGGCTACACGTTCACCGCGGTGTTCTACTGCATCTTCGTCGTCGGGGTGCCCGGCTACTTCTGCGCCGCGACGCTGCGCGAGCTGCGCACCAAGGAGCTCGACCTCGAGGCGCGAACCGCGCAGCTGATGCAGGCCAACACCCAGCGCAGTCAGTTCGTCGCCTCGATGACGCACGAGCTGCGCACGCCGATCCATGGCGTGCAGGGCCTCGCCGACGTGATCGCCGCCGGCGTCTACGGTCCGGTCACCGACAAACAGAAAGAAGCGTGCGCATCGATCAAGCGCAGTGCGCAATCGCTGTTGAGCCTCGTGGACGACGTGCTCAACCTGGCGCGCGCCGACGCGAACCGGATCGAGGCGCGGCCGAGCTCCGTCGACATCGCGGGGCTGGTCGAGCGCGTGCTCGCCTCGGTGACCTGGATGATCGGCACCAAGAAGATCGAGCTCGAAGGCGAGGTAGAGCCCGATCTGCCGACCGTGCAGTCCGACGATCGATGGCTCGCACACGTGCTCGTGAACCTCGTCAGTAACGCCGTGAAGTTCACGCCGGAGGGTGGCAAGGTCACCGTGCGCGCGTACGAGCGCACCGAGCTGGATGCCGTGGTGCTCGAGGTGGCCGATACCGGCATCGGCATCGCGCGCGAGGAACGCGCTCGGATCTTCGAGCCCTTCCGCCAGGCGGATGCCGAGTCCGACACCAAGGGCTACGGTGGCGTGGGCCTCGGGCTCGCACTGGTCGCCAAGCTGACGGATCTGCTCGGCGCACGCGTCGAGCTCGACTCCGAGGTCAGCAAGGGCTCCACGTTTCGCGTGATCGTGCCGCTCGACTACAAGGGCCGCGCGGTCAGCCGCCTGATGCGCGCCGTGACGCCGCCGCCCGACGTGTCGGTCTAAAGCGTCTCGATCACGATCGCGTAGTCGACTATCACCGACACATTCTGCAGGTAGAGCAACATGCGCGCGCTCGGGATAGCGGGCGTCGTTGCGCCGAACTGCATCGGTGCTGCACCGACGGTGGTGACCGCACCGTACAGCTCGCCCTCCCGTGCGGACAGGTACAATGTGAACGGGCCTGGTTGGATGGGCACGCCGGTGTCGGTGATGCCGTCGTACTCCAAGAACGTCGCGTCTTCGCTGTACATCAACGAGCGACGTCGGCCGCCGCCCTGATCGATCAGCTCGATGTAGTACAGCTCGTTCGGCTGCGGCTGCAGGCCGATGAACAGGTGCGTTGGCGTCGTTCCTACGGCGAGGATCGTGCCTCCGAGCTGCATGTCCGCGAGCGCGGTCGGCACATTGAGCACGTTGTTCGCATCGGCCCCGGCCACTGGCAGTACCAGCTGGCCTCCGGTGACGGTGCCGCCATAGCCCCACTCGGCGCGCTCAGCGTTGAAACCGTCGAAGAACAGGATCCGCTGGCGGGGCATCGCCGGTTCGAGGTCGCACAGGTCCCCGACGCCGTCAGCGTCGGCGTCCACCTGGTCCGCGTCGGCCAGGTGCGGGCAAACGTCGCACGGGTCGCCGACGAGATCGCCGTCCTCGTCGAATGCGCTCGGCAGACCTCCACAAGTCGCGTCGCCGTTCGCGTCGCCGTTCGCGTCACTGGTCGTCCCGCCACTGCCGCCACCGTCGGCGCGTTGATCGAACGCGACGCGGCCGCAGCCGGCCACCAGCAACGCGAGGACGACCGCGCGATTCACAGCAGTTCCAGCAGCAGCTCGGCGAGCTTGTCAGGCTGGTGCCGCTGCATCATGTGCCCCGCCTGATCGATCGTGACGTGGCGGTGATCGGGAAACAGCGCGCGGCGCTCGGCGCGCTCGGCATCGGTGAGGTTGAGCTGCGTCTGCACCGCGTCGATAACCAGCACCGGACACGTGATGCGCGACCAGAACTGCGCGGCCGCATCACGACGGAACGGGTAGGGGCCCATCGTCACGTGGAGTGGATCGCGCTTCCACACCAGCCGGCCGCCCGCGTCGCGTGTGCCCGCCGCGGCGAGACGCAGCGATAGATCCTCGCGCAGCATCGGATCGTACTTGCGCAGCCGCGCCGCGGCGTCGGCGAGCGTGGCCATGCCTTTCTCCTCGGTGCGCACGTTGCGCCACGCGTTGATCCACTGCGCGGTTCGCGCGGGCAGGTCGCTCTGGGTCTGATCCGGCGGCCCGAGGCCCTCCAGCAGCGCGAGTGCGGACAGCCGCTCGGGGCGCATCCCGGCCCAGTACGAGCACACGCTACCGCCCATCGAGTGGCCGACGACCACGAGCCGCTGGCGGGCGTAGCGCTCGATCACCTCGTCGAGATCGGGGAGGTAGTCGAAGAAGTGGTAGTAGCCACCCGCGCCGACCCAGTCGCTATCACCGTGGCCGCGCAGATCGGGCGCGATCACGTGCGCGCGAGCCGACAGCCGCTCGGCGACCTCGTGCCACGTGAATGCCATGTCGAGGAAGCCGTGGACGAGCACGAACGTCGTGTCGCCGGGCGCATCCCACTCGAGCAGGTTGTAGCTGAGCCCCGTGGACAGGGCGACGCGGCGCGACTTCAGGGTCCCGCCTCGATCTGGTACACGCCACCGCTGGTCGTGGTCAGGAATAGCTCGCCCCGCGCGTCGGCGTGGATCGACGCGACGCCCGAGGGCGCGGTGCCGACCTCCGTCGACGAGAATGCACCCATATCAAATCGTCCGCGCATGAGCGGCCGCTTCGCGTAGTCGCTGAAGTAGAAGTCACCGACGAGGTCGGGAAAGCAGGTGCCGCGATAGACCTGGCCCGCGACGATGGACTCCCAGCCGTCCGCAGGGGCCACGTTGGGCTGGCTCTTCACGAGCTGCGGCATGAGTACGCCTGTCGGATTCGCCGGGTAGTTCGGATATGCGACCATGCCCTCGTAGCGAGACCAGCCCAGGTTGGCGCCGCGCTGCTGGGCAGGAGTGAGCACGGTGAGCTCTTCCCACTCATCTTGCCCGACATCACCGATGTAGATGTCGCCCGTCGCGCGATCGAACGACCAGCGCCACGGATTACGGAGCCCGGTCATGAAGATCTCCGGTTCGCCTGCCACGCCGTCGGCGTACGGGTTGTCTGCGGGGATGCCATAGAGCTTGCTGCCCGAGGTGGTGTCCACGTCGATACGCAGGATCTTGCCGAGGAGCGGCTCGCAGTTCGTCGGATTGGACAGGTCACCGTTGCAGCTGCCGGGTTCGTTCACGCACTCCGTCGCCGTACGCAGCACCGCCTGCGAGTTACGACACGGGTCGCCGCCTCCACCACCATCGCCGGTGCCGATGTAGAGGAAGTTGTCGTTCCCGAACTCGATCATGCCGCCGTTGTGGTTGCTCGCGAAGTCGGGGATCGAGAGGATCACCTCGCCCGCAGGGTCGGCCGTGATGTAGTCGGTCTCGCTCACGAAGTAGCGCGCGACGACGTTCGCATTGTCGGTGGTTTAGATGATGAAGAACTGCCGGTTCGCGGGGTATTTCGTATGGATCGCGAGGCCTAGCAAGCCCTGCTCACCGCCGGTCGCAAATCCTGGGAGATTGCTCATGTCGAGGAACGCCTGCGTGCGCAAGGCCCCGTTCTCGTACACGCGGATGCGACCCTGACGCTCGACGACGAACAGGCGCCCGTCGTTCGGCGGCGAGGTCGCGAGCATCGCGGCGCCGCTGACGCTCTCGAGCTGGCGCAGGGTGATGGCGGTGCCGCTACGCGGCGTGCACGCGACCAGCGGCGGCGCATCGGCGGTCGGCTGGGCCATGGTGTCGCGCGGCAGCGACGCGTCCTTCTTCGTGGCGGCTGCATCGTCGCCACACGCGGTGGCCAGCAGCAACAGCGCCAGGCTCGTGGTTCGCATGGGTACGAGTCTAGCGCTGAACCCAGCTTATGGGCCCGCTTCGATCTGATAGACGCCACCGCCGACCGTGGTGAGAAACAGCTCGCCACGGGCATCCGCGTGGATCGACGCCGGCTGCGTGGGGGCGTCGCCGACCTGCGTCGCGCTGAACGTGCCGACTTCGAACCGGCCGCGCATGAGCGGATGCTTCGAGATGTCACTGAAGTAGAAGTCTCCGACGAGGTCCGGGAAGCAACTCCCGCGATAGACCTGCCCGGCGATGATCGACTCCCAGCCATCGCTCGGGCCGATGTTGGGCTGACTACGTACGAGTTGCGGCATCGTGATCCCGCTCGGATCGGCGGGGTAGTTCGGATACGCGACGGTGCCCTCGTAGCGCGACCAGCCGAGGTTGGCGCCGCGCTGCTGCGATGGCGTGAGCACGGTGAGCTCCTCCCACTCGTCCTGGCCGACATCGCCGATGTAGAGGTCACCCGTCATGCGGTCGAACGACCAGCGCCACGGGTTGCGCAGCCCGACGATGTAGATCTCAGGCTCCCCTTCGACACCGTCGGCGTACGGGTTGTCGGCGGGGATGCCGTACTTCTTGGTTCCGGACGTGGCGTCGACGTCGATGCGCAGCATCTTGGCGAGCAGCGGCTCTTTGTCGGTGGTGTTGTTGCTGCACTTGCCGGTGCGCTTGAGCGCCTGACCGTTGCGGCACGGATCGCCACCACCGCCACCATCGCCGGTGCCGATGTAGAGGTAGCCGTCGCGCGGACCAAACTCGATCATCCCGCCGTTGTGATTGCTAGCGAAGTCGGGAATCGAGAGGATCACCTCGCCGGTCTCCTCGGACTTGTTGTAGTTCGACTCGCTGGCACGATAGCGCGCGACGATGTTCGCGTCGTCCGTCGTGTAGAACACGAAGAACGTCCGGTTGAACGCGTACTGCGGATGGAATGCGAGGCCGAGCAGGCCGGACTCGCCACCGGCCGAGAGGCCGGGTAGGTCGGTGATGTCGAGGAATGCCTCCGGCAGGAGCAGCTCGTTCTCGTAGATCCGGATCCGGCCCTGGCGCTCGACCACGAACAGCCGGCCATCATTGGGCGGTGCGGTCGCGAGCATCGCCGCGTCCGATACCCTCGGCAGCTCGCGGAGCGTGATGTTGGTGCCGCTACGTGGCGTGCACGCGATCAGCGGCGGCGCATCGAATGGTGGGGCCGCGTCGTGGCGTGCGCTGCTGTCGTCACCGCACGCCGTTGCCAGCAGAAGCAGCGCGAGACTCGTCCTTCGCATTCACCGAGCTTATCCCTTCGAGCGACAGGTCGGGGGGCGGCTTCTGGGCGCTGATGCGCTCGGCCCACTTGCCGAATGCCCACAACGTCACACCGACGAGCCCGAACGGAATCAGGAACACGTAGCCGATGAAGCCTTCGGACAGCCCGTAGATCACGAGCGCGCCGACCATGCCGACGAGCCAGATCAGCATCGCGACGAGGTAGCCGGTCAGCTGCACCTTGCGCTTGCGGACCGAGATCTCGAGCTTCCACAGGAAGAACGCGGCCTCCTCGGGAGACAGCTTCTTGATCGCCTCGGCGAGCTCGTCGTGCTTGGCGGGGTCGAACGCCTGCTCGGGATCGAGACTGCCCGGCTTGTCGCTCACGGGCGGACCTTAGCATGCTAGATGGAACCCCGTGCCGACACTCAGAGTCACCGATGATCTCGGACGCGTGGTGATGTTCGGGAAGCCACCCGAGCGCGTCGTCTCGCTGGTTCCGAGTGACACCTACAGCGTGGTCGCGCTCGGTGCGGGTGAACGCCTCGTCGGTCGCACCACGTACTGCGAGCATGGTGACGGTGTCGCGACCGTTGGCGGCACGAAGAACGTCGACGTCGATGCGGTGCTCGCGCTCGAACCGCAGCTCGTGATCGCGAATCAGGAAGAGAACACACGCCAGGTGCTCGAGGCGCTGGCCGACGCGCGCGTGCCGGTGCTGGTGTCGTTGCCTCGCCGTGTCGACCAGGGAATCGGACATCTCGCGCGGCTTGCGCGCATCCTTGGCCTCGACAAGGCCGCGCCGGCGCAAGCGCTGATCAAGCGCGGCTACGAGCTCACGGGGGCACTGCCCAGTGCGCGGCGCGCGTTCATTCCGATCTGGATGGATCCGCTGATGACGCTCAATTCGGACACGTTCGGCTCTGACGTGCTCGCCCGCGTCGGCGTCACGAACGTGTTCGGCGATCGGCTGCGCCTGTACCCGCTGGCCGCCGACCTCGGCAAAGGCAAGCCCGACGACTCGTCGGGGCGCGACGTGCGATACCCGCGGCTCTCGATCGATGAGGTGAAGCTGCGCGGCGCCGACCTCGTGATCCTGCCCGACGAGCCGCACGCCTTCTCGGCCGAGGACGAGGCGGTGTTCCGCGAGGCGCTGCCGACGGCGCGCGTGATTCGCGTGAGCGGCAAGGATTTGTTCTGGTACGGCGCGTGGACGATCGATGCGCTCGCGCGACTAGCGACGCAGCTCTCGCACCAGCCGGCCGACGAAGCGCTCGAGCGCCGGCGGATGCCGCGCGAAGAATAGCGACGGCTCGACCAGCTCGAGCTCCATTACCATGGGGCGATTCGAATCGTCGCGCGCCAGATCGACGCGGCCGTACAGGATGCTGCTCGCGTACGGAGCGAGGGCGGCCTCGGCGACCTCGCGTTCGTCGTTGGCGACCGGGAACGGGCCGTCGATCTGCTCGCCGTCGCCGGCGAACCGCGGCGCCTTACGAATCGCGTGGGTGACTTCGCCGTCGATCCAGATCAGCGAGCGCTCGCCATACTCGTCGACGGACGCGATGTACGGCTGCAGCAGCGCGAGGCCACGCGAGAGCAGCTGTTTGAGGTGCGCCCCCGCTGCGGGATCGCCGGGCTCGAACACGCGCGTGTCGAGCGAGCCGGCGCCGACCTCGGGCTTGATCACGAAGCGGTCCCACGGCATGGCCACCGGCTCGCCGGGACGGGCGAGCACCGTCGGAACGATCGGCACGCCGCGCGCCTGGAGCTCGAGCAGGTAGCGCTTGTGCACATTCGACCGCACGATGTGCGGCGGGTTCCACAGTGGCGCCACGGCGCTCGCGCGATCGACCCACGACAGGAAGCGACCGACGTCGAGCGCGTAGTTCCACGTCGAGCGCAGCAGCGTCGGAATCGGCGCGTCCCAGTCGGCGGTCGGATCGTCCCAGGCCAGAAGCGTGGCCTCGATGCCGGCCTTCGCGAGCGCCTCCATGAGCGGCGCCTCGTCGACGTCGACCTCGGGAAGCGTCCTGCACGTCGCGACGCGCAGCTTCACGGAAACACGGCCTCCGCGAGGTCGTCGAACAGGTCGTCCTCGTGCTCGAGCCCGACGGAGAGGCGCAGCAGGTCCTTCGGTGTCGGACTGTCCGGCCCCTCGACCGTCGCGCGGTGCTCGACGAGGCTCTCGACGCCTCCGAGCGAGGTCGCCGGCACCCAGACTTTCAGGCGCTGGATGACCCACAGTGGATCGCCGGGCACCCGAATCGACAGCATGCCGCCGAAGCCGCCCGTCATCTGGCTCGCGGCGACGGCATGCTGCGGATGTGACGGCAGTCCAGGGTAGGACACTTTGAAGTCTGGACTCACGGCGGCAGCCTCGGCGAAGCGACGCGCAAGGGCGAGCGCGGTCCGGCTCTGGCGCTCCACACGCACGAACAACGTCCGCAGGCCGCGCAGCAGCAGCCAGGCTTCAACCGGCGCGAGCACCGCGCCCTCGTCGTGGCGCAACTGGCAGATCGCTTCCCATGTCGCGTCGACATGGCGCGTGATCAGCGCGCCGGCGAGCACGTCGGAGTGACCCGCGAGGTACTTGGTCGCCGAGTGCATCACGAGATCCGCTCCGAGTGCGAGCGGCTGCGTGTGGACCGGCGTGGCGCACGTCGAGTCCACGGCCAGGAGTGCGCCGGCCTTGTGCGCGATCAGTGCGGCGTCGGCGATATCGGTGACATCCCATGTGGGGTTTGCCGGCGTCTCGACCCAGATCAGGCGCGTCGTGGGCCGGACAGCGGCACGCAGCTCGTCGAGGTTGGTCGCGTCGACGAACGTGACTGCCACGCCCCACTGCGCGCTCCATCGCGCCAGCCAGGCGCGCAAGGCGAAGTAGCCGACCTTCGGCGCGATCACGTGATCGCCGGGCTTGGTGATCGCGCGGATCGCTGTGGTCGCGGCTGCCATGCCCGATGCGAACACGCGCGCCTCGGCACCACCCTCGAGTGCGGCGAGCAACTGCTCGGCCGGCAGTACGGTCGGGTTCTTGTCGCGCGTGTAGTCGCGGCCGTCGATCAGCCGGTACTCGGCATCGCGCGCATACGTGGTCGACATGTGGATCGGCGGCACGATCGCGCCGGTCGCTTCGTCGACCGAATGCAGCGCCTTGGCCGCGAGTGTTTCAGGGCGCAGCGCCATCAGGGCTTTGGCACGACGCCCGTGGTCGAGAACCCGAAGCTCTCCATGATCGCGCGGCCCTTGTCGCCGACGATGAACTTCGCCAGCTCGCGCGCAGCCTCGGTGGTCGCGCCGGTGCCGCACACCACCATCGTCTGCTCGAGTGCGTCATGTAGATCGAGCTCGACGGCGAGGTAGTCCTTGGAGTCATTGGCGACCGCGAGTGACAGCGCCACGAACGCGACGTCGACCGAGCCTTCCTTTGCGTAGGTCATCGCCTGCTGCACGTTCTCGGTGAGCACGAGCCGGTCCTTGACCGCGTCGTGGATGCCCGCCTTCTGCATCGCTTGCAGGGCGGCCTTGCCGTACGGGGCGTGGTCGGGATTCGCGAGGCCGATGCGGCGATATTTCGGATCGGTGATGTCGGTGAGCTTGGCCGGGGCACCGGACTTCGACCACAGCACCACGCGGCCGCGCGAATACAGCGCGAGTGTCGAGGCGTCGCACTTGCCGGACTTGACCACCTGGTCGGCGAACGCGCGGTTCGCGGCTGCATAGAGCTGAAACGGCGCGCCTTGTTCGATCTGCTTGGCGAGCAGGCCGCTCGATCCGAAATCGAACACGGTCTTGTGCTTGCTCGTCTTTTCGAACTCCTTGGCGACCTCCGTGAACGCCCGGGCCAGATCCGAGGCCGCGGCGACACGAATCGTTTGGCCGCCATCCTTTGACTGCGGCTGCTTCGACGAGGAGCACGCGGCGAGGATGACGAACAGCGCGAGGGCGTAGCGACGCATGAGGTGAGCGTACTATAACGGGCGTCATGGAACGCCGGGTGGTGATCATCGAGGACGAGCGCGACGTGGCCCGCCTGCTTGAATTCAATCTGCAGCAGGCCGGATTCACGGTCATCACGGCGGCTACCGGCAACGACGGCCTCACCGCTGTACGCGCCCACAAGCCTGACGTCGTGGTGCTCGACCTCATGCTGCCGGACATCTCGGGCTACGAGGTCTGCAAGACGCTCCGCACCGAGGCCGACCTGTCCGATACCGGCGTGCTGATGCTGACCGCCAAGGGCGAGGCGGAGGACCGCATCCTCGGGCTCGAGGTCGGCGCCGACGACTACGTGGTCAAGCCGTTCGTGGTGCGCGAGGTCGTGCTCCGCGTGACCGCGATCGCGAACCGGCTCGCCGAGCGCCGCGCGCGCCCGGCCAAGAGCACCGGCACCACGATCACGGTCGGGCCGATCGAGCTCGATCCCGTGACCCACGACGTTCGCATCAACAGCGTACCCACGCAGCTGCGCCCGCTCGAGTACAAGCTGCTGCAGCTGCTCGTCTCGGATCCGGGGCGGGTGTTCACCCGCGAAGAGCTGCTCGAGCAGGTGTGGGAGATGCGCGGCGATATCCACACGCGCACCGTCGACGTGCACGTGCGCCGCCTGCGCGTGAGCCTTGGGCCCGCGGCCGACGTGATCGAGACCGTGCATGGCTTCGGCTATCGCGCACGCCGCGACAACGGCTAGTACCTCGCCGCAGAGGTTTTGATCGGTGTGCGCCAGATGAAGACGGACAAGGAGGATGGATGGAGAGCTGAAACCTTGTGCAGTGCCCCAGCAGGAGATGGACCTGCCCGGCAAGGAGTAGCGATCCAGCCGGTACC
>JBBQFU010000187.1:0-17771 GCA_038322185.1 Haliangiales bacterium
CGTTCGCATGTCCGCCGATCCTGCAGATCGCACCGCCACGCTGCAGCCGTCGCTTCCGTCGGCTGCGCCACCGCGTTCTCTCGATCGCGCGGTTCCGGAGCCGAGCTTTGACGCCGACGACGACGCCAAGCTGCCCGTCGACGATCCGGACCGCTACGAGCAGGTCGGCGAGCACGCACGCGGTGGTCTCGGTCGGGTGGTCCGCGCGGTCGACAAGCGACTCGGCCGCACCGTCGCGGTCAAGGAGCTGCTGCGCCAGGACGACTGGCACGAGGCGCGCTTTGTTCGCGAGGCGCTGATCACCGCGCGTCTCGAGCATCCCGGCATCGTCCCGGTGCACGAAGCAGGGCGCTGGCCGAACGGCGCGCCGTACTACGTGATGAAGCTCGTGGAGGGCCGCACGTTGAAGGAGCTGTTCGCGAGCAAGCCCACGCTGCGCGATCGCCTCGCACTGCTCTCACACGTGATCGCGATCGCCGATGCCGTCGGCTACGCGCACAGCGAAGGCGTGATCCATCGCGACCTCAAGCCCTCGAACGTGATCATCGGGGAGTTCGGCGAGACGATCGTCGTCGACTGGGGCCTCGCGCGCGATACGCGGCGTGACATCCCCGAGTCGCCCACCGAGCAAGTGGTGCCCGCGAAGGGCTCGGGCGTCTCGACGATCTCGGGCAAGGTCGTCGGCACGCCGGCGTACATGGCTCCCGAGCAGGCACGCGGTGAGCTCGTCGATGAGCGCGCAGATGTCTATGCGCTCGGCGCGGTGCTCTACGAGCTGCTCGCCGGCAAAGCGCCGCACGCCGACGAGACGCCGCAAGCGGTCATCGATCGCGTGATCGCGGGTCCGCCGATGCCACTCGCAGACGCTGCACCGGCGGCGCCGCACGAGCTTGCGGACATCGTGCTCAAGGCGATGGCGCGCCAGCCGAGTGAACGCTACGCGAACGGATCCGCACTCGCCGAGGATCTGCGCCGGTTTCAGACCGGCAAGCTAGTGAGCGCGCACGCGTACACGACGTTCCAGCTCGTCCGCAAGAAGCTCGCGCAGCACCGCGGCGTGGTGCTCGTCGGGCTCGTTGCGACGGTCGCGCTTGCGGCGATCGGTGTCGAGTCGTTCCGCACCGTGGTCGCCGAGCGCGACATCGCGCGCAGCGAGCGAGCGCGTACCGAGGTCGCTCGCCGCTCGGCGGAAGATCGCAAGCGCGAGCTCGTGCTCGTGCAAGCCGAGACGTCGCTACGCAAGGATCCGACCGCCGCGCTGGCGTGGCTCAAGCTCCACCCCGTCACCGACGCGGATCGCACGCAGGTCGTCGATGTGATCGATGAAGCGCTGGCGCTCGGCGCTGCTCGTCACGTGTTTCGCACCGGCGACTGGGCGTTCGATGCGATCTTCACCCCCGATGGCAGCACGCTGATCGCCGGCGTGCGCGACGGCCGCATTCGCGCGTACGACCTGGCGACTGGCAAGGTGCGCGAGCTCGGCAACTCGAAGACCGCCGTCGAGGCTCTCGCGATCTCGCCCGATGGCACGGTGCTGGTCACCGCGAGCGGCATGGGCGATGTCCTCGCGTGGCCGATCAAAGGTGGCGAGCGTCGCGTGCTCGCCGAGCGTGGCCGGCAGGTCACCGCGCTGCGCTTCGATGCGGCCGGCACGACCGTGGTCGTCAGCCGCGACGGCATCACCGAGCTGCTCGGGCTCGACGGGACGGTCACCAAGATCGGTCCCGATTCGGCCGTGCGTACGGCGATCGCGGCGAACAACCCCGAGATTCGCGTCGCGCAGGTCGCGCCGAACGAGGTCGCCGCGATCACCGAGTCCGGCATGCGTCCGATCGCGTCGGCGGATCGCCTGATCCACTTCATCGCGCTGTCGCCCGATGGCGCGCGGGTCGTGCTCCACGACGGCCACACACTGTGGTCGGTGCCCTACGCAGGCGGCACCTTCACCAAGCTCGCGGAGTACGAGTCGCCCAAGCTCGTCGACATCGTGTGGTCGCCTGACGGCACCACGATGGCGCTGATCGGCATGCGCCCCGACATCGTGCTCGTCGACGTCGCCAGCGCGAAGGTCCGCGAGCTGCGCGGCCACACCGACGCTCTCTACACCGCTCAATTCTCGCGCGACAGCCGCTCGCTGCTCACCGCAAGCGATGACGGCACCGCACGCGTGTGGAACGTCGCCGATGGCTCGGCACTCGTGCTGCGCGGCCACGACGACGACGTCTATCGCGCGCGCTGGTCTCCCGACGAGAAATCGGTCGCGACGGCGAGCCTCGACTCGAGCGTGCGCGTGTGGCCGATCGACCGCAGCGGTGCGCGCGTGCTATCCGAGGGCGGCGAGATCCTCGACCTCGACCTCGACCGGGCCACGGACCGCGTCACCGTTCGCACCACCAACGGCGTCGCGCGCTGGGCACTCGCCACGGCAGAGCGCGAGAAGCTGTTCGCGCGCGCGGGGCTCGGCATCGGCGTGCCATCACCGAACGGCGAGATGCTGGTGGTGCAGTCACCGAACTGGACGCTCGACCTGCGCCGTCGCGATGGCACCCCGCTGCCGCTGCGCGGGCATCGCGCATTCATCACGCACGTCGAGTGGTCGCGTGATAGCAAGCGCGTGTTCACGTCGTCCGTCGATGGCACGCTTTCGTGGGATCCCCTCACCGGCGCGAGCAAGTCGATCGTCGACGGCACGGTGCCGGTGCGCGGCTTCGCGGTCGCCGCTGATGGCCGGATCGCTGCGCAGATCGGCGACGACGCCGTGATGCTCGCGCCCGACGGCACGTCGACAAAGATCGGCATGTCCTGGTGCGGCAACAGCGGCGAGTTCGAGCGAGTGCGCGATCGGCTGCTCGTGCAGTCGTGTGACCGCGGCCTGCTGCTCGTCGATGGCAAGCGCGCAGTCAACCTGCCGACCGACGGCTATCACGCCTCGCGCGTCGCGGTGTCCCCGGATGGTTCGCGGATCGCGGGCGCGATGAGTGATCGCACGGTCCGGCTGTGGGACAGCGAGGGCAAGCTGCTGTCGGTCCTGCGCGGCCACACCGATCTCGTCATGGATGTCGCCTTCTCGCCGGACGGCAGCCAGCTCGCATCGGCGAGCTACGACAAGACGATTCGCACGTGGGAGCTCGCCTCCGGCCGCTACCGCGTGATGCGCGGCCATACCCGCGCGGTCGATCGCGTGGTGTGGCGCTCGAAGACGGAGGTCGTCACCGGCTCGTACGACGGCACGATCCGGCTGTGGCCGGTGCCCGCGATCGGTGCGCCGTCGCAGGACGAGATCATGCGACGGCTCGACACCGCCACGTCTGCCGAGATCGACGCCCAGAACCGCGCCACCAGCGCCAGCGGTTAGCCGTAGGTCGGGTGAGCCGGATCGAAGAACGCGATCGGCGCGGCGAGACATGCATCCGGGATGCGGAACGCGTCGACGATCTCGCGCGTGTGCGGTGCGATCACCCCGAGCAGTCGCTCGACCTCCTTGCGGATCGCGCGGCTCTTGGGGACCTCGAAGTAGTTGGCCTCGAGGAACCACGTCGCGCGGGCCTCGAGGCGCGACAGCAGCGCTAGATCGCCGAGCCGTGCCAGGAGCTCACGTGCCGCCTCTGGCGCGGCCGCCTCGGCCTCGATGAACCACTCGGCGGACCGCCGCTCGGCGAACGCATCGGCGATCGCGACCACGTGCTCCTGCACGGCAAGCACCGCGGTCTCGCCGTCGGCACCGCCATCGAGCCGCTTCTTGATCCGCATCGCGCAGGTGTGCACGAGGTGGTCCTCGCGATAGCGAAAGGCGGCGAGCTGAAACCCACGGTCGCGCAGGTGATCGGGATCGGTGCGGCGCGCCTGGACCGGATTCTTCTCGACGACGGCAGTCGCGATCTGGCGAGCCACCGCGCGTACCACGGCGAGCGTGCCACCGCCGGCGAACTGCTTGCGGTGTGTGCCGAGCAATGCCTTACCGACGAGCTGGGCGAGCACGACGTTGTCACCTTCGAACGTCGTAAAGATGTCGACGTCGGCGCGCAGCTCGGGGATCCGGTTGATCGAGAGATAGCCCTGACCTCCGCACGCCTCACGCGCGGCCTGGATCGCCGCGATCGCATGACGGCTGCCGAGGATCTTCATGGCCGCCGCCTCGGCTTCGAGCTCGCGCATGTCCGGTAGTGCGCCCGACGGATCGATCGCGGCGAACGCAGTCGCATGGCGCGCACGCAGCGCACCAAACGCGATGCGATCCACGATCGTGTCTGCAAGGTGCGGCAGCAAACGGCGCTGGTGCGTCGGGTAGTCGATCAGGCGGCGCTCGCCGTCTGACCCGAACTGGCGCCGTGCATGCGCGTAGCGCAGCGCGATCGCGAGTGCCGACCGCGCGGCGGACACCGCGGATGCACCGACCGAGACGCGGCCACCGATCAGTGTACCGAGCATCGTGAAGAAGCGCCGGTCCGGGCTCGCGATCGGGCTGCTGTAGCGACCGTTGCTGTCGATCGAGGCGAACCGATCGAGGAGGTTGTCGACGGGGACGCGTACGTGATCGAACCACAGGCGCCCGTTGTCGACGCCGTTGAGACCGAGCTTGTGGCCACAGTCGCCGGTGCGGACGCCCGAGATCGACGAGCCATCAGCGGCGCGGACCGGCACGAGCACGGCGTGTACGCCGTGATGCTCGCCGGCGACCTCGAGCTGCCCGAACACCACCACCCAGCGCGCATCGTGCGCAGCGCCGCCGATCCAGTCCTTGCGTGCGGACTCGGCAGGCGTGTGAACCTCGAGCTCGCGGGTCGCGTCGTCGTAGCGGATCGTGGTCTCGACCGCCGCGACGTTCGAGCCGTGGCCGGTCTCGCTCATGGCGAATCCGCCGAGCTCCTCGCAGCGCGCGACGGCAGCGAGCCGGGCGTGGTGCCGCTCGGTGCCGAGTGCCCAGATCGCGCCGCCGTACAGCCCGAGCTGCACGCCAACCTTCACGAGCAGGGACAGGTCCCCGTGCCCCAGCTCCTCGAACACCGCCGTGAAGGCTGCGAGGTCGGTCGTCGAGGTCACGCCGGGGAACGCGAGCGTGGTCAGCCCGCTCGCGGCAAGCTCGTGCAGCCACGCGCGCACCTGGTCGCGCTGCGCGGTGGTCGAGATGCCGTACGCCCGCCGTGGTGTGGAGAGAAACTCGCGCGTGCGTGTACGCAGCTCGGCGTGTGGACCATCGAGCACGCTGGCGAGTGCCTCCGTCGTTGCTGGATCGGTCTGCTCCTGCGAGGGCGTGACCGAGACCGCCTCCGGGCCGACGATTCCGAGCTCGCGCGCGAGGTCCGTCACCGCGGTTTGCGCCGCTTGATCGTTGGCGGCGGCGCCGGCGACCCGCACGAACGTGGCCCGTGCGGTCGCGTTCGTCGTCGCGGCGACCCGCTCGATCAGCGACCGCAGGCGCGCAAGCTCGTCGGCGCTTGGTGGTGTTGCTTCATCGAGCCACGACTCGATCGTCGAGCGTGCAGGGGGAGCGAGCCACGGTTGAGCCGCGATGGTCGCGAGCACGTGACCTCGTTCTTCGGCATCGAGATCTAGATCACTCCACACGACGTACACGAGCGGTGCGAATGCGCGGAGCTGGGGATCGTCGAGGTCGAGGACGCGGTCCATGCCCGAGTGTTACCGCGTAACTAGCGCAAGCGGCTGAGGTTGCAGCACGAGCGGATGCGCTCGGGCGCGATTCCTCACCGACAGCTGCGGTGCTCGGGACCCACTCAGCGCTATCGTTTCCTTCGTGACGCGCGATCCCGAACACGAGCCCAAGCCGACCGCGGTGATGCGGCGGGATGATCTGCTCGAGCTGGTCAACGCCACCGCGGCCGCATCGGTGTCAGCGAACGCCGTGCCGCGCGTGCTGCTCGAGCAGCGACATCGGGACGCGAGCGGGCAGAGCGAAGCGGAGGACTACGAGCTCGGCAGCACTGTGTCGCCGATGGTCGTGCTTGCCATCATCGGCGTGCTGATCGGAATGTTCGTCGCGATCGTGCTGACCAACTGACGGTGAGATCGACGGACTCTACCGAGCGAACCGGCAACTGGATCGCGCGCATCCTGCGTGTCCATCGACGGGGAATCGCACGCGCATGAAGTACGTTGCACTGCTTCGCGGTATCAACGTCGGCGGTCGTCGCTCGATCCGCATGGCCGATCTGCGGACGATGTTCACCGACGCCGGCGCGACCGATGTCGCGGTGCGCACCGCGCGTGAGCTCGCTGCGGTCGTGGCGAAGAATCCGTACGCGCAGGACGCGGACAACGTGCACGTGATGTTTCTGGCGGCGAAGACGACCGCGAGCCTGACCGGTGCGCCGAACGAGTCCCACGTGTTCGTCGGTCGTGAGCTCTATCTGCACCTGCCCGACGGCATGGGCCGCTCGAAGCTCGGCGCGAGCGCAGGCAAGCTCGGCGGCACCGTCCGGAACTGGCGCACGGTGACCGCGCTACTGGCGATGAGCCAGGCTTGATGCGATCGATCACAGCGACAGGCTGAACGTGATGTCGGGGTAGTACGAGGTGCAATCTTGCTCCTCGTCGTCGCACTCGCTCACGATCCGCTCGACAACGAGACCGAGGCCGAGAAGCAGCGAGCCCGAGACGTAGATCGCACCGACGCGACCGCCGACGCTGTGCACGTCCTCGATGCCGCTGTAAATGAAGTAGCGGCTGCCGAACACGCCGATGTACGGGATCAGGGGCGACGTGCCGACCAGCGGCTGCGCGACGTAGCGAACGCCCGGCGTGAGGCGCGAGATGTCGGGATCGCCGAACTGATGCGCCGCACCGAGGCCGAGCTCGAGGCCATTGACCACGTAGTAGCCCATGCCGCCGGAGATCACGCTGTATCGCTTGCCTCCGTAACTCTGCGAGCTGAATCCAAACCCCAGTCCGAACTTCCCCTGATCGAAAGGCGTAACGGGCGGTGGCGGCGGCGGCTCGGCCGCAGCCTCGGGGTCGGGCTCGGCCTCGGCGGCAGGCGTTGTTGCGCTCGGCTGCGCGTACGCCGCCGTCGAGACGAGGGCGAGGACGAGCGAGACGGAGCGCGGGATCACCGGTTCATTATGTCCAATCCCGAGTCGTTCGTGCGCGCTTAGCTCGCGAGGCTGGTGACGCGAACGGACTCGGCGGGCACGGCTTCGTAGTCCCAGCCGTTCGCCATGAACTTGGCCGCGTCGACGAGCGCGTGCAGGTACGGCTCGGACTTGTAGACCACGCCGTGGCGCCTGCACCACTCGGCGGTGATGCGCGCCGCACGTGGCAGGTTCGCGTGCGGGATCTTCGGGAACAGGTGGTGCTCGACCTGGTAGTCGAGGCCGATGAACAGAAACGAGATCGGTCGCGGCAGCTCGAGGTTGCGCGTGGTCTCCAGCTGGTGGACCCAGTCGTGGTTCTGCTCGGTGACGATCGGCAGGCCCATGTGGGCGGGCGCGAACACGAGAGCGAGGCTGATGCCGACGCCAGCCCAGATCAGCGAGTACACGCCGATGCCGATCACGGGACCCCAGACGATCGACGGGATGATCATCCAGAACACGTAGTGGCCGGTGACGCACAGGGTGTCGAGCTTCCACTTGCGGTCGCTCTTGTCCTCGTAGTTCCACAGATAGACGAGCGAGCTGCGGCGCATGCCAAGCGCCATGAGCGTGGACATCGGCCAGAACAGCCACTTCTGGAACGTGCGCTGGAACCAGCGCGCCTTGGGGCCCGAGCCCTCGTGGCTACCCTTGGACGACGCGAACGGGAACGGCTTGATGTCCGGGTCCATGCTCTCGACGTTGGGATGGCCGTGGTGCAGCCGGTCGTGCTTGTTGTGCCAGTACAGCGAGGCCAGACCCGAGAACAGCGGGAACGTGATGTAGGTCAGCAGGGCGTTGCGGGTCGGCGAGGCCGAGAAGCTCTTGTGGCTGCCCTCGTGGCCAAACATCGCGATCGAGGTGGAGATCACCGAGACCAGCGGGACCAGCAGGAGCCCGACCACGCCGAGCTGCGAGATCGCAATCAGCAGGCCGGCGAGCACGGTGCTCATCAGCGTCAGTTCCACCCAGCTGCGTCCCTCGCGGAATTCGAAGACCCCCGCGATGCGCAATTCGGCCCGCAAACTCCCGAGCTCTTTAGCTGTCGCCATACCTCGCAAATTTCACTCAAGCCCCCGGCTTTCCCAAGCAATAAAAGCCGCAAAAATCAATGATCGCGCGGTTCTGACGAGATGCTGACATCACTCTGATACAGGTGTGATTCGCCCATGTAGGCGCGGGCTTCCGGCTCGGGGACCTCCACCGCATTCACGACCGTGGGCTCGACCCGCAGGCTCTCCGCCTGCCACATCGCGGCGAGGCTCTGCTTGCAGTCCTTGGTCATGATCGTGCCATCCGCGCGCACAAACAGACGACTGCACAGCTTGCCCTCGGTCTTCACGATCGCCGCGTCGATCTCGTCCCGGGTCAGCTCGGCAAAGTAGTAGACGTGCTTGTTGCACCGATCGCAGTGGCGCACGCGATCGTCGCCCTTCATCTCGGCCCACAGCGCAGTGCATGGGGTCGCGAGCTCGGCCTCGATCACGTGCTGGCGTACGAGCCGGCGCGCCTCGATTGCGAGGTGCTCGGCCTCGGCGAGCTCGCTGCGAAGGCTATCGACCCGGGATTGCAGTGCGCTCAGATCGTCGCGGTAGCTCATGCTCGACCGACAACGCGCGGAGTGGCCCGTTGCTAGAAATCGACTGAAGCGTGAGGGCAGCGCGCTCGTGATCGGGACCGTGGTGCTCGGACCCGTCGTGCTCGTGTTCCTGCCGTCCTCCTGCTCGTACACGTACACGATCTGGCACATCCGACCGGAATCGTCGTCGATTCTCGGATCGAGCACGAGCACGTGCACGTGCACGTGTACGTGTACGAGCACGAGCATGAGTACCGCGGGCCCGCGGGTGGCCAGGCGCGATGGGGTCTCGCTTTCTTCCTCGCCGGTGAGGCCTCCTGGTACGATAGACGCCGATGATCGGGGGGACGATTGGCCAGTACCGGATCACCGGCAAGATCGGTGTCGGCGGAATGGGCGTCGTCTACTCCGCCGAGCACGCGCTGATCGGCCGGGCCGCGGCCGTGAAGGTCCTGCTGCCCGAGTACTCGCAGAACCAGGCGATCGTCGCGCGCTTCTTCAACGAGGCGAAAGCGGCGACCTCGATCCGGCATCCCGGCATCGTCGAGATCTATGACTTCGGATGGCACACCGACAACTCGGCGTACATCGTCATGGAGTACCTCCAGGGCGAGACGCTGGCCGCCCGGCGCAAGCGCGTTGGGATGCATCCGTCGGCTGCGCTCGCTGCGGTCCGCCAGATCGCGGGCGCGCTCGGCGCCGCCCACGGCAAGGGCATCGTTCATCGCGACCTCAAGCCCGACAACATCTTCATCGTTCCCGATGCGGAGGTGCCGGGCGGCGAGCGCATCAAGCTCCTCGACTTCGGCATCGCGAAGCTGCTCGGCGAGCAGAACAACCAGAGCCAGACCCGCACGGGTTCCGTGATCGGCACGCCCGCGTACATGTCACCCGAGCAATGCCGCGGTGTCGCCGTGGATCACCGCTCCGATCTCTACGCACTCGGCGTGATGCTGTTCGAGCTCTGCGCGGGCCGCCCGCCGTTCGTCGGCGAAGGGGCCGGCGATGTTCTCGCCGCGCACATTCATCTCGCGCCACCGGCACTGTCGTCGCTCGCGCCCGGCGTGCCGGCTCCGATCGAGATGCTGGTCGCGCACATGCTGGCGAAGGCGCCCGCGGATCGTCCGCAGAGCGCCGCAGAATTGATCCAGCTGATCGACGGCGTCTCGAGCCAGGTCGTGACCGGCACGCAGCTGCCACTCCGCGGATCGATGCCGGTGCTCCCTGCGATCACGTCGACCCCGACGACGCTCTCGGGCGCTGCCACGCCGATCCCGACGGAGGGCAGGAAACGCAGCCGCACGGTGCTCGTCTCGGCGATCGCAGCCGCAGCGATCGGCGCGGTCGTCGTCGTGTTGACGCTGGGCGGTTCGACGTCACCTTCGCCGAAGGAGCCTGCACCCGCGAGCGCCCCCGAGCCCGCACCAACACCTGCGCCACCTGCACCGACGCCGGCGCCCGTTGCCGCGGCCCCGGAGGCTCCCGTGCCTGCTGTGGCAGCACCAGCTCCGGTCGAGCCTGCAACCGTCGAGCTCTCGATCGCGAGCACACCGAACGACGTCGAGGTGCTCGTCGACGGCAAGCGCCTCGGCGCCACGCCGTACGTGGGCTCACTGCCGAAGTCCGATGCCGAGGTGAAGATCACGCTTCGCAAGGCCGGCTACAAGGACAAGGTCCTCACCGTGCGCGCGAACGCGGCGATCACGGAGAGCGTGAAGCTCGAGGCCAAGCCGCGCACGACCTCGACGCGCAATCGCGATCAAAGCGTCAACCCATTCTAAGTGATGTACCGAACCACAACATCCGTCACCGTCTTGCTCACGCTCGCCTTGGGCTCGGTCGCGACGACCCCTGCGCTCGCGCAGCCCGCGACCGTCGACAAGGAGAAGGCGAAGACCGCGAAGCAGTACGTCGACGCCGGCCTCGCCGCGCAGAACGCCAAGGACTACGACACCGCGATCACGCTGTACCAGAAGGCGTACGACCTCGTGCCGCACCCGGTGCTGTTGTTCAACATCGCGCAGGCGCATCGCCTCGCGGGCCGCACCGATGTCGCCGTCGGGTTCTACGAGCGCTACCTCGCGGCCGACGCGAAGGGAGCGCAGGCGAGAACGGCGCGTGCGCTGCTCGACGAGATCGCGGCGAAGCAGGCCGCGGACGCCAAGAAGATCCAGGACGCGAAGAAGGCCGAGGAAACGCGAAAGGCCGACGATGCGCGCAAGGTCGAGGACGCGCGCAAGGCGGAGGCAGCGCGTAAGGCGCAACCGGAGGACAAGGCGCCGGAGCTCGAGACGCAGCCCGAGATTCCGGAGACGCCCGTGAGCGAGTCCGCGCGCCCCGGTCGCTCGCTGCGGATCGCGGGCATCGCGGCCGCAGGCGCGGGTGCGGTCGCGTTCGGTGCTTCGATCGCCTTCGCGCTGCGCTCGGGGTCGATCTCTGATGAGCTGTCGATGCCGGGTGCGCCCTACGATCCGGGCCGGATCCGTGACGGTGAAGCAGCGGAGCGCAACGCGATCATCGCGGGCGTCGTGGGCGGTGCCCTCGTTGCCGGCGGCGTCGCGCTCTACGTGCTCGGCGTCAAGAAGCGCAACGCGCAGACCGAGCAGATGGCGATTTCGGTGCGCAGTGATTTCGTCGGCGTGACGTTCGGCGGTGTGTTGCCATGAGGTGGCTCGCAGTCGCTCTCGCGCTCGCACCTGCGTGCTTCAATCCGAAGTTCGACAACCCGACGTGCGGTCCCAACGGGGAGTGCCCGCCCAACTCGACGTGCGTCGCGGGGGCATGCGTCGTCGAGGGCCCCGATGACGCCAGTGTCGATCCGGACGGCGATCCGGACGGGGCGGCCGACTCGAACGGTGTGACCTGTCAGGGCACGGGCGTGTGGGAGGTCTGCGCAGCGACGATGCCCAGCACCCCGGTGGCGCTCGCAACGACGTCGCTCAACACCACCACGGCGACGCTGTGTGATCCAGCTGCCGACTTCACCTCGTCGACGCAGCCCGACGTGTGCGTGATCACCGCAACGAACATCACCATCACGGGCATCGTGACGGTCCAGGGCGCGCGTCCACTCGTTCTGTTCGCGACCGGCGCGATCACGATCGGCAGCGGTGCTGTGCTCGACGTGGGCAGTCACCGGTTGACCGGCGTTGGGCCGGGCGCGCCGAGCGCGGGCTGCAACGCATTCGCCGTGACGCCCGGCGCTTCTGCCAACGGTGGTGGCGGTGGTGCCGGCGGTAGCTTCATGAGCATCGGTGGCAACGGTGGTGTGGGCGGCAAGGATCTCGCCGCGGCGGGTGTTGCAGCGCCGGTCAGCCAAATGCCAGCAACGCTGCGCGGCGGCTGCAACGGACAGACCGGTGGCGCGGCTTTGCTCGCCGGTGGTGCCGCGGGTCCGGGTGGCGGCGCGGTGTTCCTGGTCGCCTCGACCATCAGCGTTACCGGTTCGATCAACGCATCGGGCGCTGGAGGTCTTGGCGGGAGCCAGGATGCGGGTGGTGCGGGCGGCGGCGGTAGTGGCGGCATGATCGTCTTGCACGCGACGTCGTTCGCGGGCTCGGGCGGTGGCAAGCTCGCCGCGAACGGTGGCGGCGGCGGCGGTGGTGCTGGCAGCACGATGGGGCAACCGGGTAGCGACGGCAGCGTGACCACGTTGACCGTGCCAGCTGCCGGTGGCAACGGCGGAGCGGGCAACGGTTGCAGCGGTACTGCCACCGGCGGCGCCGGGTTCGCAGCCACGGTGCCGGCGACGAAGGGGACCGACGGACCGGCCAGCGGCGAGTGCGGTGGCGCCGGTGGCGGCGCGGGAGCCGGCTACATCCGGGCCAACGCTGCGATCACGGGCGCGACTGTATCGCCCGGCCTCACGATCGTTCCCTAGCACCGGTCACGAGCCACGCGACGGGGAACGCGCCGAGCACGTCGCGGAGCTTGAGCGTTGCACCGTCGTGCTCCTCGCCGGTGAACACGTTGCGCCAGCGTGCGGAGGAGCCGAGATCGATCGAGCTGGCGCCCCACACATCACCGCGTGGCCACGGCTTCTCGCCGCCGGTGAGGGTCCAGGTAAGGCGCGGCACGATGCAGATCAGCCGCGACTCGGCGCGGCTGCGCTCGAACGCGATGATGTGATCGCCGGCGGCGATCGGGCGGTATGCACCGTCGAGGAAGAGCTGCGGCTCGGCGCGGCGCAGGTGAAGCCCGGCGCGCGTGACGTGCAGCTTGATCCGGCCGTCCTCGTACGAGCTCACCAGCTCGCGCGCCAGCTCGGGCGTGGGCTCGCCGCGACTCACGAGATCGTCGAGCAGCGCGCGGCGGCGGGCGTAGTCCACGGGGCGGCGGTTGTCCGGATCGACGAGCGAGGTGTCCCACAGCTCGCTGCCTTGATAGATATCGGGGACACCTGGCGATGCGAGCCTGACCGCGAGCTGTGCGAGGCTGTTGCCTGCGCCGAACGGCATGATGCGTTTGGAGAGCTCGACGATCTCCGCGATCAGCTCGACATCGTCGAATACGCGGTTCACCGCGGCTGCGACCGCTTGCTCGTAAGCCGCGGTGGGGCGCGTCCACGAGGTCTCGAGCTTCGCCTCGCTGATTGCCTTCTGCATGTATGCGAGCACGCGCTCGCGGAGGATCGGATCCTCGACCTCGAACGGCCAGATACCGACGAGTGTCTGAAACAGCAGATAGAGATCATTGGTGGTCGGCCGTGTCGCGCCGAGGTCATACGTCGCGACGCGATCGAGCCAGCGCGTGACTCGTGCGGCCCACTCATCTGGCAGCTCCGATAGCACCGCGAGGCGCGTACGGACATCTTCGCTGCGCTTGGTGTCGTGGGTGGTGGTGGTCGTCATCGTGAGCGGAAACGCGTTGAGCATCTCGGCGTTGTGCTCGTGGAGCTCGTCGACACTGCCAGCGAACTTCGCCGGATCGCAGCCGACCTCGTTGTTCGACACCAGCCGGTAGTAGCGATACATCGCGGTGTCCTCGACGCCCTTGGCCATGACGGGACCAGTGAGCTGCTGGAAGCGCATCGCGAAGTGAATCGCATGAGGCTGGCGCTTCTTGAGGAGCAGTACGTCGCGCAGGAAGTCGAGCACTGACGGATCGAGGCCGCGGTTCTTGCGCTTCGCGAGCGAGATCGCGTGCTCGATGTGCGCCTCGTCGTTCGGTTCGCGCGAGCCGTCGGGCGCGATATAGGTCCGGTAGATCGGGAATGCGGCGATCGTCTCGATGATCGCGGTCGTCAGCGCGGTCAGCGTGAAGTCACGCGAGTGGCGATCGGCCTCGGCGATCCGGCGCAGCTCCTGGCCTAGCATGATCGTCTCCGCCGACAGGCTGGTCTCCATGATCAGCCGCTTGGCATCGAACACCATCCCGGCGAAGTCCGCGGACATGCCAGTGACCCGCGTGTACAGCTCGGTCATCCGCTGCTCGGCGCGCGCATTGACCCACACGCCGTTGATAGCACCCGTGAAGTCGTAGCCGGTTGTCCCGGCGATCGGCCAGCTACGAGGCAGCTCCTCGCCGGTCTCGAGGATCTTCTCGGCGATCATGTAGATGTTGCCGAGCCGCTCGCGGAGCAGACGGAAGTACGCTGCCGGTTCGTAGAGCCCGTCGGTATGGTCGAGGCGCAGCCCGGTGACCGCACCGCGCGCGACGAGGTCGAGCACGAGCGTGTGGGTATCCTCGAACACACGAGGATCTTCCATGCGGATCGCCGCGAGCTCGTTCACATCGAAGAAGCGCCGGTAGTTGATCTCCTCGGTCGCGACGCGCCAGTAGGCGAGCCTGAAGTTCTGCTGGTTGAGCAGGTCATCCAGCCACTCGATATCAGACGTGGTGATCACATCGTCGATCGCCCTCGCGATGGTTGGACTCGCCTGGGTCAGCTCGGCGATGCGACGCTTGATCACCTCCTTCTCTCTCGCGCGCTCCTCGCGCTTGTCCTCGGACGTCTCCTTGGCGTCGGGAATATGAGCGACGGCGCTGATGATGCTTTGCAGCTCCTGGAGATGCGGGTCGGCCTTGGGCAGCGAGAGGCGCTCGAGTGCCGGCTCCAGGACCCGGCGGTAGCTGCGCGGCGCGAGAGGGAAGCGCCGATCGTAATACGCGATGAAGAACCGGCCTCCATCGCGGACGACGGTGAGCTTGCCCTCCTCGAGCTCGCGGCCGTACTGGCGGCCGAGCACGGGCAGCAGCACGTGGTTCGCGAGCCCAAGTGTCGGAGGTTGCCAGTCGATGTCGAAGTAGTCGGAGTAGAGCGACCCCGGTCCATTCTCGAGCACATCGATCCACCAGCGGTTCTCTCCCGAGCCGATGCCCACGTGGTTCGGCACGAAGTCGAGCAGATGGCCAAGCTGATGCTCGCGGAGGGTAGCGGCAAGGCGCGCGTAGTCGTCCTCGGTCCCAAGCGCAGGGTCAAGCGTCGAGTGATCGACGACGTTGTATCCGTGCGTGCTGCCGCGCTCTGCTTGTGTGCAGGGAGATGTATAGAGCGCCGAGACGCCGAGCCTCGCGAGGTAGTCGGTGATGGCAGCGGCGTTACCGAAGCCGAAATCCTTGTGTAGCTGCAGGCGATACGTCGACGAGGGGGTGCCAGCCATCGACGAGTTGCGCTGCGATGCGGATGGGCGGCGAAACACCTTGAGCGAGCGGGGCTGCAGACACGTGGTCGCTCCGGCGCCGTGCGTCTCGCGGGCGGCATCGTCGTAGGTGTCGAGCGCGAGCTCCCACGGCTGTGACGCAGCGCGATCGTGCATCGCGGGCAGAGTGCACTCGAGCGCTGCACCACTTGCGTTCATGGCGAGCAGGAAGTCGTCGTCGTGGATCGGTAGTCCACGCTCGTCGGTGCGATCGACGCCGGCACCGGCGAGGTACATCGCGAAGCTAGAGGTCAGCGGGTTCTGCCAGTCCTCGTCGGACATCGGCTCGCCGTCGTGGCGCAGCCACACGATGTCGTCGACGCCGAGGCCGCGGATCGGGCGGCCGCGGAAGAAGCTCGCGCGGCGGAAAGTCGGGTGATCGGCGCGCAGCTTGATCACTTTGCGCGTGAACTCGACGAGCGCCCGCTGGTCGTCAGTCAGGTTCCAGTCGAACCAGCTGATCTCGTTGTCCTGGCAGTACGCGTTGTTGTTGCCGTGCTGGGTGCGGCCGAGCTCGTCGCCGCCGACGATCATCGGCGTGCCCTGCGAGAGCAGCAGCGTGCCGAGGAAGTTGCGCATCTGGCGCCAGCGCAGCCGGTTGATCTCGGGATCGGTTGTCTCGCCCTCGGCGCCGCAGTTCCACGACGCGTCGTTGTCGGAGCCGTCGCGGTTGCCTTCGCCGTTCGCGTCGTTGTGCTTGTGGTTGTACGAGACCAGATCGCGCAGCGTGAATCCGTCGTGCGCGGTGATGAGGTTGATGCTCGACGACGGGACCCGCCCATCGTTCTGGTACAGGTCGGCGCTGCCGGTGAGCCGGTAACCAGCCTCGGAGATCTTGCCGCCGTCGCCGCGCCAGAACCCGCGCATCGCGTCGCGGTACTTGCCGTTCCACTCGGACCAGCCGACCGGGAATCCGCCGACCTGGTAGCCGCCGTCGCCAACGTCCCACGGCTCGGCGATCAGCTTCACACGGCTGATGACCGGGTCCTGGTTGATGATCACGAAGAAGCTCGAGAGCCGATCGACCTCGTGCAGGCTGCGCGCGAGCGTGGATGCGAGATCGAACCGAAAGCCGTCGACGTGCATCTCCTCGACCCAGTAGCGCAGCGAATCCATGATCAACCGCAGCGCCTGCGGGTGCCGGACGTTCAGGCTGTTGCCGGTGCCGGTGTAGTCGAAGTAGTGGCGCGGGCTGTCGCCGACGAGGCGGTAGTACGTGCGGTTGTCGATGCCCTTGAGCGAGAACGTCGGGCCCTGGTGATTGCCCTCGGCGGTGTGGTTGTAGACCACGTCGAGGATCACCTCGATGCCCGCCTTGTGCAGCGCCTTGACCATCTGCTTGAACTGCCGAACCTCGTCGCCGGGCTTGCCGCCGGCGCGGTAGCGCGGGTCTGGCGCGAAGAAGCCGATGGTGTTGTAGCCCCAGTAATTGCGTAGGCCCTTGTCGAGCAGGAACTTGTCGTCGACGAAGTGATGGATCGGCAATAGCTCGAGCGACGTCACGCCGAGCTCGCGCAGGTACTTCGTGATCGCATCGTCGCCGATGCCGCCGTAGGTGCCGCGGAGCTCGGCGGGTACGTGCGGGTGCGTCTGGGTGAAGCCCTTGACGTGCGCTTCGTAGATCACGGCATCGGCAAGCGGCACGTTCGGCAGCTCGTCGTCAGACCAGTCAAAGCTCGGATCGATCACGATGCCGAGCGGCGCCGCGAGCTGGTCCTTCTCGTTCATCACGAGGTCGCCATCGGAGTGGCCGAGATCGTAAGAGAACGCTCCCGCGTCCCAGTCCTCGACCCCGGCGACCGCCTTGGCCCACGGGTCGAGCAGGCGGGTGTGCTTGTTGAATCTCAATCCGCGCTGCGGATCCCAGGGGCCGTCGATACGGTAGCCGTAGAGCTGGCCCGGCCCGACGTTTTCTACGTAGACGTGCCAGACGAATTCGGTGCGCTGGCGCACGGGTATGCGCGTTTCTTGTCGATCGCGATCGACCAGAACGAGCTCTACCCCCGTCGCGCCTTCGCTGTAGATCGCGAAGTTCGTGCCTTCGCCGTCCCACGTCGCACCAAGGGGAGCGGCAGAGCCCGGTCGTGTCTTGTAACTAGTTGCTGTCACGTCGTTACCGGGTGCGGAGTGCAACGCTCGTGCCCTATGCTCGCCTCGATGGTGCGTCGTGACGACGACAGAAGCCCCGCGGGGATCCCGGCGAGAACCTGCCGTCACGCTGTGATGATCTAGCGGGTGTAAGTCCCGCCTCGGAAGCTGCCGGAGCACCGAGTAGCAGGCCCGCAGCAGAGGGGGAGACCCCGACGGCTGAAGCCGGGTATCAAAGCGAGCGAGTCAGCGCGAGCTGATCAGCGAGAAGCAAGTACGCGGGCCGCAACTTCACGTGAAGCCTGCAGCCTCGACAGAGAAACAATCCGAGAGCCGAGCCGGTCATTTCGCGGCGAAGGCAACATCGACGTCGCG
>JBBQFU010000188.1:0-17686 GCA_038322185.1 Haliangiales bacterium
GCCATGTCCCGCATGCCGATCGTGCGGACGACCTCGTGCGAGATCTGGCGGAGCCGGGCGGCGACGTCGCGTGGCAGGTTCGCCGGACAGCGGTACTGGACCTTGCCGGGCTCGACGTTCTTGAGCCGGTAGTCGTAGATCCTGTAGTTGGCGTCGTTCTCGTACGCCATCTCGACCGGCGTCAGCAGACCGTCGTCGTGGCCAACGCCCTCGATGAAGCCGACCGCGATGTCGAGGCCCTCGATGTACTCCTCGACCAGCACGCCATCGGGATACGCACGGAGCGCGGACTTCAGCGCGCCGGGGAGATCCTTCGGCTCCTTGACCACCGAGCTGCCGAGCGCACCATTATAGATGCCCTTGGACGAGCCCTCGTGGTTCGGCTTCACGATCACCGGGAACGCCAGACCGGCGCCCCGCTCGGTGAGCTGCTCGTAGTTCCGCATCGTGACGAGGATGCCGCGCGGCGCATCGATGCCCGCGCGCTGGACCATCAGCTTGGTGATCCACTTGTCGAGCGTGATCGCGTTCGTGTATGCGTCGGAACCCGTATACGGGATGCCGAGCTCCTCGAACATCGCCGGGTAGAACGCCTCGCGCATACGGCCGCGATCGCCTTCGGCGGTGTTGAACACGATGTCGGGATCGATCGCCTCGAGCCGCTCGAGCAAGTTGCTCGCAGGGCCCGAGACCTCGACCTTCTCGACCTCGTGGCCGGCCGCCTCGAGGGCGGTAGCGATCGCATTCACGGTCTCCGCGCTGTCGTATTCGGCTTCCTTCTCGGTCTCGCGGACGTCGGTCAGCCGTAGGTTGTAGGTGAATGCGATCTTCATTTCGGGTCAGGAGTAGCAGAGCGGTGTGACAGGTAAACAGTCAAGCGAAACCAAGCGCCTACCGGCGCGAACCATTTGGTCGTGTCATGCGTCATAACTGGGTATGCGATCCCTCCTCGTAGCCGGGTTTCTGGTTGCCGCCGGCTGCGGGGCGAAGCCCGCGTCCTCGACGCTACCAACACAGAACCCGACGGTCGTGCCAGCTGCAGATCTCGGTGTAGCGCGCGGAAGCGCATTGCGCGATCCCGGGGATGGTCACCTGGTCTCGAAGGACCCTCGTATTGTCGATCTCGACATCATTCGCATCACGGCGAGCAGCCGCGGTGTTGGCGGCGATCCCCATACGGATCACGTTGCAACCGGCGATTTATTCAAAACGGCCAACGCGGCGGCCAAGGCCGGCGAGACCGAGCGCGCGATCGGCATCTACCGCCGACTCGTCACCGAGTTTCCCGAGTCGGGCTACGCGCCGACCTCGCTGTTCAACATCGCCGCGATCTACGACGGGCGCCGCGATCTGCCCGCGACCATCGCCGTGCTGCGCGAGCTCGTGAAGGCGTACCCGACCACGCGTGAGTCGATCGAGGGCCACCTCTATATCGCCGCGCTCCACACCGACCACTCGCAGTTCCCCGCGGCGCTCACGACCACCGACGAGATCCTCGTTCGTACGAACCTCACCTACGCAGATCGCATCGAGGCCTTCGCGCGTCGCGGCTACATCCTCATCGAGCTGCGGCGCCACGAGGAAGCCGAGCTCGCACTCGACTCCGCCATCGCCGACTTCCGCAAGGTCACCGCACTCGAGGACACCTATTACATCGCGATGGCGAGCTACTACCGCGGCGAGCTCGCCCACCGCCGCTTCACCGACGCGCCGGTCCGGCTGCCCGACGACCAGCTCATCGCCGACCTCGAGACCAAGCGCGTCCACGCCGTGAAGGCCTACGACTACTGGCGCGAGAGCCTGCAGTTCAAGCAGGCCTACTGGGCGACCGCCTCCGGCTATCAGATGTCCCAGATCTTCGTGGAGCTGTGGAAGGCACACGTCACCGCGCCGTATCCCAACCGCATCGATGCCGCGACCCGGCCGCGCTACGTGACCGAGGTCCACGACCGCGTGCGCGAGCATCTCGAGAAGGCCCTCGAAGGTCACCGCATGAACGTCGAGCTCGCGAAGGCGTACGGCGTCGAGAGTGCGTGGAGCCGCGCGAGCGCCGAGCAGACGGTGAAGGTAATGGAGCTGCTCGCGCGCGAAGCGAGCGGCGTGTTCATCACGCCCGCCACCCCGTAGTGCGACCGCTCGGCGATCAGAAGGTTCCGGCGAGCCCGACGACACCGCCGCTCTCGCGCATCGAGAGCTGCGGCACGAGCAGGCGGGTCGGCCGGCGGACCTTCGTCGTCTCCGTGGTGAATGCCGCGCCGTCGATCAGCGCGGCGACGACCAGGCCGCCAAAGACGCCGTAGCCCACGTAGTCGAGCTGGCACAGAAACTCCTCGCAGCCGTCGCGCATCCCGAGCGCGACGAGCGCCCCCACGTTCGCAAGGCCGGCGCGCAGCCCGAAGCTCCCGATGCTGCGGCTGAGATGGCCGCGCACCCCATGGACGATCGGAACCGCGAACAGTGCCCCCAGGCCGCCGGTCGTGAACAACGTGTCCGAGAGCGCGGTGTCACGGCCGTTCTGTCCCTCGGCCGCCCCGCCCGCGACCAGGAGTCCGAGCGCGATCGCATCCACGGACATGGTCACCTGGCGATAGCTCGTGGAGACTGTGGCCTCGTCGAACATCGCGTGCGGCGTGCGCCCGGGCTGGGCGATCGCGGTCCCGGTGGCGAGCGCGATGAGCAGCGCGATGACGAACGGCATATGCGGCTTCATGCGCCGGCCGATTTGCAACGCACGTGCCGTGGCCAACGCAGGAGAATTCCGACGACCGCGTGGTAACCACTCGGCGTTGCCGTTGAGGCCCTGACAGAGGTGTCGCGGGACGCGCCGATGCTCATCGCGTGCATCTGCCAGGGCTTGCCGTGGTCATTCGGCATGCACGCCGATCCGGCCGATAGTTCCCTCTGGCCACGGCCGCCGGGCTACGATGGATTCGTGAGGGTCCTGGCGGTGCTCGTCGTGCTCGCTGCGTGCGGCAACGACGCGTCCGTCGCGAACGAGTGCGACGACGGCGAGACCCGCGAGTGCTACGGCGGCCCCGCCGGCAGCGAGAACGTCGGACCGTGCCGCGTGGGCCTCGAGAGCTGCAGCGGCGGACGTTGGCCTGGCTTCTGCGTCGGCGACATCGTTCCTCGCGTCGACAGCTGCAACCAGGCCGACGATGACTGCAACGGCATCATCGACGACGGCGGCGAGGTCGGCGAGGTCTGCACCGGTAGCAATGGCTGCGCGGGCGCCAAGGCCTGCGATGCTGGCGGTAGCGTGCGCTGCTTCGCGCCGTCGAAGAACGAGTGCGATCTGTGCGGCGGCCCCGATGTCATCAATGTAGGCGACGAGTGCATGAGCGACCAGGGCTGCATCGGCGGCTTCGTGTGCGCGCCCGACGCGAACTTCTCGGTCTGCGTCACGCCGGTGCAGAACGAGTGCGGCCTGTGCGGTGGCCCGGCGGTCAGCGGTCTCACCGATGCGTGCATGTCGGCAGACAGCTGCCCGGGCATGGTCGTGTGCAGCGACGCAGGGGACGCCCCGGTCTGCAACGCACCACTCAAGAACGAGTGTGATGCGTGCTTCCCCGCGGTCGGCACGCCCGGCGCGACGTGCGCGGGTGATCACGGCTGTCTCGGCGCGAGCGCATGCAACGGCACCGGCGATGCGCTGACGTGCACGCTCGACGCATCGTGCCCGCACCTCGTGATCAGTGAGCTCGCGACCGGCAGCGCGATCTGCAACACGGACGAATTTATCGAGCTCTACAACCCGACCATGCGCACGGTCTCGCTCGCGGGCTACACGCTGCGCTCGCGCTCCGCATCGTCGGGCACGTTCACGCGGCTCGTCGCATTCGCTTCAACCGCCACGATCGCCCCCCACGGCTTCTTCCTGGTCGCCAGCGGCCGGAGCTCGACCGGCTGCTCGAACTCGCCATCGCCGGGCGGCGGCTATCCCGCGATCGCGGGCAATACCGTCGTCGCGGATGCTCTGTACTCCGCGGTCGACATGAGCGGCGCCGTCGGCAGCGTGTGGCTCACGACGTCCGACGCGAATCCAACCGACCTCACCGATGTGATCGTGGTCGACGTGCTCGGCTACGACGACAATCTCAACGCGCAGCCCGCCACGATCTTCGAAGGCACCACGCCCGCACCGGCGCCCGAGCCGGTCAACGCGAGCGGAGCACTCGAGCGCAAGGCGACCGCGACCGCGACCTCGGTGTCGATGGCGGCCGGCGGATCCGACGTAACTGCTGGCAACGGTTACGACACCGATGACAACGCCGCGAACTTCGTGCAGCAAGCAGCGCGGGTTCCGCAAAACGCGAGCGCGACTGCAGAGCCTTGACGCACGCTGCCGAAAAACTTTTTCGCAGAGTCACGTCGCGCAGTTAACGCGTAGTCGAAAAAATGATCTTGAATCGCGACTCGCGATCCTTATAGTGACGTTCATGCCGATGACGCCTTCGACCGGAAACATCAACGAACCCCACTAGGGTCGGTTGCCTCTTCTTCCGTCGAAGGCCGCCTACCCAGGCGGCTTTTTTCATTTCAAGGCTTAGATCCCGCCGCGCGGTCCCTACACGCTCATTCCTTCGGGAACTGGAACTCGTGGACCCCGCACTCGGATCGGGCTGAATTTCTCCCACTCGTCGCTCGCTTGCGTCGACGAGTCGCTCGCCTCGCGAGCACCAACGCTTTCGCTCGTACGTCCAATCGTCGAAACCCTACACGCACACCACTTGGTTCGATTCCAGGTGACCCCACCACGGGCAATGCTTCACAGCGGCGCCCATTACGGGGTCATGCCCATGGCGGGCGGTTCTCCTTACTAGAGAATTTCTTCTCGTGGTTTTCACACTCGGACGTACGAGCAAAAACTTTATGGCGTGTCCATTCGAGCAGAGCCCACACGCACTCTGGAATAGCTCATCGGTAGAGCGTCAGTTTTAGCAACTGAAAGTAGTGGGTTCAAATCCCGCTTCCAAAACCCTCGAGCTCCACTCACTCGGACACGCCGCCTTTTTTCGCGCCCAACCGACGAAACCCTACACGCCAGTTATGCAGGTTCGACTCCTGCTCAAGGCCTCACGGCCTCGATAGCCTAACGGTAAGGCACTCCACTGTTAATGGAACAACAACCTCGTGGTTTTGTTACTCGGACGCGAAACCTTTTCTTTTTCTGCGCCCACTCGAAGAAGCCCTACACGCAACCCAACCGGGTGTCGCTGGTTCGACTCCAGTCCGCCGCTCCGTGCAGCAATGCGCTTGTCCTCGCGGCGGTAGCTCAACGGTAGAGCATCGGTTACCAAAACCTTGCGGCTTCTTCACTCGGGCGCAGACATTTTTCCGCCGCGCGTTGTTCGCGGCAATTCGCGTCACCCCCGCCGTCGGGGGTGATGACTTTTTCGGTACGCTTGGAGGTCTGGTCATGACGACGGCACGCAACACGCTCCTTCCTGAGTCGCAGATGGGTCCGGCAGAGAAGCTGCTCGACGTCGTCCTCGGCTCGTCCGCACACCTGTGGCACAACCGTCCCGGTATCAACCAGAACGGCACGTGGGTGGCAGCCAAGGGCCAGGCGAAGAATGTCCGCGGTATCCGCGTACAGCCGGGTCTGTTCGTCCCTGCAGCCGTCGCGCTGTACACGCGCCTGCTCGAGATCCACAAGCTCAACGCCGACCTGATGGCGCACCTCGCAAGCTACGCGCTCGTCGAGACGGACTGGCGTGACCTCAAGGTCGCGTGCGCCGCTCTGATGCTCGTGCAGACGCGCGCGGGTGCACCGATCCACGATGATGACGGCACGGTCGCGTTCTACGACGACGACTACCGCCGCATCGGCGAGGCGATGGTTCTTTGGTACCAGAAGAAGAGTGCACGCATGCTCACGCCCAAGGCGGTGCTGCGTATCGCCGAGCTGCTCGAGGTTCCCGAGATCGCTGCGCTGAACCGGGCGGCGGGCTTCGGTGACCCGGCCGCGAAGCGTGCGCCACTGGGTCGCTGGTCGAAGGCGGCGGCGAAGTACCTGGCAGTTCGCGAGACGAACAAGGCGATGCTCGAGGGTCTGGTCAAGGCCGGCTTCAAGCAGACGATCAAGAACCTCGCGCGCAAGGTCGGTTACAAGCCGGCCACGCCGGAGTTCTTCGGCGTCCTGGGCTGGAAGCAGTCGCAGGCAGATGACGGTCGTCGCGAGGTCGGTCTCGACAACGTGACGCTCGTGAAGTCGGAGCGCTTCGACGGTCTGTCCGAGGCGGAGATCTGCGAGGCAATTGTCACGCAGCGTCTGCGCTACAAGGACGCCGTGGGTCGCCTGCCGTCGGACATCGGTCTGACGCCAGCGATCATGGTCGCGCTGCTACCGACGCTGTCGGATCGGGATCTGCGCCAGCTGACGCCAACGCTCGAGGATCTCGGCCTGCTGTCGGTCCCGGAGATCCGTGGCCGCTGGGAGAAGTCGATCGAGACGGCGACGGATCAGCGTGGTCTCAACATCGCGAAGAACGTGCGTGATGCAGGTCTGAAGGAGAAGCTGGCCGAGTCGGCTGACAACGCTGTCAAGAAGGCAGTCGCGTCGGCAACGGCCGAGGCGGACATCCGCGTGATGTTCCTGGTCGACAAGTCGGGCTCCATGCAGGGCGCGATCGAGACGAGCAAGGACGTACTCGGCAAGATGCTGGCGGGCTTCCCGCTCGAGAAGCTGCACGTCGCAACGTTCGACACGATGGGCCAGGTCCTGAAGCCGAAGGCGGCATCGAGTGTGGCTGTGAAGCACATGCTCGCGCCGATCAAGGCAGACGGCGGCACGATTCACGCAGCCGCAGTGCAGGCTCTGCACCGCGACGGCGTGCGCGTACCGGCAGACGCAAAGCTGATCGTGATCGTGGTAGGTGACGAGGCCGGTGAGTCGGGTGCGACGTTCGCGAATGCGTTCGGCGTGAATGGCTATACGGTCGCGGCACTCGCGATGATCGTCGCAGGTACACGTGGCGGCACGACCGTTCGTGACGCTGCTCGCACGCTGGCGGTCCCGTTCAGCGAGGTCACGGCAGCACAGTTCGACGACCCGTATCACGTCACGCGCGTGCTGACGGCACTGCTCGAGGCACCGGTCTCGGCATCGGTCCCGACGCCGGGTCTCGTCGAGAAGGTGATGAAGACCAAGCTGCTCGAGGTTGTCTGAGTGGACTACAAGGCCTTCCTGTCCAAGGTGGAGGAGCTGGAGCTGCCGTTCTTCGGCGGCTCTCGCGTCGACACCAAGGACCGGAGGCTGCGGGTCGAGCACGAAGGTGAAGAACCACTCGCGTCCGGCTGGTATCGCTTTAAGATCGACGGTCGCAAGGCGATAGCCAAGCGGCCCGCCAAGACCGGCGATCTGAGCGCACTGCCAGCCGTGCGCGGGCATTTTGTCTCCGGGTGGATCGTCGTCGATGGACGACACCTCCACCGCATGGCACTTCCGATCGATGACGAGCCGGAGCCCCTGTCGCGCGTGGTCGCGCGGCGCTGGTACTCCGGTGACTTGCTCTTTGACACGACTGAGTTCGAGGACGACGCCGAGCTCACTGCACGGCGTGCGCTCGAGGAGCGTCAGGCGCTCGGTGACACCAAGGGTGTGGTGCCGTCGCTGCGCGCAGCGTTTGGCTATGCCGTCGGCATGGACGTCGCGCGCGAGCTGAACATCCACGTCACGCCGCGCGAGCTGATGTCGCATGTGGTCGCGATCGCCGACACCGGCCGCGCCGTGGTGGTCCAGATGTTCGAGCACCTGCTCGAGCAGCGCCGCCGCGAGATCGAGGCGGCGCCGCGGCGCGTCGAGGAGGCCTCGCAGGTCGCGCGGCTCGCCTCGGTGACCCGCGGCGCTCGGGTGATTCCTCGCGAGCGCGACCTTGTCCGGCGCGCGGACGATGCACTCGAGCAGGCAGGCGCTCGGATGCTCTCGGCACGCCGGGTCGCAGGTGGCGATCAGCTCGACGTGGTCTACGAGGTCGACGGCGAGCGCATCATGTCGCTCGTCGACGCGGTGAGCCTCCAGGTTCTCGATCCCGGCATCTGTCTATCCGGCGCGCACCGCGTGCTCACGCTCGACGCGATGCCGTCGGTCGTACGCGAAGCAATCGAAGAGGAGCATCTCAACATCACGAGGCGGTCATGACGACGACGAAGGGCGGCAAACGCGAAGTATGTTTTCTCGTCGGCAAGGGCGAGGCGATCCTGTGGGCCGACGCGAGCGAGAGCCCGTCGGCGCTGCCCGACTCGCGTGCCCGCTGGGAGGCAATCTGGAAGTTTCGTGACGAGCTCGAAGTGATCGCGCACAGCCATCCGATGGGTCCCTCGGCATTCTCGGCCGAGGACAACTCGACGATGGAGGCGCTCGATAGCGCGCTCGGCAAGGTCGTGCGTTACATGGTCGTCGCGCCGCGCATCACGATTGCCCGCGAGGGCAGTGCGACGACCGAAGTAGTTCCCGAGCCGTGGTGGGCCGCATTGCTGCGGCTCGCGAGCGGTATGACGAAGAAACCCGAAGTGGAGCGGGGCGGATTTACTCCGACCCGCGAGGAAGAAGGAGAGTGATCTATGGCGATCCTGAACATCACGTACCAGGGCCAGTCGGCTGACTACGAGCTGGCGGTTGATTTCGCGACGACGGATGCAGACATCCGCCGCATCGCGGTCGAGATCGTGCGCTCGGGCGGCGCGCGTGGCCTGCATCTGCCCAACCTGCAGCCGAATGCGTTTGCATCGTTTGTCGTGGACCGCCTGACGGGTCCGAATGGCGAGCAGCGCATCTATCTGCGGCCCAAGGTACCGTTTGGCCGTGGCTAAACGGATCCTGCTGTGTGGCATCGGCGCACTCGGCTCGACGGCTCTGCAGTACCTGCGGAGTCTCGTCGACGTCGAGCTGCGTCTGGTCGATTTTGATCGCGTCGAGAGCAAGAACCTCGCGGCGCAGTGGTTCGTGAAGCAGTCGCTCGGCAAGAACAAGGCAGAGGCGGCGCGCATGCAGCTCTCGAACTTCTACGGCGTGAAGTCCGAGGCGATGGGCGTGCGCCTGCGCGCCGACAACGCCAAGCAGCTGCTCGACGGCTGCGCGCTCGCGGTCGATTGCTTCGACAACGCGGATAGCCGGATCGCGCTCAGCGACGCCTCGAAAGCGGCGAACGTTCCGCTCGTGCATGCGGCACTCGCCGCCGACGGCACGTTCGGGATGGTGCGCTGGGACGAGCGGTTCACGCCGGACCGCGAGGACGTCGAGGGGCAAGCCACGTGTGAGGGTGGCGAGCACTTGCCGATGATCGGCCTCGTCGGCGCGACGCTCGCGCGCACGATCCAGGACTTCGTGCTGAAGGATTCGCGTAGCGACTACCTGGTGTCGCTGTCGGGCGTGATGCGAACGAGCTGATCGTTCGGCTACGATGGCGACATGGCGAGAACGAAGTCGGCTCCGACGAGCAAAGCACTGCTGAAAGAGGCCGCGCAGGCGAAGAAGCCGGCGCCGAAGAAGGCACCGAAGAAGGCGGTGCCCGCGAAGAAGCAGGCAGCACCGGCGAGGAAGGCAGCGCCCACGCGTTCTGCGGAGAAGGCTGCGCCGGCGCTCAAGTCGCCCGCGAAGCTGCCGGCCAAAGCTGCCGGTGCGGCCGACGTCAAAGCGTTGATCGAGATCGCGACCGAGCACCTACCGAAGGATCAGGTTCGGGCGATGATCGCAGGGCTCGATCTCGTCGCGCTCGCCAATGATGGAGCGCTGTCCCCCGAGCTCGCCCTCAAGGCGTGGCGCGCCGGCACGTGCCTGTGCAGGCCGTCGTCGCAAAAGGCCGCGAAGGCGCAGGGCAAGGTGCTCGCGGAGCGAGGCATCGCGAGCCCGGACGCGGTCATCGTCGATGCGGGCCGTCGCTGGCTTGCAGCGCGCAACGACCGGGATTCCGAGACCTCGTCCGTTGCATGGCTCGTGATCAACTCGCTGGTCACCAGCGGTCAGTACGACGAGGGGATCTCCGAGTTCAAGAAGTGGACGCCCGTCGTGATGAAGCTCGGCAAGGCCGGGGCCCTCGATGAGAAGGGGGACTGGCTCGATTATTGGTATGGCACGTATCTCTGGAGGCTCGACGAGCAGCGCGGGGATGAGCACGCTCGTGCGTCGGCCGAGCTGGCCAAGGCGAAGCGCTGACGCGGCCTCTCGACCGCGAAGTTACTTGCGCCAGGTGCGGCCGAGCAGCTTGGTCACGAGCGGGGCGACGTCCGTGGCGTCGGAGCGCTCGCCGGCCACCTCACGTACGAGCGCACCGAGCTGTGCCGTGCTCTTGCGGGGATGCGCGACGATCAGCGGGATCTCCGAGTCGGTGCGACCGAGGCCGCCGTGCCAGGAGTAGTAGTGATTCGAGAAGTAGTAGCGGTTCTCGATCGCCTGCTCGTTGCCACTTCTCGTCATCAGCACGATGTCACCGGCGTGGTTGCCGTAGGGGCCCACCGCGAGGTCTCTCAGGCGGTCCTCGACAGCGATGTAGGCCGGGCGAGGGTGGGCCGCGAGATAGGCGCCGATCTTCTGCGTCTTGCGGTCTCCAAGATAGACCTCGAGCTCGGTCGAACCTGGCTGCTGCGATCGCACCAGCACCAGGTCCAGCGTAGCCACGCCTCCCGCTGCCTGCACGGTGTGCTTGAGGAACACGTCGGCGAGCGGCACGACGTCCTCGACGAAACGAGCGGGGCGGCTCCACTCGCACGGTCGGTCCTTCGCGCAGGTCGAGCGATCGGCCACGTAGAGGTAGGCAACCGCACCGCCATAGGCGAGCACGGTATCGAAGCCGTCGCTGTCGGACACGTCGGCTTCGAACGGACGCAAGTGATAGCCCGCGGCGCGGATGAACATCGGCGGGTCGTCGAGCTCGGTCGTGCCGAGCGCATGAGAATCATCGCTCATCACCGCTGTATGACCGTGGTCGGAGACCACGACCACGTAGCGGTCGTCGAGGGGCGCGGCCTTCGCCAGCGCCGCCGTGACGCGTGTCATCAGCTTCTCCATCACGTCGCGCAGGTAGCGTCGCCGCGCCTTGTCGGGACCCTCCTTCGAGGCATGCGCGAACTGGTCCGCGCCGCTGAGGTACAGCGTGAGCAGGTGAGGCGGCGGTCCCTCGGCGAGTGCTGCCTCGACGTTCTCGATCACCTTCTCGTCCACCTTCGCGAACAGCTCGAGGTCGTCGGCGTCGTCATCGGCGTCGAGGAATGCGGCAAACGCATCGGCCAGCACCGAACGATCGGCGAGGATCAACTTGTCGGCACCCTGATAGAACTGGCTCATCGCGACCCAGATCTTGAGCGGCCCCGACTCGCGCAATCGTTCGTAGAGGGTCGGAACCTTGAGAAGCTCGTTCGCGTAGCCGTCGGTGTACGTCTTCATGACGAGATCGGGCTCGTTGATGCTAACGGGGGCCGGAGCGGCGAACTTCTTTTCCGCGCGGATGAAGTACTCGTTGCCTGCCACGCCGTGGAGCGCTGGTGTTACGCCGGTGAAGATGGTGGCCCACGATGCGAGCGTGGACGTCGGCATCGGGGCGATCGCCGTCTCATCGAGATATGCGTGGTCGAGGCCGCCCAGCAGCTGCGCGAGCGCCGGGAGCTCGCCGGCGCGTAACATCTCGTACAGCAGCGAACGGTCGACCCCATCGAGCGCGAGCACCAGCACGGTTGGCTCGCGAGCCTGCGGTGAAGGGGACGGCTGCTCGCGCAGATCGCGCTCGTCGCCTGCCACGAGCAACTCGAAGAAGTTTGGGACGAAGATCGCGATGGTGGCCGCAGCCAGCAGGATCAGGATGCCGAAGCTTGCGAGCACGAGCTTCCAGGTTGCGCGACGACGCTTGGACACGTGCGCGCATCCTCTCACGACACATGCGCGCAGCACACGCCGAGCGGCGCCCGCGGCAAACCACGGAGGAACGCCGGCTACGGCTTGCGCAAGCGGACCAGCAACAGCTCGGTGCCGGCGTCGGGTTTGTAGGTCGCGGTGTCGAGCGCGTAGGTGCCGCGCGGCACATCGCATTGCAGCGAGTTACCGGTGCCGATCGCGACGCCATCGCTCGTGGCCTCGAACGCCCACAACGGCTCGGTGACGGCGAGCTCGACATCGAGAGAGGACCACACCTTCTCGGTGACGCTCTTCACGTGCTTCGCGAGGATGCGATCGTCGTCGGCGTCGAACGACACGACGCGGACGAACATGCCGCCGCCCGCGAGCTTGTGAAAGTAGAGCCGATCCGGCGTGCCGAGGATCAGCGCGGAGCCAGCGGCGACCTTGATCACGGCGGCGGTGTCGCCGGCGCGGGTCGCGGCGTCGGCGTCCGTGCCTTCGGCATCTTCGCCCCAGCGCTTCACCGCCGATTTCGGCAGCACGACATACGGGCCGCCCTCGCTGAGCAGGCTCTTCCACTTCCCGACCTCAGCGGCCGCCTTCAGCGCACCGACGGTGCCGAGCACGAGCGAGGTCAAGTCGGCACGGAACCACGCCTTGGGCACGGGCCCGAGCCGGACCTGAAACCACCCAGTCCCGTGTGGATCGGCGGCGAACTTGCGGTCCTCTGGTTGCACGAGGACGCCGATGACCACGTGGTCGTCGCCGTCGCGCACCATGCTCGCGAGCACGTCCTTGCCGAAGCGAGCCGTCGCGGTGGTCGCGGACTTCTCGATGGTGATGCCGGGAAATCCCTCGCCGATCATCCCGAGGCCTTGCTTGAACGCGTAGTCCTCGAACGGCGCCTTCGGCTTCTTCGCGGTCCCCGATCGGGCCTTCTTCGCCGTCGCCGGTTTCGGCGTCTTCGCTCGGGCTTTTGTGGCCGACGTGGCCTTGTCTCGTTTCGGGGACTTAGCCGGTGGCATCGGACGACCGTAACTCGGGCAACGAGGCGCTAACCCTCGGGAAGGTCGAAAAATTGTCCCCACGGCGAGGTCGGGCGACGGTCAAGCATGAGCCGAAGCAGCATCTGGATCGGGATGGCGGTGGTGGCGGCACTGGCGGCACCGGCCCACGCCGGGATCAACGAGATCAAGGCGGTCAGCTTCGAGCCCGATGCGAGCACGACGCGCGTGATCGTGCGCAGCAGCGCATCGCCCACGTTCTCGGTCTACAAGCTCGAGAAGCCGACACGCGTGGTGGTCGATGTACCCAACGCGCGGCTCGCGGCATCGCTCCTCGGGCAAGACAGCGCGGCTGCGTTCGCGTCGAACACGTGGGCGGTCAGCTCCATCACCGCGCAGCAGCTCGACGACGGCGGACCGCAGGTGCGCGTGGTGATCACGCTCGCGCGGCCCGGTCGTTACGACGTGAAGACCGAAGGGAATGCGTTCGTGGTCAGCGTGACCGCGCGCGACGCAGCGCCCACCGGCAAGCTCGACAACGAAGAGGGACAGCGCGCGCTCACCGCGGCGCAGGCCGAGGTCGAGCGGCTGCGGCGCGTGGCCGCCGATGCCGAGAAGGCAGCGAGCCAGGCGCGTAACGGCGCCGGCGCCGAATCGAAGGCCGCTCGCGAGGAAGCGACGCGCGCGAAGGCCGCTGCCACCGCCGCCGAGCAGGAGCTCGCGCGCACGAAGGCGGAGCTCGCGCGACTCAAGACCGATGCAGCGACGGCGGGCAGCGTGGCGAAGACCGCGCGTGATGATGTTCAGCGTGCGAAGGCCGAGGCCGAGGCAGCGCGCCAGAGCGCCGCGCTCGAGCGAGACGCCGCGGCGCGCGCGAAGGCCGAGCTCGAGGCAGTGCGGCTCGCGGCCGCCAAGGATCGTGAGGCCGCGGCACGCACGCAGACCGAACAGCGCGCCGCCGCGAAGGACCGCGAGGCGATCGTGAAGGCGAAGGCCGAGGCCGATGCTGCGCGCACGGCGGCGGCCAAGGAGCTCGAAGTTGCAACGCGTGCGAAGGCGGAGGCCGAGGCAGCACGTCAGGTTGCGGTCAAGACGAAGGGCGATCAGCACGCGGCCGCGAAGGATCTCGCGGCGGCGCATCGCGCGAAGGCGGAGGCCGAGGCAGCGCGTGCCGCAGCGGCGAAGGATCTCGAGGCGGCGAACCGCGCGAAGGCGGAAGCCGAAGTTGCGCGTCGCGAGCTGGTGAAGGAGCGCGAGCTCGCCGCGCGGGCGAAGATCGAGGCCGAGGCCGATCGCGCGTCGGCGGCCAAGACCAAGCGTGAGGCGGAGACCGCTCGCATCGAGATCGAGCGTGATCGCGCGTCCGCGTCGAAGAGCAAGTCCGAGGCGGAGGCGCTGCGCCTGGCCGCGGCCAAGGAACAAGATGCCGCGGCACGCGCGAGGGCCGAGCTCGAGCAAGCTCGCCTCGATGCCGCGAAGGAGCGCGATGCCGCCGCGCAGACAAAGGCCGAGCAGCGCGCTGCTGCCAAGGATCTCGAGCGGGCTGCCAAGGTGAAGGCCGAGGCGGATGCGGCACGTGCCGCTGCCGCGAAGGAGCTCGAGGCAGCAACCCGCGCCAAGGCCGAGGCCGAGACGGCGCATGCGAGCGTGGCCAAGACGAAGACCGATCAGCGCGACGCCGCGAAGGAGCTGGCGGAAGCGAGGCGCGCGAAGGCCGAGGCCGATGCGGCGCGCGATGCCGCGGCCAAAGAGCTCGCAGTCGCGCGCGAGACCGCCGCGAAGGAGCTCGCAGAGGCGAAGCGCGTGCGGGCCGAGATCGAGGCGCAGCGTGCGGCGACGGCGAAAGACCTCGCCGCGCTCGAGGCGCAGCGCCAGGCCGCCGCGAAGGAACAGGCCGCGCTCGGTCGCGCGAAGGCGGAGACCGAGGCGCAACGCCAGGCCGCCGCGAAGGAGCAGGCCGCGCTCGGTCGCGCGAAGGCGGAGACCGAGGCGCAACGCCTGGCCGCCGCGAAGGAGCAGGCCGCACTCGCGCGCGCGAAGCTCGAGATCGAGGCCGCTCGCACCGCCGCCGCGAACGAGCGGGCTGCCGTCGCCGTTGCGAAGGCCGACGTCGAGGCGATGCGCCTTGTCGCTGCCAAGGAGCGCGATGCCGCCGCGCGCACCAAGACCGAGCAGCACGCCGCTGCCAAGGATCTCGCCGCGGTCACGCGCGCGAAGGCCGAGGCGGATGCCGCCCGCGCGGCTGCCACGCAGGAGCTCGAGGCTGCGACGCGCGCGAGGGCCGAAGCCGAGGCGGCGCGGATCGCTGCCGCGCGCGAACAGGACGAGGTCGCTCGCGCGAAGGCAGAGCTCGAGGAGCAGCGGCTCGCGGTTGCCAAGGAGCGTGATTCCGCCGCGCGCACCAAGAAGGAGCAGCGCGCGGCCGCCAAGGAGCTCGAGCTCGTGCGCGTCGCCAAGGCCGAGGCCGACGCTGCGCGCATGGCCGCCGCGAAGGAGCTCGAGATCGCGACGCGCGCCAAGGCGGACGCGGAAGCCTCGCGCCTCGCCGCCGCGAAGGAGCAAGCGCTCGTCGCGCGCGCCAAGGCGGACGCGGAAGCCTCGCGCCTCGCTGCCGCCAAGGAGAAGACCGCGGTCGCGCGCGTGAAGGCCGATGCCGAGGCCGCTCGCCTCGCTGCGGCAAAAACAGCGGCGCAGGCCGAGTCCGCGCGTCTCGCCGCCGCCCGCGATCGTGACGTCGCCGCACGCGCGAGCACCAAGGTCGCGATGCGCGAGCCGAGCAACGCGAAGGGCCGCCCGCATCTCGTCGAGACGCAGGTCGATGTTCCTGCCTCGCAGGGTCCGTCGCGCGTCCGCGATATCAGGATCACCGGCGGGGAAGGGCGGGCGGATCTCGACTTCACGCTGACGGGTGATGTTCGCGTGACCGAGGGCCTCGTGACGAAGAGCTACGCCGAGCTGATCATCCAGGGACCGGCGCTGGCCGCGCAGCTCGAGCGCACGAAGCAGGATGTCACCCGCCTCGGCAGCCCGCTGCGCAACGTCACGATCGTGCGCGACCCGCGCGACTCGTCGAAGTTTTACGTGCGCGTTTCGTTGATCGCGCCGGCGACGCCGAGCGTGCGCCGCTCCGCCGGGATGGTGCGCTGGCACTTCCAGGGCGAGGACCTCGAGTAGCTCGCGTCGGCGACGCCGCGCGGGCGCCGCTCGGCCGGGAGGGTGCGCTGGCACTTTCAGGGCGAGGACGTCGAATAGCTTTCTTCGGCGCGGCCGCGCGTGCGCGCGGGCGTTGTTTCTTCGTCGGTGCGACCACGCGTCCGGGCTTCGTCGTCGACGTCTGCCCGCCGCTCGCCCACTTCGCGATCCATTCCTCGCCGGTACAGCGCACCGTGCCGCTCATCACCTCGCACGGTCCGAGCTGCGCGGGTAGCTGCTTCGCGTGCTCCCACGCCGCGTCGTCGCACGTGCCGCGATGGACCGAGAAGTAGTGCCCCTTCGTCGTGATCGCGAGCATCATCGCGACGCTGATCCACGGGGCTTCCACGCCGGCGGCGGTCTGGAACTTGTGCAGGCCGAAGCACGGGCTCTTGATCACCTCGTCGTCCTTGGCGTGATCGATCAGCGTGTCGACGGACGTCTGATCGTACATGTCGAGCTCGTCCGGCACCGCGAGCCACTGGCGTAGCTCGGTCCACGTGACCTCGCGCGCGCCGAACACGAGGAAGCGATCGGCGAGGATCCGCGGCGGCAGCGTGTAGCGCTTGAGCCCGCCGCGCTCGATGGAGAGCGACGCACACTCGAGCGCGAGCACGCCGGGAATCGTCTGCGTCATCGCGATGCGCTTCTTCGTCGGCGCAAAGTCCATCTCGATCACGTGCGTCTTGCTCCACGCGCCGTCGAGCGACCACTTCGTGACACCGGTGGCCGTCACCATGTACGACTGAAACTTCGCGGCGCCGTCGCCGGGGATCACGAGGCCCCACTCGAACGTGACGCTCTTGGGGACCTTCTTCGACGGTTTGGTCAGCGCCGGCAGCATGACCTCCGACAGGTATTCGTCCTCGGCAAACGCGATCAGCTCGGCTCCGCTACCGCACATAACCCGCTTCTTGCTCATGGGGATCCGTCCAGGTTCAGTGTCGGGAGCTATATATAATGATGGCGGTTTGCTGACCGACCCTTGACGAGGCGCAACTGTCCGTTTATACGTCTGTGCCTCGCGGACGCCGCTTGGCTGGCGTAGCTCAGTTGGTAGAGCACCTGATTTGTAATCAGGCGGTCGCGGGTTCGAGTCCCATCGCCAGCTCCGATAGTCTCAAGGAACACGACGCCAGATTTTCAGGACGGATGCCCGAGCGGCCAAAGGGAGCAGACTGTAAATCTGCCGTCTTATGACTTCGGTGGTTCGAATCCACCTCCGTCCACCACTTTCGAAACGAACGAGGAATGAGATAGAAACGCGGGTGTCGAATTTCGAGTCGACTGGCGACACCCGCACTTTGTGAATTTGATAGAACGCGGGTGTAGCTCAGTTGGTAGAGCTCCAGCCTTCCAAGCTGGTTGTCGAGGGTTCGAGTCCCTTCGCCCGCTCCAGTTCAAGGTCGCAACGCAACGTCCACAAACATCGCCCCCTTAGCACAGTGGCAGTGCACTTCCTTGGTAAGGAAGGGGTCGTCAGTTCAATTCTGACAGGGGGCTCGGAGAGAAAATGTCGAAAGAGAAATTCGTCCGCAACAAGCCCCACGTCAACATCGGCACGATCGGCCACGTCGATCATGGCAAGACCACGTTGACCGCTGCGATCACCAAGGTCCAGTCGACGAAGGGCTTCGCGAAGTTCACGGCGTTCGACCAG